>DUFZ01000028.1 GCA_013331635.1 Candidatus Woesearchaeota archaeon | reverse complement strand
TGCGAGCTATTATTATTAACTCCGCACTTTGGGCGGAGCCATCTCGCATTTTCTAGTATTGGTACAATAATGTGAGAAAGCAGAGCGATACTGGAAAAACACCCAACGAAATGGAAAAAGAAGTGTATGGAAAATTACTGGGATGAAACTAACGGAAAGATGGAAAGAAGTGGAATTGGAGGAAACATGACTAAAATATCAACCGGTGCAGTTTTTCTGGATGCATTTCTGGGCGGGGGCTACGATGAGGATATCGTGACGACACTGTACGGCCCTTCAGGGACGGGGAAGACTAACTTATGCTTGCTGGCAGCGGTGCAGATGGCCAAAAGCGGCAAGAAGGTGATTATCATTGATACCGAAGGGGGAATTGCGGTGGAGAGGATCAGACAAATTACCCCCCAGTACGAAGAAGTGCTGACCCGAATTTTATTTTTTAATCCCTATACCTTTGATGAGCAGAAGGATATTTTTGAAAAGATGAAAGAGCTCGCGGGTGAGCAGATCGGACTGATCGTGGTTGATTCTATCTCCATGCTCTATCGTCTGGAACTGGGAAAAAATGAGGAAGTGTATGAAATTAATTCGGCCTTGGGGAAGCAATTAGCTTACTTGGTCGAGATTGCCCGGCGGCGGAAAATTCCGGTGCTCATCACCAACCAGGTGTATTCTGATTTTGATAATAGGGATAGTGTCAAGATGGTGGGAGGGGATTTGCTCAAATACAGTTCCAAATGCCTGATAGAAATGCATCGATTCAGCAACTGTAGGGGATTGACTTTACGAAAACATCGGTCCTTGCCGGAGGGGAAGGAAGTCAAGTTTGTGATTGTCAAGGAAGGGATTGAGGAAGTGAAATAAGGGGGAGAATTTACTCTGAAAAACTCGCTATATTTATAAAAGAAAACTCTCTCCTTCCTCAGGTGATAGATAAACAAGCTAGGAAATGGCTGATTGCTATTTTTGTGGTAACGCTGGCAACCAGATTAACGCTGGCTTTTCTCATCCCTAATTTTACCTATGATTCGTATTTCCATCTACGCCAGGTGGAACATATTACCAATACCGGCCTGCCTTTATATGAAGACCCTTTATCGTATGGCGGCAGGGAATTAGTGTTCCTGCCTTTCTTCCATTATTTCATAGCTCTGTTTGACCTGTTCCTGCCGCTGGAATTGGTGGCAAAAATTATCCCTAACCTGCTGATAGCTGGCCTAACTATCATTGTTTACTTATTAGGAAAAAAAATCACTGCTGACACCCCGGCAGCGTTATTCTCGGCGCTGGTGGCCGGCTTCCTGCCTATTTTGTTCTTTACCAATGCTCTTACGGTCGAATCGTTATTTTTTCCATTGGTTTTCCTGGCGATTTATTTATTCATGAACCTGCCGGAGAAAAAGTATGTCTATGGGTATATTACCGTTTTCCTGCTGTTATCCCTCACCAGTTCAGCTACTTTTTTATTGCTGGTCGGATTCGGCATCTATCTGCTTCTTTCTTTGGTGGAAGGAAAAAAAATCAACCGGGCGGAACTGGAGCTGATCCTTTTTTCTACTTTCTTTTACCTCTGGATACAGCTTATTTTTTTCAAGTCAGTGCTGCTGCAGGAGGGTATCGGATTTATCTGGCAGAATATCCCTTCGGCAATCATAGCAGAATACTTCCCGGCCATTTCCATCACTCAAGCACTGGTATTAGTCAGCATTATCCCTTTTGTGGCAGGAATCTGGGTGGTCTATCGCTCCTTATTTCAACTTAAGAACACCCGGGCTTTTCTGCTGATCAGCCTGGTCATTTCAACCACGATACTTACCTGGCTGCGGCTGATCCAATTTGAGGCATCATTAGGATTTGTAAGCATTATCCTGGCAATTTTATTTGCGTCGTTCTACCAAGAAGCGCTTATTTTTCTGGCCAAGACTAAAATTGCTCATCTGCACCGGCGATTTTCTCTCGCTCTGATCATCCTTCTTCTTCCTACCTTAGTGTATCCGGCGCTCGCCGCGGCCTGGCAGCAGGAGGTGCCCAGCGAGGAGGAAGTAATTGCATTTAAAACACTGCAGGTAAACACCCCACCCGATGCCCGGGTGCTGGCCTTGCTTAAGGAAGGGCATTTAGTGACCTATTATGGACAACGGAAGAATCTAATGGACGGGCAATTTGCCCTTATTCCGGACATTGAAGAGCGTTTTGCGGATTCTCAGCTGCTTTATACTACTTCTTTCCAAACCCAGGCCATCGGAATAATGGATAAGTACAATCTCAGATATCTGATGATAACTTCCCAGGCGAGGAAGAGATTTGATATCACTATCTTTAAATATTTTGATACGGACTGCTTCCAACGCATCTATAAAAATGAAACGAGAGTGTACAAAACTACCTGTACTCTGACAACTTTAGAATGAAACCGAACGATTTTACCTGGAGCCGAACCTTGGAAAGGGGGATATTTAATACTGATAATCCGATTTTTAAGTATATCATTGAACACCAGCAGCGATACTTGTTGGCTGTTTTGATCGTCGTTCTTTTTCTTCCCTTGCTGTTTAACAGCCTGCTGGGAAAACCATTGCTGATCGGAGCGGAGAGCTATTACCATCTTTCACAGGCACAGTTAGCTGGCTGGCGTAACCTGGAATATTATCCGCTGTCCTTGGCGCAGAATTTCCTTCCTGAACGGGCACTGGCGCTGCTGCCGATTGCGCTGGCAATAAGCTGCTACTTTTTATGGCACTGGCTGGCACGGCGATGGGAGATTCCGGCATCAATGAATCTATTTTTAGTCTTTTTTATCATCATCTCGCCTTGGTTTTTGTATGCTTTCACGACGCTCTCAGCCTATGGATTTTTTACTTTCTTAGTTCTGCTGGGACTGGTGCTGTTATATCAGAAGAGATTATTATTCCGATACCTGGCGGTATTTCCCCTGGGGCTGGCAGCTTTTTTTGATCTTATGAGTGGAGTAGTAGTTCTTCTCATTTTGCTTTTATACTGGCATTCACGCCGATTGAAGAAGAAAACAAAACTTCCCGGAGTGATGATACTCTTCGTTTTGTCTTTGTTGCTCTTTCAGTGGCTGGTCTTGAAAAAAAACCTGGTGCTGGGACCTTTCCATCTCCAATCTCCTATCTCTGATTTAGTATCAGATTTGGGGGGACTCCAGGGAGTGGGATTGTTCATGATCCTGCTGGCAGTGCTGGGGATGGGCATCATCTGGAAGAAAAGACAATTTCTGGGTGCATATCTCTTTGTTCCGGTGCTGATAGCCGGCTATTTATACTCAACACAGGTGATGTTCTTTCTGGGGATGCTTATTTGTTTCTTCGCTGCTTTGGGGTTTGTTGCCTTATTAGAAGACCAGTGGATTTTACAGAAAGTAAAAGAATTTACCTGCCTCTTGCTGATACTGGGCATTTTATTCTCAACTTTGAGTTACTTTAATCGCTTTCCCACCTATAGCCCTACGGGAGCGGAGGTGGAAGTACTGCACTGGATGAAAGACAATACCAATCCCAACACAGTGATCTTCTCGGCACCGGAACAGGGGCCTTATATCCGCTACTTTGCGGAAAGGCCGGCTTTTTACGCTCTCCGTGAGGGGATGAATAAGAGAGGAGAGGTTACCAGAGCCATTTTAAAGGCAAACTATATCCAGGAGCTGTTCCCGCTGCTGGAAGCCAATCATATTTCTCTGCTGTACCTGACTCCTACTTTGAAAGCGAGATTACCAGCGGATCAGGGGCTGTTATTCCTGCTTAAAAACGAAAGATTTAAATTGGTTCATTCTCATGAAGGTTCAGAGGTGTGGGTATTTAGCTAAGATACGGGAAATCGTCAATAAGTTGAGTGTGTTATCAATGAACCTTTTCATTACGATTATCATCTGGGTGGCGTACGTTATTTCGGTCTATTTTTCTATTTTTCTGCTTCTGGTCTATTTTGACAAGAAGAGCATATTCCAGAAGGAACGGTCTTCGCTCNNATCATTAGGACCATGGAATCAGTGTATAACCTCGAGTACCCCAAAGAAAAAATGGAGGTTATCGTCATTGATGACGGCTCCCAGGATACTACCAAACAGAAAATTCAGGAGTACATTAAAGATAAGCCTCAGTTCCGACTGCTTTCGCATCAGAACCAAGGAAAGGCAGCTTCTCTCAACCGGGCTTTGGCTCGGGTGAAGGGTGAATTTTTTGCCTGCCTGGATGCGGATTCTTTTGTAGATCCATTGACCTTGACGAAGATGCTGGCTCTCTATTATAAAGAGAATGATCCTCAATTGGCGATTATCACTCCGGCGATGAAAGTGTATCAGCCTCAAAATGTACTGCAGAAAATCCAGTGGCTGGAATATTTAGTCATTATCCTGATTGCCAGAATTTCCAGCCAGATGGATACTTTATACGTTGCTCCGGGGCCGTTCTCGCTGTACCGAACATCTGTCATTCGAAAGGTAGGTGGATTTGATGAAAAAAACATTACCGAGGACCAGGAAATTGCCTACCGCATGCAGAAGTACCATTACCGCATCAAGCATTGCTTTGATGGATACGTGTACACAACGGCGCCGAAGGACTTGAAGCCATTTTACCGCCAGCGGCGACGATGGTACCTGGGCAGTATGATCTGCCTGCACCAGTATAAAGAAATTATTGGGAACAGGCATTATGGTGATTTCGGAATCATCCAGATGGCAAAGAATGTTATGGGATACTTTTTAGCGCTCAGCGGCATTACCCTGGCAGCCTATTTCTTGTTCATTCCCCTGGGGAGATGGACGAAGAGCCTGCTGCTCCTGAAGCTGGATTACCTGCCATTGCTGTTGCAGATCCGCTTCCGCTTTGATAAGATGACCCTCCTATTGGCTGACTTTAAAAAGGGGTACATCGTGGCGTTCTTATTCCTGATCAGCTTATTTTTTTTCTATAAAGCGCACCGAAATGCCAATGAAAAAATAAACCGCTTTGGATGGATTCCCATCATCCCTTATTTCGCCTTCTATTACCTGCTGAAGGGGATCATCTTATTACTATCTTTAGTTGAGTTTTCAAAAAGCAAGCGGATAAAATGGTAAATCAAGACCTTCCCTGGAGGAAAATAAGCAAGGATAAGTATATCATCGCGGGAGTTATCACGCTCCTTATTTTTTCTTTAGGGATCTCCTTAGGGTTCATCTTTGAGAACCAGCGATACGCCCTCCTGGGAGATATCAACCAAGAGCAGGAAGTGAAATATCTAAGCTTGCAACTGCAGTACCTCTACCTGAACTACTTCAGCAGTTATAATAACTGTCCGACGCTTACCACTACCTTAAAAGAAACCATCAAGGATCTTTCGGACTCGCTCAGCGAGGTGATTGCTTTTGAGGAGCAGAACAAGGTATCCTCCAGCCAGCACCAAGTTGTCCAGAGGCGATATGTGCTGGATAACCTGCGATACTGGCTGCTGGCGAAAGAAAGCAAGCAAAAATGTGACATGAATATAGTCCCCATCCTTTATTTTTATACCCAGGAGTGTTCCTCCTGCCCTAACCAGGGGACAGTTCTGAGTTATTTTAAAAGTGTTTTTGGAGAGCAAGTGCTGGTATTTCCCATCAACCTGGANNGATAACACCAAGTATGAAGGGGTGGTGAAAGAAGACCAATTGAAGGAAATAATCTGCGCTTCACTGAAACAGTCGCCGGAATGTTCTTAACATACTCTTAGAATATATCTTCCCGCACATGAAATGGATTAATATGACCGTTGCTTATTGTACCAAAAAGCCCTTGCTCCTGGTTATCGGAGTAACGGTGCTGGTGAGAATATTCTATCTTTCTTTACAGTATCCATTGTGGTGGGACAGCCAGGTGTATGTGGCAATGGGAAAATATATTTTTTCTCATGGACAACTGGGATTTTGGGAGTCCTTTCGGCCTTTAGTGCATCCACTGCTGCTGGGAGCGCTTTGGAAAATGGGATTAAATCCTATTCTGGTTGGTAAGGGGCTGGATGTATTATTTTCAACCATAGCAGTCTATCTGGTGTATAAAATTGCCGAGAAAGAATTTAACCCCGCCGTAGCGTTAGTGAGTTCCCTGATCTTTAGCTTGACGGCTACGTTTATCATCTTTACGGGCTTAGTACTCTCTGATCCTCTGGCGCTGATGCTGGGATTGGGAGGGATATTCTTAGTTTTACAGAAGAGAAGCGCCGTGCGAGTGATAGCAGCGGGTGTATTACTGGGGCTTTCCTTTATGACCCGCTTTCCGCAAGGTATCCTTTTTGCGGCAGTGCTGGTGGCTTGGGCAGCGGAACGGGAAACGGTGCGCACTAAAATCAGGACTCTGTTCTTTTTTTCAGGGGGGTTTGCCATTCCCGTTATTCCTTATCTGTTGTTTAATCAATTTAGGTATGGTTCCGCCTGGGAACCTTTCCTGAGCGGGTCCCGGATAGTGACAACCGCTACCTGGCTGTATGGGTCGGGAGGGTCATTTTATTTCGTTTATTTTTTTCTGCCTAATCTCATCTATTGCTTTAGCTTTTATTTCCTGTATTTATTTTTCAAGGAAAAGCAATGGAAAAAGACGTCACGAGGGTTGATTTTTCTCCTACCAGCACTTACGATTTTCTATTTTATGACCGTTCCGCGGAAGGAAGTGCGATATTTGGTGAGTGCGTTGCCTTTCCTGGCGATGATGAGCGCCTCTGCTTTAAATATTTTGTATTGCCGTCTGAAACAGCAAACTGCACCCCTACTGAAGCCACGGGCTCTGGTAATCATTGGCGTGATATTGGTGCTGATGCCTTTGCCGATCTACCTGCATCAGGAGAAAACACCGGACTTTCAAGAAGATATTACTACCGCTATGGCCCAGTATTCTATCAACGGCACTATTCTCTCTTCTGATCCGGCACTGCTGTCTCTGGCACCGGGAAACAAGGTAGCGCTCTTGAGCGGACTGGAATTTGCGCCGGAAGTGTATCGGCGATACCAGCAGGACTATGAACTTATCTATCTCAATGAATGCGACTTGGTGTGCTTCGTGGAAGATACTGCTTGTTTAGAGCAAAAAAAGAATTTTATTGGTAAGGTGGAAGCAGAAAATAACGAGATTTGGAGGAAAGAGTTTATATTTAAGAATAAGAATATACCCTGCAGGTATAGGATGTTTATGCCAAAATGATTACTGACTACCTTCGACGAAGGGTAATACTTCAGCGTTCTGAAGTCGAAGCGTTACCGTCTTCTCGCCTCTCGCTGTATTTATCAAAGACAGACATCTCCGGAGGAGCCATCCCTCTGTCTGTTCAAAGTAAATATTACAGAGGCTCGACCTTATGACGGTAACGCTTCGTATTGCTGAAGTATTACACCTGATCCGGGTACAGCAGTGGTATAAGAATCTGGTGGTTTTCTTGGCGCTGTTTTTTTCGGGAAATCTGTTTCATTTTCCTTTATTTTATATTATAGTGCTGACGTTTTTTTCTTTTTGTTTTATCTCTTCAGCCGGGTATATTATCAATGACCTGGCTGATAGGAAAATGGATAGACTTCACCCGGAACGAAAAAAAAGGCCATTAGCAGCCGGAACTATACCGATTTCTACCGCGGTGGTGATGGCGATACTGTTGTTTTTAGCAGGAATGTACTTGGCGTGGAAAGCAGGGATGCCAGTGGTGTATCTGGCTATGGCGCTGTTTATGTTAACCCAGCTGTACACTTTTTGGCTGAAACGATTGGTGTTGGTTGATGTGCTAACGATTGCAACGCTGTTTGTTATTCGGGCGATTGCCGGAGCGGTGGCAATTAAGGTTACTATTTCACCCTGGCTGATTTTGGTGCCTTTCTTTCTCTCTTTGTTTTTATCAGTAGGAAAACGGCAGGGGGATTTGATGATGCTGAAAGAACAGGCCGGGCCAACTCGAAGGGTGCTGGAGCAGTATACAACAACGTTAACTCATTCCCTGATGATCATGTCCACGACGCTGCTGATTATTTCCTATGCCTTGTATTCGTTTTTAAGCCCGTACAATCGTTTATTGTATACCTTGCCGTTTGCGTTGTTTATCATCTTCCGCTTTTTTTATCTGATTATTACTGGTTCAATCATCGCCCGCCAGCCGGAACTGGTGATTCATGACCGGCAGATGGTGGTGGGAATGATAGTGTGGATAGTGGTAACCGCGGGGTTGATTTATTTTTGAACATGGCTCAACTGATACCTACAATTGTAGATAAGTTTTTCAAGGATATTTCACCGCTGGGAGGAGGGGTGCTGTATTCTCTCGTCCTGCTGGTGGTACTGGGATTGCAGGAAATGGCTCTTTTTCTGCGGTTGCTGTTCGGTTTTCTCTTGACGGGAATGGTGGTGGTGCTGATTCGGTCGGTGTACTTCAAGGATCGACCACAGAGAAGGGAGTATCATAGCTGGATGGAGAAAATTATTGCGTCATCGTTTCCCAGTTGGCATACGGCACGGGCGGTTTTTTTAGCGTTGACTTTTATGACGCTGGGAGGGGTTTATTTGAAAGTAGTGCTGGGATTCATTGCATTGTTGGTGGGGTATTCACGCATCCATTTACGACGGCATGATTACTGGGATGTACTGGGAGGGATGGTGCTGGGGATGGTGACGTTCTTTTTAGGGTCCTTCTTTTTCTAGACGAGAGCGCCTCTGAACATCTTTCTCATACGGTGGTAAGACTGATTTATATGTTGCCAGAGCTCGATGATGTTCTCGTTTATTTCTCGCTGGATCGGTGAAGCGAAAAAAGCCGCCATCGTGTGCATATATAAAGTTTCGATAAAAATCATCTTCACCTTCCTCATGATAATATCCCTTTGAATTTCCGAGCCATACTCTTATTGATTTTGGTTGCTATTTCATCTGCATCTTGAGGAGTTAATTTGCTTTTTTTGACAATACTCCGCACGAATTCTACCTCTTTAACTTTTTCTTCAAAGGCTTTACGAGCTACTGCTGACCAATTTACTTCATCTAATTCTTCCATTTGTACTTTTAAATCATCGGGTACTGAAACAGAGAGTGTTCCCATTTTTACACCACCATTGTTAATTTTATTATTTTTATTATAAATAATAATTATCTATTTAAACTTTTTGGTTGAGAATTTAATTCCTTTTCCTAATCTTCACAAAGTCACCTAAGGTGAATTCGTCCTGTTTCTTGGAACGCACGGGAGAACTGTCGCTCATTTCTTCTTTTTCGATTAAATTGATATTGAGTACTTTGCCTATTTTTTTAGCGGTGTCAAGATTTGGTTTTAATGTACCCTGTTCCCATTTGGCAACGAGGTTTTCTTTCTCTTGCAGGAACTTGGCGAAGTCTTCCTGAGTCATTTTTTTGGATTCACGGGCGGCATGAATGAGGGCGGCGTAATGGGGGACGATGGAAAATTCGGGTACTTCTTTGATGGGTGGCCGTGATGAATGGAGGGAAGGATTACTGCCAACACTGCGTTTTTTAATCGTTCCGTGCTTGGCACAGGTCATACATACTTTAAGGTCAACACTTTCTATTTCTGCGGTTACGATGTCTCCCGTACGTCCGCACATCTCACAGGTTGCCATATACCCCTGATGTTAAAAACTAGTATTAAAAGGTAACGGAAAAAAAAAGGAGAAAAGAAAAAAATGGGGAATATACAGTAAGTTACTCTGAGAAAAAACTACCAAATATCTAGGTGTTTCAACGCAAATCCAAAAGTGGGGTTAAATATTCTTTTTCGTAACAAATCTTCTGGATAACCAAAATCAGGATTTCTGGTAATACCACCCTTATTCAGAATTTTATCGGTTTCATCAAGACTAATACCCAACACCACGGCAACAAGATTATAAGCAACTGATCTTAAACCAATCGTAGGAGATAGAGCAGCTAAATACAAGGCACTCAGTCTATCTATGCGGTGTTCCCCAACACCCCTTAGTAAATAAGATTTATCTTTAATGAGATCATCTAATTCTTCACCAGATAATATCCCAAAATGATCACAGGCATCATCATAATCTAAACTGTCACCCGGTTTTATTACAATGCCACCAATTACCATATTCTTTTCCTGAATTAAACCTCTCTTTTTCATTCTTTTTGCCATCGCTTCTCCTAAATAACCATAATCTATCCCCCCTCTAGAACCTTTCCACAGATCATAATCATGGCCCCCATTAGGCCGGGTAATAAACCCATTTCTATGCCAATATTTACGAAATACATATTCGCTATGTCCCATAGCTCTTGCCGCAGTTTTAATACTCCCCTCAAAAATAGGATAGACCTCAATTACTTTTCTAATAAAATGTTCCGGTGTCCGCAAGCTCTTATAATTCAGAGAATCCGGAATAGCATCACTCAGTTGTCCTGCTTTTCGCAGCGCTTGATAAAGAGACCCATCAAAACGTTGTAGCTGCTTTCGCCCCAT
>DUFZ01000077.1 GCA_013331635.1 Candidatus Woesearchaeota archaeon | reverse complement strand
GTTGGCATAATGCGGCTGTCGCGGATTGCTTGCCTAATCATTTCATTCACAGGGTTTTTTTCTAATTTTGGGAACTGCTTTAATAAAACAAATGTGTTGTTAAAAAAGCGTAATTGCTTTACTACATCTGCACTTGTATTGGTTTTATAAATCACTAAGCCATCAGACAACAACTCAATCTGCACGTCTTTAATGCGCTGCTTCAAAGCATGTGCAACAACTTCATCAAAACCAGTTATAAATGTTGAAAAATACGTCTTCATAATTGCTTCCGCAATTTTACCAGATGAGTCTGATATTTCCAAAGAATTTCTACGGATTTTGATATAATCCAAGCATATGTTATCCCTGACACAAAAAGCCGTAGAGGAATTTGACAATCAGCATGAGTTTGAAAGGATGTGCGCTGATGTTTTAAATGCACTTGGATACAAAGATGTAACCCCAATTGCACCTAGAGGTGGTAGTGATGGGGGAAGAGATATAACGTTTACAACAGAAACGGGTGGGAAAGGGCTTGCTTGTGCATCATTAAGACTCGATAGTGAAAAAAAGTTCGATGAGGACTTCTCGCAACGCAAATCAGGGGATTATGAAAAGTATTATTTCTTTACAAATCGCTACTTAACATCAGCACAAAAATTGAAATTTGCTAAGTTTTGCATTGACACATTAAACGCAGAATTTGTCGCTCAAGATAGAGAGGCACTACGTAGTTTACTTGATAACGCGCTTCAACCTATACGAAAACGATACCTAAGCATTGATGATGATAGTTCAGCCAGAGTAAGAAAACACATAACAAAAATACTCAAGTATCCAGCAACACTGTCTGCGACTAATTTCCAAGATAAATCGGGACTTGCGGAACGAATGCTTTCAAGACCAGTTCACAGAGAAATCTATTACTATATTAATGATATAGATGACGATGAGCTAACCCAAATTCCAACTATCGGGAAGACCTTGCATACTCTCAAGGAACATTATTACAATCTTTGTTTAGCTTTAAACAGTCTTACAGAGCAGTGTAAAGAAAAAATAGGTACACAGACAGTCAATGAATTTCAATTTATACATGGGTGGACAATTTACTTTAAGTATTTCATGCTCAGAGGGTTTGGGAATACAGCGGAAAGAGCAAAAATGCAAATTTCTACCAACTACGACATTACTTATGAAGACTGTGAACGTGTCTTTAATTTGTTAAGAAACACAGAAGAAATAGCAAATGAAGTAGATGGAATAAACGCTCAGTGGAATTCAATAAGGGAATTAGTAGTTAAATTAACAAAAGAGCTAAATGAAATAAATTCTCATAACAACTAAGCGTCAAGAGATAAATTCATCGAGTGCTATACTTACATTATGTCAAAAGTAACAAATGACCAGAATATAAAAGAATGGACTGAAAAGTCAGCTTATGTAATTGAAAAGTTTACTGAGAAAGGAGATTTTTACCGACAACACGTTCTTAACCCTGCGCTTTTATCTCTCTTGGGAACTGTTAAAGGAAAAACAATACTTGATGCAGGGAGTGGGGAGGGTTATCTCGCTCGTATGCTTAGTAAACAAGGAGCAAAGGTAACTGCTATAGAACCTGCTGAGGGACTTATCAATCACGCTATAGAAAGAGAAAAGAAAGAAAATCTAGGAATAACATATGTCAAAGCAGACTTATCTAAGTGGGAAGCAGTACCAAATGACTTTGATATTGTTGTTTCAAACATGGTATTTATGGATATTCCTGATTACCAATCAGCGATGCGTAATTGCATTACCGCACTAAAGTCCAAGGGGCTATTTATTTTCTCAATTAGTCATCCATGCTTTGATATTAAAGGGCGCTGGGAAGAAGAAAAGCCTTATGTACAGGTTACAGACTATTTTAGTGAATATAACATTCAAAACTATATTGGCTACTCGTTCCATCACATGCTCAGCACATACGTTAATTTTCTTATTGAACAAGGTTGTAGTGTTGCAAAGATGCTTGAGCCTCAATTGCCCCTAGAGATTGCTAAAAATAACAAACGTTTTGAGAGAGACAAGAATATACCTAATTTTCTACTTATTAAAGCAATTAAAGAATAAATCTAAAAGATGTCCTAGCTATAGATAGCTCTAAGAAGCTGGAAATTAAAATTCTTCCTTAAATTTTGTTTTTAGAATAAATACTGGGTCTTTCTTCTTGATTGCCACTATTAGGCTTTTACAGAAAATTGCATCTGCGCGCTTGAGTTGTGTAAAAAAGTTTGTGTCTTCCTCAAGTAATTTGTATACAGTTGGTCTACTTACACCTAAGTAATCAGCCAACCTGTTTTTATAGAAGCCACTTTCCTCAACATACTTTATCGCAAACTCCTTTTCTTTTTCAGTTAATTCAAATGTTATTCCTTGTGTAGCCATAAAATAATTAATTCTGTAGTGCCAGACTTTGTACAACACGTTGTAATATCTTTGGCACTACAAAAAGCTCTTAATTTTGCTTATTTCCTGTTCACGTTGTTCTAAACTAGCTTTTATGCGTTCAAGGCTTTTACCTAACCTAAAGGGTAGAGTATCTGGGGAGCCAAGCCACAATGCGGGCAATTTGCCATGTTGAAGAAAATCATCTAATTTACCTTTAATCTGCATAACTCTGTCTAACTCCCGCGCTTTCTTTTGTTCAACATGACTAAGCAGTTCTGCTACGCTCTTATGTTCTTTCAGCGCAAGTAGTGTTTTGCGTTTTACCTTATCGCCCTCCCTGTAACTTTCGACCAAATAATACAACCGCCGCTCCTGTCCCCACAATCTTGATTTTTTACTGATAATAAATGCCATATTTCTTTACCTTATAACTTTTGTAGTGCCAGATTTTGTATAATGAATTATAATATCTTTGGCACTACACCCTTTCCTTAACGTGTCTACATAGTTCTAATACCTAGCGGTAGAATAAACAGGAATGGTGTTGCTTGCGTCTGGAATTATTGAGTGTAATTGTTTGAGTTCAAGGAGATATTGGTTCCAAGAAAAATCCTTGTGGCTCACCAAATGATAGTTGTGTTTTTAGAGGCTTTTAGCCTCAAAATTGTCAGGAAAACTGGTTTAAAATAGTCTTATAACCTAGAACCCCAGCAGGACTTGAACTCAAGTTTAGCTTGCTACATCAGCATTATTCGTTTTCCAAATCCATCTCGTCATTATCCTTTTCCCAATCATCTCCATAGAAGTTCCAAGTAAAGCAAGGTTATTTGGAAAGAGTAATAATCTATAAAAATAGACATTAAATCGTTTGTGTTTGGGAATGATTTGCGAAAATACCTTCCCCGCTTGATTAACATCTCCTTCCGTGAAATGAGGGGGATTATTGATGACGCGTATGTTCTTTATAGTCATGTGGAGAGAATCAGCGGTGTAATAGTAAAAATCCGGTGCAATTTTACGCGCAACCTTCCGTTTTGCGGTAGCAAAAGGCAAGCTTTGCTTACTGTTAGGGAGCCCTTCGGCTTCTCTCAGTGTAAACTATTTTGGTGATTCATCTTGGCTACAAGGATCGAAACTTTACTCATTGCGAATCGTCTAATTTTCGTCTATAATACGTCTATATGTTCCAACCTAAATATGCGATTACTGATCGGCTTTTAAGTAATATCAAGAGAATTAACAGCTTGGTAAATGAACTTAACAACAGACGATTTCCGCATGTTGTGTTAGTAGAGCTTGAAAAAACTGCAAGGGCTGTTTCAACGTATGCTTCAACCAGTATCGAAGGTAATCCTCTCCCTTTGACCGAAGTTAAAAAAATTCTCAAATCAAAGCCTGCTCATATAAGAGATAGTGAGAAAGAAGTTTTAAACTACAATAAAGCACTCCAGAATTTAAATGAAAAGCTTGAAAAAGCGCAAGTAAAATTATCTCTTGATCTGATATTAAAAATTCAAAAGCAAGTAAGCGTTGGACTATTGCCTAAATTTGAATCTGGAAAATTGAGAGAGAAACCAGTGTTTGTAAATGATCCTAGAAGTAGAAGGGTTATATATCTACCTCCTGATGCAAGAGACGTAAAGAAATTAATAGAGAATCTAATTGCGTTTGTGAATAGTAACCGAAACAAGATTGATCCGCTTATTTTAGCTGGTATTTTTCATAAGCAGATGGTAATTATTCATCCTTTTATGGATGGTAACGGCAGATCAACCCGTCTTGCTACAAAAGTACTTTTAGCTGAAATGGGGTTAAATACTTTTAACCTTTTTAGCTTTGAGAATTATTACAATCAAAATGTTACTAAATATTTTCAGACTGTGGGAGAGTTTGGCAATTATTATGAACTGGTAGATAAAACTGATTTCACCTCATGGCTGGAATATTTTACAGAAGGAATTATTGATGAATTTTTAAGAGTCCAAAAACTGCTGCCAGAAGTTGAGATTAGTCCGGAAACACAACTTAAACCTTATCATATAAAAATACTTGAGTTTGTTAGAGAAAAAGGATTCGTTACCAACCGTGATTATGCGAAATTAGTTGATCGAGCAAAGGCAACACGAGCGCTTGATTTTAAAAAGTTAATAGAATTAGCCTTAATCGAAAGAAAAGCAAATGGTAAAGCAACTTATTATGTTTTAAAGGAAAAATAGTTATTGTGCTTTGCTATGCAACTTTTAGACCAAAAAGATATGCAAATTCTGAGTTTAGACCTTCAGAGAGGAATAATTCGGAAAATTCCCGCAGTCTGTTTAAGGTACTAGCGGGGTCACAACTAGATTAGAGAATCTTCGAAAATCCGACAAGGCATTTCCTTGTCAAAACAAGGAAATGCCTTAAAGAATAATTATGGATAAAACTTCACATATCAGGAATTTTGCGATTGTCGCCCACATCGACCATGGGAAATCTACATTGGCTGACAGGTTGTTGGAAAAGACCGGCACTATAGAAATGCGCCTCATGCAAAACCAGATATTGGACAGTAATCCTATCGAGAGAGAGCGGGGGATTACCATCAAACTTGCCCCCGTCCGCATGCAATGGAATCCCCAAAAATCTTTTGATACCCGTGGTACTTATATTTTAAATCTTATCGATACGCCGGGACATGTGGATTTTTCTTATGAAGTTTCCCGTTCTTTATCAGCTTGCGAAGGCATTATCCTGGTAGTTGATGCGACGCAGGGAATACAAGCACAAACAGTAGCCCACATGCAGCTGATTAAAACTAAAAATCTGAAGGTAATTCCGGTCGTAAACAAAGTAGACCTCCCGACGGCAAAACTAACAGAGACAAAACAATCCCTGATCGATAATTTCGGATTTAAAGAAGAGGAAATACTGGAAATATCAGCCAAAACGGGACTGGGTGTTGATAAAGTCCTGGAAGCAATAGTCGAAAGAATTCCGCCTCCGGTCAAAGATGATAAAAATCATATTAAGGCTATGGTTTTTTCATCCATGTATGATTCCCACCGGGGAGTGATAGTCTTTGTCCGTGTATTTGATGGCGAAATATCGTTGGAAAACCTGAGAAAAAATTATACTAAACTTAGTCTTCCTCCGCTTGAATTTGCAGCGTCCAAAGCTCAGTTTCTTCCCGTAGAAATAGGCGTTTTCCATCCCGCCATGTCTCAAACAGGCATTCTTTCGGCCGGCGAGGTAGGATACATCGCCACAGGTCTTAAAGATATCACCCAGGCCAGAGTAGGTGATACGATTATCGGAACTAAATCGGAAACCATCCCTTTTCCCGGATACAAAGAGCCGAAATCAATGGTTTTTTTAAGTTTCTTCCCGACGGAAAATGAAGATTATCTGCCTCTTCGTGAATCTCTCGAGAAACTGCACCTTTCAGACGGTTCATTTACTTTCAAACCTCATGCTTCCCTGGCTTTGGGAAAAGGTTTTCTCTGCGGTTTCCTCGGACTTCTCCACGCGGATATTGTCAAAGAAAGACTGGAAAGGGAGTTTTCATTAAATATTATTACGACAGCCCCGACAGTCGAATACGAAATTACTCTGACAAATGACGAGACGTTCAAAGTCCGCACTCCCGAAGATTTTCCCGATCCGTCCCGCATGAAGGAAGTGAAAGAGCCTATCATGTACACCACTATTTATTCTCCATCATCGTCTGTCGGCGGAATCATGCAACTTTGCAAAGATAAGAGGGGAGAGTACATAAACCTGGAATACGTAGGGGACCAGGGGAAATTTACATATCTTGTTCCTCTTTCTGAAATGATCGTCGACTTTTTTGATACCCTCAAATCCATTTCCTCAGGTTACGCAAGCCTGGACTATGAACTTTATGAAATGAGAGTCTGCGAAGCGGTCAAACTCGATATCATGTTAAATCACAAAGTGGTCGATGCCTTTTCTCAGATAGTAGTACGCGAAAAGGTACAGTTTGTCGCCGAACGATTGGTCAATAAACTCAGGGAAGTTCTTCCCCGTCAACAATTCCAGATTCCCATACAGGCAGCTATCGGGGGGAAAGTTATTGCGCGTGCCGATGTGAAATCATTCAGAAAAGACGTAACCCAAAAACTTTACGGTGGGGACAGAACCAGGAAAGACAAACTTCTTGAAGCCCAGAAAAAAGGCAAAAAGAGGATGCGCCAGTTTGGAGACGTCGAAATCCCCAGTGAAGTCTTCTTCCAAATCTACACACAGAAATAAAGAAAGTGTCATTGCGATCCCGATGCAAATCGGGAAGAAGTCGCCGCAAATGCGGGATCCCGCTGCGGCGGGACGATCCCACAAGGAATCAGTACTAGGTGCGTGATCTATTAACTCCTGATATAATCTATTTTTCACTCCAAAAATGAACAATAATAAAACCTATCTCAAACACACCTGGGCTGATCCCAAACTTGTCGCTAAAAAGTCAAAGATCGATGGTATGGGAGTTTTTACTGAGGGGGACATTAAAGCCGGCGAAACTCTTTTTATCTGGGGTGGGGAAAAGGTTTCTATGAAAGATCTGGACGACAGTCGCTATCATATCCTGACTTTGGTTCCCATAGATAATGAGACTTATTTAGGTCTCCCAATAGAAGATGATTATAAGTGCGTTGAGGAACTCATGAACCATTCCTGCGACGCCAATACCTGGTTAAACGACGAAGTGACTGTAGTTGCCAGAAGAGATATCAAAAAAGGCGAGGAAGTGACTCTCGACCATGCCACCTGGGACAACGACGAACAGTGGGATTATACGGAAAATGACGAATGCACCTGCGGAAGTAGTGATTGCCGTAAGAATCTTACCTCCAAAGACTGGATGATCCCCTCCGTCCAACAAAAATACGCCGGCCACTTCTCACCTTATATTGCTGAACTTATCAGTAAACTGTAGAGCCACAGTTTGATCTGCTTCCAAAGATGTCCAATCATATCCCGATAGCTTTTCCGAACAAATCATTTTATGATCTGGGGAGTCAAGATAACGCAAGCTGTAATAGTCCGGATGCTTGCTATAAAAGCACAATGCATAAATATTTTCTTTACCGGCTATACCTATATTTAAAGCCTGAATTTCCCTGGAATTTACACTAAGCGCTTCTTTGACTATTTTTAACGCCTCCAGCGGCTCTTTTTGTTTAAGTTCGTCCTGTACCAAAGACCAGATTTTTTGTGATCCAATACTACCCGGAAGAGTTAAATTTACCCCCTTAAGGAGGCCGTTAAATACGAAGGCATAGTTATCATCAGTAAAAGGCTGGTTAAATTCTATGTTATTTTTGTGACCCGGAAAGGAGGAACTTCTTGCATGAATTACAAAGAGTTTGGTAGAAGGTATTTTACTAAGTAATTCCATGTCTTCCCATATAGGTTTCACTGATTTGACCGACCTCCAGTTTTTCTCACTATCCAGCCAAATAATTCCCCAGCCGTCTTCCTGCCTGTCCCCGTCAAATGCCCGCGATTTCTCCGACATCTCCGCGAATTTGACCAGAATTTCTTCCGGCTTTATTTCTTTTTCTGTCTTCGTCAACAAAAATCTGCACATATTATGAATTACTACCGCACACTGTAGTGTGGTAGTAATACTACTTAAAACATCTATTTATCAAATATCTTATTCAAAACATCTATCAAATTATCAGCATGTTCTCTTTCAATAATATAAGGAGGGAGTAATCTCACCATATTTTCTCCCGCGGGTATTACCAGTATTTTTTCCTGCTGTAGTTTTTTCAGCACTTCGTTTCTTTTCCCTGAACTTATTTCTACTCCTATCATCAGGCCTTTACCCCGAATACTCATTACATGAGGAGATTTGATTTGATGAAGACTCGTGAAGAAATAATCACTTATTTCCCTGATATGATTTAATTGTTTATCATCAAGTAATTTTAAAACGGCAACAACACCCGCGGAGGCGAGGGGATTGCCGCCAAAAGTTGAAGTGTGGATATTTTTAGTAATTTTCGTCGCCACTTTTTCACTTACTATTGTTGCACCGACAGGAATGANNAACTATGAACCCGGCTGTATTTTCGTCAACTGCCTCTTCCAAAGCATCGGTATCATTAAAGGAAATTCTGGTAAATTCCCAAAGTAGTGGCGTAAATGGACTTCGGTATTTATCTCCATCTGTAGCCGACAAAGCTCCCAATGTTTTACCGTGATACCCGTGTTCGCAAACTATAAATTTTCTTTTACCAGTTGTCAGTACTGCAAATTTCAAAGCCGCTTCTATAGCCTCAGCCCCGGAGTTGGACCAATATACCTGATGATAATTTGTTCCGCATCGATTAACTAGCATCTGGGAAGCGTCCGCCCTTATACTATTGTTGAAACTTCCATGAAGGGTAGGTAAATTGTTTAACTGTGTTATTAAAGCTTCATTAATTACCAAATTGTTGTACCCGAATATGCTTACCCCGTAATTACTCATCATATCCAGATATTTATTTCCCGATTCATCATACAAATAAACCCCGTCTCCTTTTTCCAGAACCAATCCGCGGTTCGGATATGTATTTACCATAAACTTTTGTTGTAAAAATCCAAAATCCTTCATACTTTTTTAAATAATTTTTCTTTGAAGCTTTGCTTCTTTGCTTCTTTGAATCTTTCTAATCAATCACCGTTCCTTTTCCTTCCATAGCGCTTAAGACTGGATGCTCTATTCTGCTGTCGCCCCAGTATATTTTCGTCACCCCCATCTCAAATGCCTTTTTGGCACCGAGTATTTTTTTCTTCATTCGTCCTTTGGCCTGTTCCATGTATAATTCAAGATCTTTTTTAGAAATATTATTTATCACGCTTTTCTCATCGGGAAAATTTTCAAGCATCCCGGGGGCTTCAAAAAGTACCACAATTTCTTTAACTCCCAGAGATTCTGCCATTTGTGCGGTCGCCAGATCATTATCCGTATTTACTATTTCATTTTCAAAACTGATGGCCGGAGGACAAAGTACAGGAATATAATTATTTTCTACTAATAAATTAATTAAATCCGTGTTAATTCTCTCGACTCTCCCTGTCAGATTGTCTTTGATCAGTTTGACTTTGCCATTTTCAGCTACAAGCAAATCATTTTTCCTCTTGGCCTGCCAGAGTTTACCGTCCACTCCGGAAAGTCCTATGGCATTTAATCCGTACTTTTGTAGTTTAGCAACTATCTGTTTGTTGGTGAGTCCCGCATAGACCATTAGAAATACTTCTATTGCTTTGTTATCAGTATAGACACTGCTGATACCGGAAGGAGAGACTACTGTTTTGGTCGGTGCTCCAAGTTTTTGGGCTACTTCATCACGGCGGACACTCGCCCCGTGCACCAGGACAATTTTTTCTAGTTGGGAAAGATTTACCAAATCATTTGCAATCCCGTCCCAATTAGTTTTCTCTCCTCCGCCAACTTTTATTATGATCATAACTTTAAATCGGGTGTAACCCGGGAAATCCTAGCCCTGTCGTCTCCGGAAATCCGTACATTATGTTCATCGCCTGGACCGCCTGTCCTGCAGTACCCTTTACTAAATTATCAATTGCTCCTATTACTACCAATCTTCTGGAAACTGTATCCATTTCAAACCCGATATCGCAATAATTGGTTCCCTGCAGTATTTTGGGTTCCGGATAGCGGTAAAGTCCCTGGCTTTCTTTGACAATTCTGATAAATGGTTCATTTTTGTATTCCTCGCGGTAAGCTTTCCAGATATCTTTTTCTGTAATATTGTTCCTGGGAATTGTATGAATCGTGACCAGAAGTCCTCGGACCATATCAATTGCAGTAGCCGAAATTGCCACGTCTAATTTATTTCCGTAAACTTCCAACTCCTGGCAAATTTCTGCTGTATGACGGTGCCCCGTAGGCATATAAGAACGGACCACTCCGGACCTTTCGGGATGATGAGATGATAGGGAAGCTTTCAGTCCTGCCTGCGAACTGCTCATTTTTGCGTCAATTATTATTTTGTCTTCAATTAATTTATGTTTAATCAGGGGATATAGTGAAAGTATAGAAACCGTCGCTTCACATCCGGCGCCCGCGATATAAGAAGAATTTTTTATTTCGTCGCGATGTAACTCGACGATACTGCATACAAATTTGGGTAATAATTCCGGTGATATATGTTCAGTTTTATACCAGTATTGGAAATTTTCCTTACCATGAAGACGGAAATCCGCACCCAAATCGATTATCTTATGAGCTTTTGTCATAAGTTCACCCATTAGTCCCATTGATTTACCATTAGGGAGTGCCACAAAAAGAAGATCGCATTTATCCAGATTTTTTGGGTCGGTGAAAACCAAATCGGTTTTATTTCTTAAATTAGGGTGGACCAGCGAAACGGGTTGCCCGTTAAACTGGCGGGAGGTTACTTGTTGTACACTCACTTCCGGATGATCCAGAAGTATCCGGAGGATTTCCCCGCCTGCGTACCCCGATCCTCCATAAATTGACGCTTTTATCATAACTTCCTGTCATTGCGAGCGAATAATGAGCGTGGCAATCCCGTAATGACATCTCATAATTCTTTTTAACTTTCTTTTGTTATCTTATTACAATAATCCACGATTGCCCCTGAGATACTTACTCCAGTAGGCGCCTCAGAGTTTTTAAATTCCATCGTATGA
>DUFZ01000035.1 GCA_013331635.1 Candidatus Woesearchaeota archaeon | reverse complement strand
ATTAGCTATTTATGCAACACAGCAAAAAGATAATTAAAAAATGCTAATTTATTAATGAAAGCATTATTGAGAGAATCGTTTAGTCTTTAGGTTTCTCAGAAGTTCTAATTTCATAAATTTGTGCTTTCAATCCATTTGGACTTGCAAAACGATTATCTTTTGTAATATAATTCTCTTCAATTTGTAATTCACTAACTACTTTTTCAACTTTCTCTATATTGTGTTTACCAATAGCATGCAATCGTACAAATGGAACCCCTCCTAATTTTAACCTAGCTAGTAGTCCCTCTTTCAATTTTTCGGGTGTTGTTCCATTTCCAACAAAGAAGGCTAATGGAAAGAATTTTAGTAAATTATAATAAAAATCTCTAAATTTTTCAATGTATTTATCTTCATATTCTGCTTTAAAAACATCAACAAAAGGCAAAATCATTTCATCAAAATAACCACCACCCACTAAATTAAAGACTTTGTATCCTTTTTCGGGATATTGTTTTTCTAGGTCTAAGTGAAGTTCTTTTGCATTATCTAGCTTTTTATCAAAAGCTCTCTTAACTCTTCTAGCCATCAAAATACATTCTACATCTTCAGAAGGAAGAATAAGTTTCAGCTGTCTTATGCTTTCTTTCTGGTTTAATGAAAGGTCTTCGTACTCTGAATAACTTTCATCTAAATCTTTGTGGACAACTTGACAAGGGAAACTTTCTTTGTCTTTGAATTCTTCTAATTTATTGAGAACCTGCTCAACTAATTTAGAATCATTAATGGTTTGTTTCCCTACAACTATGGTAGAATTTGAAATTTCTATTTTCCGGTTATCAATTTCGATATTTATTAGTTTCTCAGGTATTATTCCTTTTAGAATGTCCCATAAGCCCATTTTAACTTCTTTCCAAAAGGAAATATTTCACCAATTCTGATTCTTTTTTTCTAATAGGAATCTTTGAACCTCTTAAGAGACCACCAAATTCTTTTGAGTAAATTGGTTTAAAGTCCTGAGATGTAGCAATCTTTCCTCTGGTGTCCATCAATTCTTCTTTCTCGTTCAGCGAGAATCCTAAAGACTTAATAATTCGTTCTTTAACAGAATCATCAAATACCAGCACCAGCTCTTTGGAATCCACCATTGTATACCCTCTCCTAAGCTTTTAAACAAAGTCTAAGTTTATAAATTATTGTTACTATTTAAGATTAGTACTTATTTATAAAACTATTGCTAATTTATCAGAACAATTTAAAGAATAGAGCAGATGCACGAGAATTTTTGGCTGAACTTACTATTATCTAACCTAACGCCTAAGCAAAACACCTTACCCTTTCGGATGCTCCTGCCCCCGCTGTTTCCTTTCCTTAAGGTCAATAATATGCCGATTTCTTTCCTGATGCAGCACAATCTTCTTCTCTCTCAGGCCGGAAATAATATTCGCCACATGATCACCCCCCAAAAAGTGCGGCATGATCACATAATCAGCGCCATGACTATACAAGGTGAGGGCGCTGTCGATATCTGACGCCGTGACAAATATAGACGCTTTTTTATTCACTTCCTTCACTTTGCGAATCAGAAAAAGATTATCAGTATAATCCGGGACAGTAGAGACCAATAAAGAAATCTGCGCTAAACCCATCCGTTCAATAATTTCATCATCGGTCACTTCCCCATAGATGCAATGATACCCCTCCCGCACTAACTGGGTAATAACTTCCGGGTTATAATCGATGATCAGGACTTTCTTCTTCACCACATCCAAATCCCGTAAAATACTATAGCCTATACGATTATAGCCGCATAAAACAATCTTCGGCCTGGCCGGAGTAGGCAGATACTCCAACCCCTCAGTATAAAACCGATCAAAGATCCGCAAGGGCCTTTCCAACAGGCGATAAAAAAACTGGTCAAACTGGATAAAATAGGACGTCAAAGTAATAGAAACTAAAGTGATAATCACCGTCAACGAAAATAAATCCTGAGAGATATGGCCTAAAGCCAGTCCCTGCGCCGCTAAGATTAACGAAAACTCCCCAATTTGAGCCAGCGAAAGCGCACTTAAAAAAGAAGGCTTCTTGGTATACTTAAACAACGAGCAAATAGTCATGATAACTATCGGCTTGAGCACCAGCACCAGCCCTAATAACGCCAGCAACAGAGTCCATTTTTCTTTGATGACACCCAACGATAAGCCCATCCCTAAAGAGACAAAAAAGAGCAGTGAAAAAAAATCTTTCAGGCTCCTGACCTTGCCGATAATTTCCAGGTTATACTCCAGGCTTCCCAAGGCTACCCCTGCCAGGAAAGCGCCGATAGCAATGGAAAATCCCAAAGAATAAAACGCCAGCGAGAACAGAAAACAAACAGCTAAGGACGTTATTAATAACAGTTCCTGATGCCGCGCTGCAAACCGGAAAAAGTCTGGAAACAAATACTTGCTGGCTAAATAGGATATCAAGAACAAAGAGACAAACTTCACTAAAGAGATGCCAAACAGCACCACCGTAAAGCCGTTAACCGACGTCAGGATGGACAAAGCTAAAATCGCCACCACATCCTGCGTCAGCAACGTACCTACGACAATCCTGCCATGGAGCGTATTCAATTCCCGCTTATCCGACAACAGTTTCATCACCACCATGGTCGATGAAAATGATAACATCAGCCCGATATAGGCTGCTTCCAGGCTCAGAAATCCCAGCAGCAGGGAGATTAAATAGCCGAACCCAAATAAGATAATAATTTGAATGGTACTTCCCAGACTGGAAACAAAAGCCACATTACGCAGCGATTTGATATCAATTTCGAGGCCCACGATAAATAAAAGAAACGCCACCCCCACTAAAGACATGGACTCAATTAAACTGGTATCCGTCACCAGTTTCAACAAAGGGCTGAGCAAAACCCCCACCAGCACATAGGCCAGGATCTGAGGTTGTTTTACCAAACGTAAGATAAATGCCGCAATAGCCGTAATAATAATAATAATCCCTAACTGAAAGAAAAAAGTACCACTTACATCTATCATAATTATAGGTATAAAGTTGAGTTTTATAAAGATTGTTGTTACCTCGAGCAAAATAGAGATAAAAAACTAGATACTGCCATCGCTAAAAGGATATAAAAACAACCCGCCAGCCAATTTTATGGCCTTTCTGGACCTCCTCATCGCTCTCATCTTAGGAGTTGCAACAGGCATCATCACCGGCATCACCCCTGGGATTCATGTCAACCTCGTTTCCCTGCTCATTCTCTCCTCCTCTGCTATGCTGCTCAATATCACCACCCCGGCAGCTTTGGGAACGTTCATCATCAGCCTCGCCATCACCCATACCTTTCTCGACGCTCTGCCCAGCATCTACCTCGGCGCCCCTGATGAAGCCCAGGCGTTAAATGTATTGCCGGGACATCGTTTGTTACAGCGAGGCGAAGGGCACAATGCCGTAACCTATACTGTTATCGGAGCATTGGGAAGCTTGCTTCTCGGAGCAGCACTTTTCCCTCTTTTTATTCTGAGCATGGCTTGGCTCCAGCCTTATGTGCAGGGAATAATTGGATACCTATTAGTCCTCATCATGGGATACATGATCGGAAAAGATAAAGCAAAATGGAAACAGAGTTTAGTCTTATTCCTGCTTTCCGGATGTTTAGGGCTGCTGGTGTTCAGTATTCCCACCTTAAAACAGCCCTTATTCCCTTTACTTTCCGGCTTGTTTGGATTTTCAATATTGCTCGTAAGCCTGATGGAAAAATCCATCATTCCGCCTCAAGATACTGCCAAGCCGCTCACTCTTTCCCGAAAGAATCTGGTAAAGTCCGTGTCAGCAGCATCCGGCATGGGGTTCATCGCTGCTTTTCTGCCCGGCTTTGGTTCATCCCAGGCCGCGATCATCGCCACCACTGTCGTAGGGGATATTGGTGATGAAGGATTTTTAACTCTGGTGGGAGGAATTAACACCGCCAATATGCTTATTTCCATCGCCACCGCCTATATTCTGAATAAATCCAGAAATGGAGCCATCCTAGTAGTGAATGAACTGCTGGAAGGAATCGGCTTTGAAGAGATGATATTATTCGTTGCCGTAGCCGTAATTGCCGGAGGAGCAGCAGCCTTATTGACCCTGAGCTTATCCAAAGTATTCGCCCGAATGATTGTTAAAGTGAATTACACCTATATTACTTCTGGAATTATCATTTTTATTACCCTGTTGGCAATCTATTTTGATGGGATGATTGGATTAGTGATACTAGCAACAGCCACTGCCATCGGACTGCTGGCCTCCTCCTGGGGTGTAGGCAAGAACCACTTAATGGGATGCTTGATTGTGCCGGTGATATTGTATTTTGTGTTGTGAATGAAGCTCACAACCGCATTAAACTGCAGGGTATTAGACCTAGAAGGTAATAAAATTTATTTTAACAACAGTTCTCTTGATTCTTCACTAAATTCATAATAATCCATTTCTCTCAACTCTTCTACTATTTTTCTTATCTCATTCAGAGAAACAACATTCTTCTTTTTACAAAACAATAAAAATGCAGGAATACTCACCACTTTCAAACCTTTCCCTTTGGCAACCACTCTTGCTCTCTGATCATCAATCAGAATTGTATCGCCGCTATTCTCTGCTAATACGAAACAACCAAGTTCTCCCTTGCCCAACGTGATTGTTTCTTCTTTTGTAAAATTTTCTTTCCATTCCATCAAATCTACAGTTTTAACCAGAATGAATCTATTCTCATTCAACTCTTTTTCATCAAAAGCAAATACAGAAGAAATCTCATTGAAAAACTTGGTTTCTTTCAATTCTTCATACACTGTTGATGGAATTACAACGTGCTTCAGATTCAATGCTCTCAAAACGAGCTTTAGTTTCCCAATCTTAAAGAAAGAACTGAGGAAATCAGTGTCCAGAATGGCCATTTTAACTTCTCAGGTTTCCTGATTCTTCTTCCATCTCTTTTTTAGTAATTGCTCCCCTGCGTAACTTAATCCCTTTATCAACAAAAATCTTTTTCATCTCTTCGTAGTTCACATCGGCAACCTCTACCGCCTTCCCCAATGAAATTTTTCCTTCTTTGTAAAGAACAGACGCTATGGCTATTCTGAGATCTTTTCTTGCTGCTAAAATGGTCCTCATAGCATCTCTCAAAAACTCAGAGGTGCTGTCGTAGTATCCCGTCTCGGGAATTGCCCCTAACTCCATTCTTAGCATCTCAGGCACAGTAAAGCTAAGAGTTTCACTTTTTATAGTTTTTGTTACCATTGTCCTAGTATTGTCTTAATATTATTTAAAGTTTCCGCTCATTTTTATGATTTTGCTGAGTTCCAACTGGGAAAGTCAAATCCAATTATGAATAAAACCAAAAAATAAACTTACCTTCCTTTCAGCTTCAAATCCAGAACCAAATCTTCCAGCTTGCGTAATTCATATTTAATCGCATCAACTTTCCGCCGGATTTCATTATCCCTAAAATCAAACTTCAGCAATTCCCCATAGAGCATATCCACCTGATCTTTGATGTGGATAACTTTCTCCGTATGCCCTTTTCCCGCTAGGAATACCGCCCGGCGCACCAATTCACCTGGCAGATCCGCCAGCCCCAGGATGAATTGCTCAGGAATTACTTTTAAATCAGGAAAATTACCATTTTTGACAAATTCATAATATAAAATAGCTTCCACATACTCTTGAATGGCAATTTTGAAGCTGCCCTCATAAATCATCTTTTTGCTGTGGGTAGCAATTTTTTCTAACTCCTGCTTTTCCTTTTCGATTTGCTTCAGTAATTGCCCGGCTAATTCAATCTCATCCCGATGTACCGCATAAATAATCTGCTTGCTCAGTTTAAGGACATCCCGGCTTTTTTTAATTAGATGTTCCCGTTCCTCATCGTAGTCCTGTATTTCCTTGCGCAACTTAGCAAAATTAATCATAGCTAGAAAAACTAGATACTTCTTTATAATTGTTTTGGTATATAATCAGAAAAAAGAAATGCTTAAAAAATAATACCTGCCAATCCCAAAATAAAACAAAACATTTATATATCCTCCCCCTCATTTTGAATCAACCGCAGAGGGGGTACAGATAAAATGGAAGATGCAAGACCGTTAGATACGCTGAACGCAGCGCGCAATAAAACCGTCATGGTTGATTTAAAGAATGGATTTCGCTACAGTGGCAAGTTAAGAGCTTTTGACATTCATATTAACATTGTCCTTGATGATGCTGAAGAACATCACAATGGAGAACTGAAACGAAAGCTTGGCACGGTCTTCCTGCGCGGAGATACCATTACCGTCATTTCACCTTCATAAAAATAGACTTGTTGTGAGACAAAAAAATGACCAAAGGTACACCCAGCATGGGGAAAAAAAGTGGCAAGACCGGTCACTTCCGCTGCAGGCGCTGTGGAAAACATGCTTATCACATTCGTAAAAAACGCTGCGCCTCCTGTGGATACGGTGCAACGACAACGACTCGGCAATATGCTTGGAACAGCAAGAAAAAACCACGGGTAAAATAAGTTTTAGAGGAGATTGCTATGGGACTTCATGATACTCTGGAAAGTTTGATACTCATCGGTGGCGCTGGAGAAAGCACCTCCCAGAACGATATTTTAGGAAACGTTCTTTATTACGGGTCTATGGGAGCTATAGCCGTAGGCACTGTGTTTGCCCTCGGCACTCTTTATTATGCACACGGAGAGTATAAAAGACAAATAGATTTATGGGAGAGAGGAGGAATAATACCTATTGAAGGAACCATAGAAAGAATTTATCCAAAATATAATCCCAACGATGGGGAACAATTAGAATTGAAATTCTGAGAATAAACCTTCAGAACATATAAATCTTTATATATCCCCTTACTCCTATCACAGCTTCTAGAGGTGTTAGAGAGGTAACTACAATGGGAAATTATGCTACTGTAAACAGCAGCGAATTAGAGCTAACTGCAGGTACTTTCTATGGACGAATAACTCCAGCAGAAGCCGATATGGTCAGAGCAACCGTTGATGATGTTGCCGGCTATCTGAAAAGATTAGAACGAGGACCATTTCTTATTGCCGGAGTGGGCTCAGTTCTTCGCTTTGAAGACCCTGAACTGGCAAAAGATATTGACCTTGCTGTTGTTGGATTGAAATACACTAAAGATTTAGGAAAATCAAGAACCCATACTTTTGACCAAGTCATTAATTTTACCGAATGTGTTGAAGGATATTTTAAAAGATTAGTTGCAAAGTTAAAAGAAGGACGAGAAGAATACAGTCTCTTACAAGGAAGTGATACTACTTTTTCAACAGGGAGTGGTCCATTTGAAGGCTGGAATGATGGATTTGCAGGACGAAAAGACGGTTCTTCAGTAGAAGTTCGCTCACATCTGGAAGAGTTCGGGGGGTATGATTCTAAAGGACTACAAATTAAACACCAAGGATCAAGACCAGTCGATGTTCAGTTCTCGTTTAATCAAACGCCCGAAGAATGGAAAAGAAATCAGGAAGGATTACGAAATTCTCTTTTTGATCATGGAGAAAAATCAGATAAATTTTTCTATGAAATTCTTCTAGAACATTGATAATTATTTTTTAATTTATTTTCTATATTTTCTTTAATTACTTGAATGCCCTTATAAACCAAACTTCCCATTAACATAATCTTCGCAGAAATCTTGAACATTGGGGGCAACTGAATATCCCTTATACTGCTTCAGAGGCAGCCACACGATATCCCTAAACAATTCTGGTTCCCTGATTCGAGGAATTTGTCCTGATAGTATTTGCGCTAAATATTTATGGCTTCGAAAATCCCGGCCATCAATGGAAAAATCTTTCCATCCAATATATCTGACAATGGTAACATCACAGCCGATTTCTTCCTTGGTTTCACGAAGAGCAGTCTGTTCCAGCGTTTCCCCCGGTTCTGCTTTCCCGCCCGGAAATTCATAATGCTTATGCTTCTTTTTCCAGATAAGCAGAAGTTTGCCGTCTTCAATAATCACACTTGCGGATAATTCAATGATCGCCATCTTGAGTAAAAATTATAATGTAGTTAAAAATATTGTGGCAAAAAGTCCTATTAAAACCAGGAGCATACCCAACCCAAGAAAGCCAAAAAAATCCTTACCTACTTCCCAAAACTCTCCATACAACTCTTCCTAATCTCGCTATTCTTAATCGCACCACAGAGTTTTACTTCATTGCCCTCCTTGGCAATTTTATAACGGCAGGCATCCACATCGATGGGATTCTCCAGTTGCGCACAGAGCTCCATATCCCGAAGATTAACTGCCACTTTATACACGCAAACTTCTTTCTCTTCTTCACCTAAAAATTCACATAATAAAGAATTATTGGTAGCTAAAGCGATAGTCTTAAAACAATCCATCCGTTGACTATCCGATTGAATTAACGAACAATACACATCTTTATTATTTTGGATCGCCAGATGATAATGACAATTATCTTCCCAATATCTACCGGTGATTCTCTGGCACAGCGTATGATCATTATTGATCTCCGCCACCTGCTCCAGACAGCCAAACTTGATATCCTCAGTAACTATCAACGAACATACTGCTGCATCTTTCTTAAGCTTCGCCAACTCCGTCACACAGCTATCGCGAAAGGTAGCATCCTTCATCTTGCTGCACTTCAAAGCTTCAAAGTAACAATTATCCTTCGCTTTGCCTTCTAAAGCAAGACAATTATCCGGTTCTTTTACCACCAGACCAGTGAAAGAAGCACAGGCAGTCAGTAGTAACAATAAACCAGCTATCAACAAGACTAAATATCGCATACTATCCTCAAGTAGATAACCGCTTTTAAGCTTTATGAAAAAACCGCCTATACACTCCACCTCCACAAAATATAAAAAGGGAACAATTTACCCAGCAAATACTATGTTCCTCAACACCCTCTATGAACAGCCATTCCTATTCCTAGTATTCTTCTTCATTCTCTCCCTCTGGAGCATGCTCTGGAAAGGATTTGGGTTATGGTTCTCCGCCCGTAATGAACAAAAAGGGTGGTTCCTAGCTATACTCATCATCGACTTAGCCGGTCTATTGCCCATCATCTACTTAATCTGGTTCAAGCCAAAAAAAGAACCTGAAAGCAGCGAAGAAAAAGTCTTTAAGATAAAGACCACTTCCAAAAGGAAAAACCGGAAAAGATAAGTATACCTTCTATTTCTGGAATTCTTCTATTTCTACTTTGCCTTTCTGAACTTTGAGGGAATACTCTTTACGCTCACGCAGCTGAGCAATCTTGTTCACTATCTCCGGAAGGATAATCCTATCTCCTCGGAACTGCAGGCTAGTTACTACTTGCTGCGGTTCACCGTTATTTACTACAATTTGCTTCATCACCGTTTCACCCGCCCGTTCTTTCTTGCGCTGCACTTCCTGCTCCGTTCGCTGAAACATATATTTCGCTATTTCCCCCGACAGGTCAACCGGCGATACTTTACTTAAGCCTTGAAGCCCGGGAGAGATATTTGCTTCAATAACATAGGGGCCTAAAGGACTTTCTAAGATATCAACACCGCATATTTCTGCTCCCAGCACTTGGGCCGTATCTAACGCCAGATTGATGGCTTCACGAGACAGTTCCACCCCTAAGCCCGTGCCGCCAGCATGGATATTAGCCCGTTTTTCTTCCTTCTGCGCTTTCCTCCTCATAGCCGCAACCACTTTCTCACCAACGACCAATACCCGGATATCCGTCCCATCCGTTTCAATATATTCCTGAATAATGAACGGCTGATTAAGCGCCCCTAAAGCATCCAGCAGCGAGGAAGCTGAACTAAACGAATCCGCAAACATCACCCCCTTGCCTTGCGTTCCCTCCGGAAACTTCATCACCACCGGATAATGGACTCTCTTCAACACTTCTCGGGCCGTGTCAATAGTCGATGAAACATACGTCCTCGGCATGGGGAGATTATACTGCTGCAACACTAAATGAGTCAAAAGCTTGTTATGGACCAGCGTAAAAGCGTTGGCAGGAAGAGGCATGTACGGAACTTTGCCCTCCAGTAACGCCGCTATCGAACGCAGCAGGTTAGCATAACGGAAAGAACCCTTGACATACACGCAGTCATAGGTATCAAATTTTTTGCCTTCATAGAAAATACCACTTTCCTTCCCTAACCTTACTTCTATTTTCTTCAGATTAATTTGATCGACTTGTGTAAAATATTTTTTCATCGCTTCTGCTATCATCAAAGAAGTGGTACTCCCCAGGGAGATAATTGCTGCTTTCATGGTTTTCCCCCCCGGTTCGGATCAATCAAAAAATTTCCCTTTCGCAGAATATTTTGCCCCACGAGTAAAGGATAGGTCATAT
>DUFZ01000007.1 GCA_013331635.1 Candidatus Woesearchaeota archaeon | reverse complement strand
GGCGCAGAAAAAATTGAATATAACAGCTTCTTTCCGCAGTAATACTGCTCAATAACAACCCCAATACACCCTAAAACCCTCATTTTAGGCGGAAAGAAGCTGTTTCGAGAATTACTTTCAATGGCGAAAAACATAAAAAGAAAATCGCCACAGAACCTACTCCTGTGGCTTCTCCTGAAAATGCTGCTCTAAGAGCTGGTTGTGCAGTTGCAGGTAATACGTGGCACGGTAGTGCGCGCTATGCAGCATGCGTACCTGAGTCTGTAACGGCGCCCGGCAGTAAAGAATATGCTGGACTTCCCGATAAAAACCCTCTACGATGTCTTCGTAGTTCTGTACTAAATGCTCTTTTTTCATGTTAAATCACCTCTTGATTTTCCCCTAAATTCGGCGAAAGTGAGCTTAGGTGGTTTTCTGCCCAAAGCAAAAACAACCATATGCCTCCTGAGTCCACCCTGGAATCAAGAGGTGCCAGTGAAAAAAGAGGNNTCCAAAACGATAAAGCTATACCTGCTCCATAACCAGCATTTCCTGTGTTATTGCCGAAAGAACCCTCAGGCGATAACGGAGAGAGACATCCGCCAATACTTGCTGTATCTCATCGGAAAACAGCTCTCCAGCGCTGCTGTTAACTTGGCTCATAACGCCTTAAATTTCTATTACCTGCAGGTTATGAAGCGGCGGTTTACGATTCCTTTCCAGAAACGGGAGCACCAAATTCTAAGAGAAGCAAGCACAGATGAAATACGCCAAATGCTGGCGGTAACTAAAAATCCTAAACACCACTTACTTATTTCCTTGCTTTATGCAGCCGGAGTACGTGTTTCGGAAGCAGTACGAGTAAAGCTGGAACATCTTAATTTTGAAAAGAAACTGCTTCTGGTCAGGCAGGGAAAAGGAAAGAAAGACCGTTACACTATCTTATCTGAAGTGGTCATACAAGAAATCAAAGACTATCTGGCACAAAGGCCCTATCAAAGCCCTTACCTCTTTGCCTCCCGAGAAAGCCATATCTGTGAAAAAACTGCCGAAGAGATACTCACCCAAGCAAAACATAAAGCAGGGCTATCTAAAAACATCACCCCGCACACTCTGCGAAGGAGTTTTGCTACCCACCATATCAACCAAAATACTCGATTGGAATTCATCCAGTCCATGATGGGGCATAAAGATATCCGAACAACGAGAGGATACCAATACATCACTCCGGCTCATCTGGAATCAGTCCGCAGCCCTCATGATTTTTTATAGAATTGTTGTGGAATACGTTTGTAGAACATTTTTATAGTAGCTCTCTTCCATAGATCATACATGAACATCCGCCGTGTCAAGTTCAGGGACATTGAACAGATTCCTCAGATGCAGGTGCGGCAGAACTTTAAGCAGGATTTCTTCGGCTCCTCACCTGCGCCTTTCATCGGCCGGTATGGGTATCCCAAGGTGAACATCGGCGTGCTTAGTCCCCAGTCGGTGGAGGATACTTCAATCTATGATTCACCCCGAGTGTGGAGTGCGGCTTCTTTCCCTATTGGTAAGATAGCAAGTATGCGGTATGAATTGGTAAATTCGAGAACTCAGGCGCATATTAAGGACAGCCGGATGGCGGAAAAGTTTCGAGAGATCTGTCGGGAAGTGGGCATGGCTTCAAAACCTGTGGAGATGGAGATTAGCCTGGAGAAGCAACCAACTGTTCCTCTTTATCAAGAAAGGGAAATCATTCCCTTTGGCCCGCAGGCAGCAATACGCACAGCACGTATTACCTCTAATCCTAGGATAGATACTCGTGTGGAAAAAGTGGTGAGTGATACAGATCTTAAAGCAGCAGAAGGGATGCTCCAGCTCTACCAAAAAGGATTTGAGGAAAGTTCTTTGAATAAATTGCTCTCTGTAGGCAATCTGGGACTGGCTCGGAATCGGAAATTAGTGCCCACGCGCTGGTCGATTACAGCAACGGATGACACCATTGGGAAACAGTTGATTGCGGAGATTAAAGATTTTCCTCTGGGGGAGTATCGGTGCTTCTTTGGTGGGGGATGGGGTAATTATTATCTGTTGCTCTTCTTTCCGGAGGTGTGGAGCTATGAATTGTTTGAGACCTATCTGGAAAGCCCGGTCAATCCGTGGAGCAAGCAAGGGTTGAGGTATTCTACGGATTATGAAAGTTATGAGGGACGGAAGGAATATGCGGAGGAAACAGCCGGGGGATATTATGCCTGCCGCCTGCCGGTGTTGGAAAAGATGAAACAGCTGAAACGGCAGCAGGCTTGTCTGGCATTACGATTCATTACGCCGGAATACAATGTGCCGTTGGGGGTATGGGTGTGCCGGGAAGCGACCCGAAAAAGCACCCAGGAACAGCCACTTTGCTTTGCTTCAGAGGAATTAATGATGCGATACGCTCGAGAATTTATTGTACGTAAATTCGGCTTTGATATTTCGGTACTATTGACAGAAAGCAAGCTGCTTCAGCAGAAAAAAGAACAAACTAAATTATCACAATTTTAACACTAGCCTTAGGGTTTATCGCTGATTTTTGTATTTACTTCCCAGATAAAATTGATTTTTACTTTCCTAAGTGAGTGAAGAAACTTTATATACCAATTCAAATTAGAAAAATTTCTTTGGGAGGTGGTGGTATGAGTACAGATATTGATGAGCGGTTTGCCGAATTTGTGCAAAAAAATTATCAAAAATTAACCGAGAACCAAAAAAAGTTATGTGAACAAATGGGGGTGCAGATTCCCTCATAATTTTATATACCCATTTTTCCTTGCTTTTTTTATATCTGTATTTTTCCGGTAACCCTCAGGCACAATCCAAAAAGTGAGTGATGGCAGGNNTCACTCACAAAACATATTGTGCCCCCCCTGCCAAAAGCTTTATATTCTTCAACCTAATCATTAAGCTCTATGAAAGTGTATCAGCAAACCTGGTGGAAGAAGATGTTTAGCCCGGAAAAGCATGAAAAGCGGGAAGAGGTATTGAAGGATATTGAAACTATCGCTGAATTTCTGCAGGATACCAAGGATGATGTCAAACAGCTTAAGCCTCTGCTGGAAAAGCTGGAGGAATTGGAAAAAG
>DUFZ01000027.1 GCA_013331635.1 Candidatus Woesearchaeota archaeon | reverse complement strand
GCTTCAGATTGCTGAAGTATTACTACGGAACGATGTTTTTATAAACTTGGAACCATTCATTTTTTATTATGAACAGACCCATTACCACCTTATTTATGCTCGCTTCGGTCGATGGTAAAATCTCAACAGGCAGTACCGATAAATTAGATGTTGATAAAGATTTTCCTAGAATAAGAGGAATCAAAGAGGGACTTAAACAATACTATACTCTTGAGCAGACAACTGACTTATATTCTCTTAATTCTGGCAGGGTCTTAGCCAAAATCGGAGTAAATAAACTTCAAAGAAAAATCATCAAATTGCCCGTGAGCTTTCTGATTATCGACAATAAACCACATTTAAATAAAATAGGCGTAGATAATTTGATCAGAAAGAGCAAAAAACTTATCGATAAAATATCAATTGTTGTTGCTCCTGCTTTGGTCGGGGGAAAAGATACCTCTTCTTTGATTGATGGAAAATCTTTATCCTCTGTTAAAGAATTAAGCAATATTAAAGCGTTGAGATTAACTGGTGTGAAAAAACTAAATGATTCTTATATCTTTCTGAAATACGGCACAGTTCGAAAAGTGANNCACTCACAAAATAAACTGTGCCTGAAATACGATGTTATCAACAATACCAAAATAGATTAATGACCCCCCAAATGACTTGTTCACCATCTCATGCTATGCTCCGCAAACTTTACTGCCTGGGGATGTTTCAACTCTTTTCTTTCGTTCTTTCAGTATAGTAAACAATCTTTAAATAATACCTTGCTTTAGTACTGCTATGCTGAAAGCTAAAGTTTTTGTGACTCGTGCTTTTCCTGGGTCTGGGATTGCTATGCTCCAAAAAAAGTATACGGTGAAAGTCTATCCTCAAGATGGAATTATTTCACGAACTGATTTATTGGAAGGAGTTAGGTGGTGTGATGCGCTGCTGTGTCTTTTGACCGATACCATTGACAAAGAAGTGATCGATGTTAATTCTCATTTAAAAATCATATCCAATTATGCCATCGGCTACAATAATGTGGATGTTGCCTATGCAACGTCAAAGAAGATTCCGGTGACCAATACTCCGGGGAAAGCTATCTTTGATGCGGTGGCGGAACATACTTTTGCCTTGATGCTTACCTTAGCCAAACGTATCCATGAAGCGGATCATTTTACCAAGCGGGGAAAATATCAGGGCTGGTCACCGACTTTACTTATCGGAACCCAGCTGGCGGGAAAAACGCTGGGCGTCGTCGGTTTGGGAAAGATCGGAACTGATGTCGCTGGGAAAGCGGTGCAGGGTCTGGGCATGAAAGTGGTGTACTATGATGTACAGCGTAGTTTTGAATTTGAGAAAAAGTATCAGGCCAGGTATTGTTCTTTGGCTGAGCTTTTGAAAATATCTGATGTGATCACTTTGCACGTTCCTTTATTGCCATCTACCAGGCATCTTATCGGCTGGAAGGAACTGCGCTTGATGAAAAAGAGTGCCTTTTTAATCAACACCGCGCGGGGGGGAATTGTGGATGAGAAAGCCTTGGTGCGGGCCATCAAGAGCAAGCAAATTGCCGGCTGCGCTTTGGATGTCTTTGAATGTGAAACTGATACCGATCATAAAGTTCATAAGGAATTAGAGTTAAAGAAATTTGAGAACGTCATTTTAACTCCCCATATTGCCTCGGCAACTATTGAAGCTAGATCTGCTATGGGGGTTGATGCGGCAGAGAATATTATGGCGGTGCTTTCAGGTAAGAAACCAAAATTTCTGGTGAATAAAGATATGTGGGGGTAATCTTGCCTTAATTATCTTTCACCACTATTCTTCCCTTCGTTCCATATCCAACTGTCCAATAATCATAAATACCTTCTTCAAATATTCCTTGGTACTGGCTTTGATATGAAATGGTCTTGGTGGTGATAAACCTTCGTGCGGGGTCAGAACTGTTTATTTTTTCAAAGACCATTTCCACGGTACGATGCTCAATATCGTTGTTGGTCCAGACGATGATGTCCCCAGCCTGGGCTTTGATGACTGCTGGGGAAAAGCCAGCGCGTCCCAGTATGCTGGCTTTTCTGGTGACGATGGCAGTGATGCGCATATTTCCAGCCAATTGCGGTTCAGGGGAAGTCAGGAAGGGTGATTGGGCTGGTTCTTTCAATAGTTCGTTTAAAGAAATTTGCTTTATAGCGATGGTTTCCGGCACCGGCTTGGGAAGCGAGGCAATTATCATCACTGCAACGGCGATGAACAGTATTCCTACGTAGACGAACGGGTGGATTTTGGGGAGCAGGTTTTGAGTCATGGTTTCAGAAAATTACTGCTGGTTTTTAAAGGCTTTGGAAAAAGAGGGTGGGATATAATTCGTTTTCCATCCGGTCTTTGACCGGTGGCGTAAATCTTTAGTAGTTTAACGTATTTCTCAGAAAAGAAGACAAGAAACAAAAGCCGTTAGGCTCTTGTCTTCCTGTACACAGCTCTGTGTAGCTTTAGCTATGCAGAGCTGGCATAAAAACTTTTCTGAGGTGAAAAAAATGCGAAAAGAAAACCCAGCTAGATTTAGCTCTGCCGTCGGCGAAGTATGGATGCATTGTATGTTTAAAGTAAAGTACTGCCACAAAATTTTTGACGACGAAATTTATCGTGAAGGTATACTCACGCTGCTTCACGAAGCAGCGTATCTCTACGAGATACCTCTTGATGAAATTGGCTTTGATGACAATCATGTCCATTTTTTAGCTGATATTTGTTTATATGATCGACCTACTGTAGCCAAGCTTTTGCGTGGCTACACCGCTAAGAAATTCTTTGAGTTTTTTCCTGAACTCAAGAGACCAAAACAGGAAGGAGGATTATTCTGGGGAAGCGGGTTGTGGAATCCTGCGTACTATATAGGTTCCCCAAAGAACTTAGCGTACACTATCAAGTATATTCAGGGTCAGAAGTATGGTCGCTTAGGTGCTATGAGAAAAGGTCAAAGAACATTAAACCGGCTCAGGTGACT
>DUFZ01000087.1 GCA_013331635.1 Candidatus Woesearchaeota archaeon | reverse complement strand
TATCCGTTATGTTGATGATTTTGTACTTTTGCATACTTCGCCAACTGTTTTACAAGAATGGAAAAAACAGATTGCCCTGTTTCTCCATGAAAAATTACGACTACAACTTCATCCCGATAAATCTAAAATTATTCCTCTAAGCAGAGGGGTAGAATTTCTTGGATTCAACGTATTCCCGCATCATCGCCTCTTGAAACGAAAGAATATGCGCCACTTTCAGCGAAAAGTACAACAAGTTCATTCTTTGTACCATCATGAAATGATCATATATGATGATGTGTACAATTTCATGGAAGGGTGGTGTGCTCATGCCAAAAATGCTAACACCTTCAAACGCAGGCAGCATATCCTCTCGTTGTTTGAAGAACAATATCCGCACGAAATTTCAATAAAAGAAATTAATCGAGGTCTTTCAAAAAAGAAGAAATCCAACTAATGGGTTTTAGGTAAATTACTCCAATTTTCCACAATATTTATATAAATTAGATAAATTTGCTACTTTATGGAAATAAAATTCTACCCACTGGATTTTGAATATCGATTGAAGGATGGGAAAGTGTATATGTATCTGTATTCTAAATTAGGGGATGGCTCACGAGTTTGTGTGATTCATGAGCATCGGCCATTTTTCTATGTTTCTATTGAGGGTATCAATACGACTGAATTGGAACTGCGATTGAAGGGACTGAAAATTGAAAATAGAAATGAAGCGGCTGTGGTGGTGGGATTTGAGGAAGTTGAACGGGAGCTGCTGGGAAAGAAGAAAAAGCTGTGGAAGATTTTGGTGAATTATCCTAAGGCCGTTCCGCTGCTGGCGGAGGAATTGGAGTCCTGGGGGCTGGAGTGTTTTGAAAAGGATATTTTGTTTGTGCATCGGTATCTGCGGGATGTGGGGATAATGCCAATGACCTTAGTCGTTGCTCAGGGTGAGTTTATTGATGAGCCACGACTACGAATTCCTGCTTTTCTGGCGACAGATGTTCATCAGGAGAGCCTAGAGTCGGTGCAGAAATTACGAATCTTAGCAGTTGATATTGAAACGTATGCATTGAAGAAAGAGATTTTGCCGCAGAAAAATCCAATTTTAATGATAGGATTGTATGGGGTTGATGAACTGGGCCAGGAATTTAAAAAAGTACTGACGTGGAAAAAATTTCCTCATACTTTGGAGTATCTGGAAGTATGTGATTCTGAAACTCAGCTATTACAGCGTTTCCGGGATATAGTACTAGAATACCATCCTGATATTCTCACCGGCTATTACTCGGATGTCTTTGATCTTCCGTATATTAAAGTACGGGCGCAGAAGTTGGGGGTTCAACTGGATTTGGGTGCAGATCATTCGGAATTGGAAGTTTCTGAGAAAGGTGTACGTGAATCTAAGAGCAGCATTACCAGTATGGTTCATGTGGATGTCTTTCAATTTATTCGTAATATTTTTGGGAAGAATTTGAAAACGGGAAGTTTTTCGTTAGATGCGGTGTCGGAGGAATTACTCGGGTATAAGAAACAGGTGGTGAATTTAGATGAATTGGGACCTTCGTGGGATAGTAATTCTGAGCGATTGGCTGATTTTTGTGCGTATAACCTTCATGATGCGTACCTTACAGCACAATTGTGCAGGACGTTACTCTATGATATGATTGAGTTTACCAAGATTGTGGGGGTGCCAGTATTTGATGTCATTCGGATGAAATTTAGCCGCTTAGTGGAAAATTATATTTTACGCCGGGGAATGGAATATAACATCCTTGCTCCCAATAAGCCCCAGGATGCACAAATAAGCCAACGTCGCCAGGAATCAATTCAGGGTGCTTTTGTTTTTGAACCAACTCCGGGATTGTATAAAGATATGGTGGTCTTTGATTTTCGGTCGCTGTATCCCACGATTATCAGCGCGCATAATATTGGGCCGGAGGGATTTAGATGCGATTGCTGCAAATTAGTGGGAAAAGTCCCTGAAAAAGAAGAGTATTGGTTCTGCACCAAGGAAAAGAAATTTATTCCTCTGGTTTTGGAGGAGTTGATTTTACGCCGGGCGGATGTGAAGCGGATGGCTCGGGAAGCTCAAGCACGGGGCGAGGATACTAAAATCTATGATGCTCGTTCCTATACCATTAAAGTGTTGGCCAATTCGTTTTATGGCTATCTGGGCTTTTATGGCGCGCGGTGGTATTCTATTGAATGTGCTGCGTCTACCACCGCATATGCCCGCAATTATATCAAGCAGACAATTGAGAAAGCGCGAGAATTTGGATTTGAAGTAATTTATGCGGATACTGATTCCTGTTTTGTGCTGTTGGGTGATAAAGAGCTGGCTGATGCCAAGGACTTTATGCAGGAAGTTAATTCCCATCTTCCGGGCAAAATGGAACTAGAGATGGAAGGATATTATCCTCGGGGAATTTTTGTGGCAATTAAAGGAACGGAAAAAGGAGCGAAGAAGAAGTATGCGCTTATTTCTAAGGAAGGACGGGTGAAGGTGACTGGCTTCGAATCAGTGCGGCGAAATTGGTCGCTGATTGCCAAGGAAGTGCAGAAGAAAGTCTTGGAATTGGTGCTGAACGATAAAGTTGATGATGCTCTGGTGTATGTCAAGCTGGTGGTTCAAGAAATGAAGAGGGGGTTAGTCCCTTTGCATAAACTGATTATCAAGACGCAAATTACGAGGGAATTAGGTGGCTATGCGTCCGTCGGCCCTCATGTGGCAGTGGCACGGCGGATGGTGGAGAGAGGGGAGATGGTTGTTCCGGGCATGGTAGTGGAATATGTTATTGTCAAAGGACCGGGCATTATCCGGGAACGGGCGAAATTGCCTAGTGAAGTTGGTGAGGGAGAATATGATGCAGATTATTATTTGAATAATCAGGTTATTCCAGCAGTTTCGAGTATATTTTTAGTGCTGGGATATACTGAAGATCAGGTTTTTAAGGATGACAGTCAAACGGGGCTGGGGAAGTTTTTTTGAGTGAATTCAGTTTTTTTTGTTTTTTAGTTTTGAGAACATTTTTATACTTTAACTCTCTTCTGGAGGTATGGTCCTTTCTTGGTTTCAAAAATTTAGCCGTGCACGAGAGCGCAAGGAGTATCTTGATTCCCTAGACCAAGTTACGTTGGAGGATAGATGCCCAACCAATATTTGGGTTGCTCTGGGAAAGAATGGATATGCGTTTGCTGAAACGTTGGAGGAAGTAGTTGCGGAAGTGAGGTCAAAAGGTCTGGACAAAGCGCTGTTGAGTTATGTTCCAGAAAGAGTGATTGACCGTCAGCTGTATCTACAGAGATTTTTGATAGATGAGTATGTTGCTCATGGATATCGGCTGCGAGGCAAGCCTTTTCCTGATGAGCCTTTGCATCAGTGGTTTGCGGTTTCCAATGGCAGTATTGTAGCTCATTCCAATGAATTGAAATCAGCTATCGCAGAATTAGATCTGGTGAGAGAATTTTTGCCGTATTTACCAACGATGGGGTATGATAGCCGGGAAGGTAGCAATATGGGGATGGGACTTTATAGCATTTGCCCGGGTTAACTTTAAATACTCTGGTTGCTCTTTGAATTCCATGAACGTTGGCGGTCAGGCAGTTATCGAAGGAGTAATGATGCGCAATAAGGAGCGTTTTGCAGTAGCGGTGCGCTTGCCCAATGGAAAAATCAAAGTGAAACAGGAGAAAAGCAGCACCTTTCCCAAAATATTTAACGTGTTCTTTGTTCGCGGGGCAGTGGGGCTTGGATATGCCTTAGTAGATGGGGTTAAAGCTTTAGTGTGGAGCAGCAACCAGCAGTTGGGAAAAGAGGAAAAGCTAACCAAGAGAGAGCTGGCGGTGACGCTGGGAACTTCATTTTTATTTGCTATCTTATTGTTTGTGGTGGTGCCTTTCTTCTCGGCTCGGTATATCCAGCAGGAAGGGATGTGGTTTAATATTCTTGATGGTTCGTTTCGTTTGGCTATCTTTTTAGGTTATTTAGGGGTACTTTCTCTGATGAAAGATATGCGCGCTTTATTTCAATATCATGGGGCGGAGCATAAGTCTATCTACTGCTATGAAGCGGGGAAGAAATTAACGGTTGAGAATGTGAAAAAGTATTCTCGTTTTCACCCGCGCTGCGGCACTTCGTTTTTGTTCATGGTGTTATTGTTATCCATTGTTATCTTTTCTTTTGTCGGCGGGGCTTGGTATGTGAAATTATTGGCGAGAATTGCCCTTCTTCCAGTCATCGGGGGAATAGGGTATGAGTTGATTAAGCTGAGCAATGCCTATTCTCAGAATAAGATAGTGAAAGGAATTATTGCGCCAGGCTTATGGCTGCAGCGAATAACGACCAGGGAGCCAACGGATAAGCAGCTGGAAGTGGGAATTAGGGCGTTGAAAGCAGTAGTGAGATAATGGGGTTATAGTAATTTACGCTGCTTTCTGTAGCAACATATGGTCAGCTCTTTTCTGTGCCCGGGGGTAGAAGACTTGGCTGGGAGTGCCTTCAAATCCGATGTGGAAGGGATCAGGTTCCCTGCCCATGACGAAATAAACGTGTGCTTCCAAAGCGGGCTTGTATTGTTCATCACCCCCAAACTGCACGAAGCGGCGATGAGAAGAACTGGCGGAAACACGAGGGTTGTTAGATTTTGCGGAATAATAAATAATAGTTCGTATTTCTTCCTGACTGACGAGGGGCTGGTCGTGTTCTTCTTTCCAGGCAAGCTGGATATATTCTGCCAGGCGTTCATCCAATCCATTTTGCACAGGGAAAGAAACACATTTATCATAAGTATCAATGGCATCTACGACGAATGCTCCCAGCATGGCAGAAATACCTAGTTCTAAATCTTGCTGGCCATACAACTTTCCTACCATGATGAATGCTAAGTCATCAGACGTTCCTGGCCCTATCTTCCGGCGGATGTATGCCGGCTCGATTCCCCTTCCTGACTTTTGTACAATCACACCAAGGTCGCGAAGGTATTGAATGGACTCCTCATCATGTCTCTGTTGTTCCAGAAATGGAATGTTGAGCCCGGCAGTAACAAGGGCGTTCATATCTACCAGATAGGTTTCTCCTCCTCCAATGATGAGGGGATCGCCTTTAATGGTAGTCTTGAAATGATCGATAGTGTCCATGCGTGCATTAAAATTATCCATATATCCGGCGAGCACCATACCTTTGAGTACATATTCTGGGTCGATGCCATGATGGCGGAGGAATTTGACGCCCAGAAGGGGTTTTCCGCGAAGGACCAAGCGCGTGGCGCTTCCTTCCAGAGCTTTATCTACCCATTCGTACACATCATCCACTAACTGTTGGCGCGCTGCTTTAATGCGCTGTATATCCATTCCCGCCCCGGCGATGATGTCGGGGATGGTAGCATCTGGATAAACATATCCTGCCTTGCCAAATTCTCCATGGCCATTCTGGGCATGGCCCATCACTGATTGCACCAGAAGGACTCTCGCAACTCCCTCTTCCAAATCGAGATCAATAGTTCTCTCCATTGATTCTAAGTCCGTGCGTACAAGGTCATGGAAACGAGAATCCTGCCAGAGAGGTGTGCTTTTGTGAGGAGAAAGTTTTTGAGGGAGACGGAGAGAGCTGGGAGCATAGATTACATTGTTCCCCCTTAATTCTGCCATTGGGTGCTGGAAAGAAGAACTTTCTTAAAAAGGTTATTGTACTACACCGCTCACGTGCCCTTCTTTCTGGATGCGGACAACTTTATCGACAAAACTTTCAATTTTTGATTCGTGCGATACGATGATGGTCTGCTGTAAGTGTAATCGTTCCAGCACTTCCCTCACTTTATCTAGTTGTTCTGAGCTGAAGCCGTCAGTTGGTTCATCCAGAATAAGCAGGTCTTTAGTCTTAATCTGGTGGACAACATCATTGATGACTCGGTTTAAGGCCAGGCGGTAGGCCAGTGCCACGGAAGTCTTTTCTCCTCCGCTTAAATTTTCGAAGGGTGTTTCATAGCCGTTCTGTTCAATGATGGGGGAGAAAGAATCATCGATTCTGGAGAAAATATTCTCCCCTTCCATCAAAATGGAGAACCATTCCTGAAACAGCTGGTTAAATAAGGAGTGGATAGTGATCATGACCTGTTTCTCGATAGTGACGGTTACCGGGATGAAATAGTCATTCAGCCAGTGGTGGAGTTCCTGCAGATGGATGAACTTATTTCTTTCGGCAGTGAGTGTGGCAAGGACTTGCTGCAGCTCTTGTTCTTGCCTAACCAGCTGATTTTTCTGTGCTGCCAGCTGGGCCTGATGGACAGTGAGCTCTTTTTCTTTCTCTCCTAATGATGCTATCTGTATTTTTTTCTCTGGCACATCCCGGCTTTTATCAGGATAGCGCATCAATTCCTGTTCCTTTTGCTGTGCCTGCTGCAGCAATAGGTCGTTTTCACTTTGCTGTTGCTGTTGATGTATCTGGAGGTCTTGCACTTGCTGTTCTAGGTGCTGTTTTTGTATCCAGCGGTTCTGCAGTTCCTGATAGTAGGATAATTTCTGGTCAAGATTCTGCTGCTCTTCATCCTGCAAGATAGTCTCCAACTGAGTTATAAGCTGGTTGTTTTCCTGTATCCAACGAGTGACTTGTTTTTGTTTTTCGAGGAGCTCGTTTTTCTTTTCATACAAGCGGGTAACTTCTGCCTGGGTGCGGAGAAAGAGGTTTTCTTTCAGGAACAGCCGCTGGATTTTCTCCTGTAATTTTTCCCGCTGTTCTATGATAAGCAATTTCTTTTTGTTCATCTCAAAGAGCAGATTTTGGGCTTGCTGGGTCTTTTGCTCTTCTTCGTCAAGTATTTTGTGCTGGTGTTCCGGCGAGACAGCTTGAAGACAGGTAGGGCAGAGGTCAAGTGTGCTGATTTTCTGCTGGATTTCCAGGGAATGATGGAGAATAGTCTCATTCTTTACCAGGAGTTCAGAAGTTCGTTCCAGAAGCTCATCAGCCTGTCCTTTTTTTTCTTCTAATTTTTCTTGCTGGAGCTGCACTACTTCCTGGCTTAACTCTTGCAGCAGCGCTTCTTTTTCGGGAAGGGGGGAAGTCTGTTGCGCCAGAAGGTTGATGTTTTTTTGCGATTCGGTAATGGATTGCTGCAGCTGTTGCAGTTGTTGCTGTATCTTGGTCTTGGAAGTGAAAAAGCGTTTCCGGAGCAGTTCCAAAGCTTCAATTTCTTTTTTGATGATATCAAGTGTATATTCCGGGGGAAGGGGAAGAGTCCGGATAGTCTCCTGAAGTTGGAGGTATTGCTGCTTCAGCTGCTGAAGAGAAGCCTGTTTTTGTTGGTGCAAGGCTTGGAGAGTTTGCAGCTGCAACTGTAGTTGCTGGAATTTCTGCTGGTGCTGTTCCAGGGCATCTAATTCCAGTTTAGCTTGCTGAAGCTGGTGCTGAATCTCTTTCAGCGGCTGCTGGAGCTGTTCCCAGGATTGCTCTACTTGGTTTTTTTCTTCCTGAAGACGGAGGAGGTGTTGGGTATGATCTTCCAGCGGCTCAGTTTTGGTCTTGAGAATTACTAAGTAGGTTCGCAGTTGTTTGAGATAGTTTTGAAGATTATCGCGGATGGTTTTGTATTTGTCGATATTAAAGACCTGGCGCAGGACGTCTAGGCGAATATCGGGGTTATCCTGCAGGATCGCTTTCATTTCTTCCTGCGGGGTGTAAATGGTGTAGCGAAAGATGTAATTCTTATTTTTGCTGAGATTTTCTTCGGGATATCCCAGCAGGGAAATGATCTCGGCTTTGAGCTCTACCGGGGTGAGTTCTTTTTTCTGGTTCTGGATGATGATGTATCCGGCAGTTTGCTTGATGGCATCCTTTTCTTTCTTGAGACTGCGCTTGATAGTTATTTCCTGCTCCTGAAGGCTGAAGGTTAGCTCCACTTCCGCGTGGGTGCTTCCCTGCCGGAGCATTGATTCAGCGGGCAGGTCGGGGCGGGAGGTGCCAAAGAGCGCAAATTCGATGGCTAACAGTATGGTTGATTTTCCGGTTCCGATATCTCCGGATAGGAGGATAGTTCCGGGAGGGAAATCGATAGTTTCGTTGAGGTAGGAACGGATGTTGGTGAGCTTGAGCTGGTGGAGAAGCATAGTCATTACTGCTAAGGAATTTGCTTTAAGAATTTTTGTGTGGTAGAACATACTTTTTACTGATGGATAATATTTATTAAGGGCAGATTTTTCTCTAGCAGCATGGATTTAAAAGAGGTGCCTACGACCAATCTATTGGGGGATATTGTCGGTTTTTTTGCTCCGATGAACGGGGGAAAGACCGAAGGGGTGGTGCAGGAGTTGAAAAGGGCGTATTATTTTGGCTTGAATACTATAGCTTATAATAATGAACTTAATACCCGGGAACGAAATTCCATTGCTATCGATGGGAAAGTTTCGTATCCGGCAATCACTGTTAGGAATATGGCAGATTTGCGTGCTGATTTCCAAATGCGCCGGGGGAAGCTGGAAGAATATCTGGGGGTTTCTCATGGTGAAGAAATCGCTATCAATGGCATCACTCATTATAAAGGCTATCCCCTTCGGGCAGTGGGCATTGATGAAATTAACCTGTTTTGTTTGACGGAACAGGATGCGAGTGAAACTCTTGATTTTATGTTATGGTGCAAGCGGGAAAAGATAGCAGTCTTTATTTCTGGCTTATTATATGATTTCCGCCATTTTCCTTTTGGGTATATGCCAGTCCTTCTTCCTTACGTTGATATAAAACAAGAGAAAAAGCCGGCCTGCATGGCGTTGAATCTGGAAGAGATAAAATGCACCAATACGGCTAAACATACTCAGCGGGTCTGGTCTAAGGAGTTTGTTCGTGAGCAGGGATTGGAACAATTAGTAGATCAGCTGGGAACTTTTGGCTTTGAGCATAAGGATAAACAGAGGTTTCCTACGGAATTTGTTCCTGCTCCTTTCTTCGACCAGACGGTACGTATTGAAGAAACAGAACAGGAAAAAGTCATGTACTTGCCGGTCTGTACCGGATGCGCTAAGCTTCCTTTTAAGAAGGAAACTTTTGAAGTGTATGATCTTATGGTTAAAAATAAAGTTCTTCCTGAAAGCGGGCAAGGTGCAACTTTGTTGTCTCCAATCCTTACTTTTCTGCTTACTGAAGGATGGGTGCGTCAAGAGGGCGATCAATATCACGCCTTGCCCTATTACCGGAATAAGTTAGGGGGATTTTCTCTTCGCTGATAAAACTATCCAACTATCGGCACAGTTCGAAAAGTGAGTGATTTCACAAGAAGCATTTACGCCACCTTGGTTGCTCGCCTCGTGCCAACCTCCCCCTAAATTTTGCTGAATTTTAGCTTCGTTAATCGTGGGGTTGCACCAATAACTTCGTGCACGCAAAGGTAGTTCTCGGCTTGCCTCTTGACCTATAGTAACTGACATTAATTTTTGGACAATAAATTACAGTTACTATATACAAAAGACATAACCAATTGTATAAAAATTTATGTCTTTTGGTATAGGCGGCGGCGTAAATGCAAAAANNTCACTCACAAAATAAACTGTGCCCAACTATCCTTTCCCCAAATATTTATACATGGGCTGCTGTTCTTTGACATCCCGTTCTTTGTTGGCATCCCGAGCGAGCATGTACAAATAATCGCTTAAGCGGTTGACATAGATGAGCAGGAGGGGGTTTAACTGGAGGAGGTCTTTTACGCTGACTAAGGAGCGCTCCGCTCTTCTGGTTATGGCTCGGGTTAAATGGAGAAAACAACTGCTGACAGTTCCATTAGGAAGGACGAATTTATGGGGGATACCTAACTTTGAATCCAGTTCATCAATGGCTGATTCCAGCTCTTTCACCTGTTCTTCATTGATGCGGGGGATATTTTTTGTCGTCATGGCGCTTCCGGCAAGATCAGCTCCAACTTGGAATAAGTCATTCTGAATTTTGAGTAAGGTCTGCCGGAGTTTTTCATCTTCAATGAAACAGAGGGTTACGCCTAGAACCGAATTTAATTCATCAAGAGCGCCAAAAGCTTCGATGCGGGGATCGTCTTTATCAATGAGTCCGCAGCCAAAAAAAGTGGTTTTCCCTTCATCTCCGATTTTGGTATAGACTTTCATGGTATAGGAACAAATGCCTTTTCTTTTAAATTTACTGTTTACCCTTCTCCAATATTGATAACCTGATCCTCGTAGCTTCCATCGCGGTAAATGGTGATGCCCTTGCATTTGGCTTTCCAGGCAAGCATATATGCTTCTTCCACATCTTTGATAGCGGCAGTGGCGGGAAAATTAATGGTCTTAGATATAGAATTGTCAACGTTTTTCTGTAAGGTAGCCTGCATTTTGATGTGCCACTCGGGGGAGATATCCTGGGCAGTTACAAAAATGTCACGCACATCTTTGGGTATCTCTTTACAAGATTGGATGCTCCCTAACCGGGCGATTTTTCGGATAAGTTCCGGACCGTAAAACCCGCGTTCATGGGCAATCCGCTCAAACTCTTCGTTGAGATATACAATCTCATTGTCACCCAGCACAGTTTTCTGAAAGGAAATCGCAAAGTGCGGTTCACAGCCGGAAGAAGCATCGGCTAAGATACTGATGGTGCCGGTGGGAGCGATGGAAAGGCAGCTCATATTACGCATTTTCCGTCCGGCTTTCTGATGGTCTGAGCCTTCCCAAGCGGCGCAGGCCCCGCGTTGATTGGCGAGTTCAGCTGATTTTTCATAAGCAGCTTCTTTAATGAAAGAGATGATTTTTTCGGCGAGTTCTAACGCGGTATCCGAGTCGTATTTTATCTTGAGCTTGAGTAAAATGTCGGCTAATCCCATAATACCTAATCCAAATTTACGGGTTAATTTAGTCTGCTTTTCAATTTCCGGCTTGGGATAGCTGTTCATATCAATAACATTATCTAAAAAGTGCACTGCTGTCCGCACCGTAGTCCGAAGCTGGTCCCACTCAACATCATTCCGCGCCGTGTTTAGCACTTGGTTCAGGTTAATGGATCCTAACACGCAGCCTTCGTAGGGCAAGAGGGGTGCTTCTCCGCATTGATTGGTAGTTTCTATTTCACCTAGATGTTTGGCGGGATGCTTACGATTGATTTCGTCGATGAAAATAAGACCAGGGTCGCCGGTTTTCCAGGCGTTTTGGGTGATCATGGAAAATACATCACGCGCCCGCAGCCGCCCGACGTATTTTTCATTTTTGGGGTTAGTAAGATAATACTCCCGGTCTTCAGTAACTGCACGCATGAAGTTGTCGGTAACGGCAACGGAAATATTGAAATTTTTGAGCACTTTTCGGTTTCCCTTTGATTCAATAAAGCGGATGATATCAGGATGATCAACTCTTAACACTGCCATGTTAGCACCGGGGCGGATGCCGCCTTGCTTGATGACTTCCAGTGCAGAATCGTATACTTTCATAAAAGCAACCGGGCCGGAGGCTACTCCTTGGTTGGTCTGCACTGCATCACCTTTAGGGCGGAGGCGGGAAAAAGAAAATCCGGTTCCTGAGCCACGCTGATGAATCAAAGCGGCATCCCGAAGTGTCCCAAAGATGCTTTCCATAGTATCCTCAATGGGCAGCACAAAGCAGGAACTTAGCTGCTGGGATTTGGTGTTGGCGTTCATGAGAGTGGGTGAATTGGGGAGAAAGCGCAGTTCGGCCATAATTTGGTAAAACTCATCCTCAGTTTTTTGCACTTCTTCTTTTGATTTTTGGTAGAGGGTGTCGGCATGGGCGATATTTTTAGCTACTCGCTGGAGCATGGCTTTGGGTGTTTCAATGGTATTTCCATTGCTGTCTTTGAGCAGATAGCGGCGTTCGAGAATCTTGAGCGCCTCGTTAGAAAAATTAAGATTGTCATCGAAATTAGTCTCGCCTAAGATCAGAATTCTCCTTTTCTGCTCCTCACCCTTAGTGTGGTAGTATAAGATGTAAGCTTTGGCAGTTTTGGCATGCCCCTTTTCAATCAGGATTTTTTCTACGGCGTTCTGTACGTTTTCGGCAGTAATATTTTTTTTATATTCTTTCTGAAGAAGTTCCACGGTTTCCTGCGCCAGCTGAGCGGCGAGTTCCCGGTCCTTTCCACCTACGGATTCAGCAGCGCGGAAAATAGATTCAGTAATTTTCTCGATGCTGAAATCAACGCTTCGACCATCGCGTTTGGTGATAGTTTTGAGCTTTTGGTCTGGTTCGGGAGGCATGGATAGGTAAAAGCGGGGCTGCTTTTAATGTTTTGTGGTGGTTTGGAGATGATTGGGATAATATAATAATTTTGGTTAAAGTGAAGATTTGGTGGAATTATTTGGAACATACACCTATATACTTTTTTTCTTCAGAATTCAAGCGCTCATGGCACACCGTACTTCAGAATCCGTTAATAACGTAGAAGATTCTCTTACTAAATTTTGACCTCGTTCTACTATTTGGTTTCTTCGCAGCATTTCAAATATTAATTGAATAAAGATTATTTTTCCTTCTGTTCTTACTGTAAACTCCCATTTTTGAACATTTCGTAGAGTATCTTTGTCCACATTAAACATCTTGGATGCTCCGAAAATCTGAATTCCAGTGATATATCCCTCTTTATCAATGTCTAAAACAACATCTTCTAGTTCAATGGAATGGTCATAGTCCCTTTCTTTTACTTTAAAGAAGAGGGTATCTTCAGTATAATCATAATCCATTTCGCCTTTTCCTTTGGCATCAAGATGTTTTGTTTTCATTTTAGATATTTGGTATAGTATCAGTTATATAAAAAGTTACTATCTCAATGTTTTCTTTGGTTACTTTAAACATTAGGCGAAGATAACCCTCTTTCTTACTGAAGAAGGTTGCATAATTTTGATTCTTTTGAATCCCAATAAATGCAGGCTTTTCCTCAGTTATCATCTCTATGAGGGCTTCATCTTTATATACTTTTCTTTGCATTTTGCTCAATCTGAAATAAGCATGAGAATTAACTTTTACCTTGCCTTTGAATTTGTCAATAAGTTCTCTAAATTCAAAATAATCTACCCTCTTAATGATGCGTGTTTCTGTCACAGGTTTTCTCATTAACAATTTCATTAAAAACTTTACTTATTTTTTTAAGAATAAATGGAACTATTCCCCTGTACTTAGATTTAGTTAACAACGTTAAATTTGGTGTTTAAAGCTTTTTTTATAAACGCAATACGTTTAGGATTAGGATTAGTTTCTTCTTTAATCATGTTTTTTACAAATCGTATTGCATCCTGTCCACGTAGGGTAGGGGTTGCTCGAATTGGTTTTGCCATATTGTATTGTAATACATTGGTATTTATAAGAATTCCTATTACTTTTGATGAGATTGAATCTATCTGGTCTAAAACCATAATTAATATAAAGCAAGGTTCCTTAACAAGTATTGATGACTACTGTTACTTTAACAGATCGCATAGAAATTTTTCAACGTACGGTGTTAGAAGAAGAACGGGAATATGAACCTTTTACCTATCCTGATTATTTAGAATACCGATTACTTCTCTTTGGTGCAGGGTATAGCGTATTTCGGGAAGGAAACTCTACTTCAATGAAAGAACCGGTTTCATGGAGAACCATTCATACTCGTAACCGTGGAAAGGCAATCGATGTACTGGCTGAGCAAAATCTGATAACATTAAAACCTGATAATTTTTCCTACCTTCAGCTGGATAGCCTTCAGCGGTTTGAGGATTTTTCAAAACAGTATGATAAACGATCTACACTTGAAAATCAAGTATTTACTCAACTCTCTGGTATTTTTGGTATGGCAGCGGGTTTGCTTGGGTATGCTTTTAATCATTTTAAACCGCAAGATGGCGATGGACTTCATGCACTTGGATATACTCTTACAGGAGGGGTGATTGGTCTTGGTCTTGGCCTTGCGATTGATGCGTATCGACAATATCAAGCTAAGGAAAAGTTTGTAGATGCTTTTGGTGGTCAAATGCGTTTTGGAAAGAAAAATGCCTTGGAAGCGGCGTTATCATCTCGTTCGGAACAATAAAATTTACTTTATTCTTACTCAATAGATTGTACTTTCATTTCTAATGGGCTTGGCAGGATCTCTTGTGCTTCCTCTGCGGAGGTCCGTACGGTCTTTCCCATCCAAACAATCTCAGCACCACTGAGTATGTTTCCAATTCCTACATTTAATCCCAGTGCATTATTTTCAATGAGGCCATAGAGCAGTGCTGCTATACCAGAGGCAGCTACAGTATAGCCGACTCCTTGCACAATATAAGATTGTTGAATTGGTTTTTGATAATTCATAAGTATCTCCTCACGAACATCCACTGGTCTCGCCGCAGGATCTCACACAACCTTTTTGACTTCGTAAAAAGCTTGAGCAAAACGCTGGGAAAGTGAAGCTTTCCGGCGTGCCAAAGGCAAAGCCTTTGTGCATTCTGTCAAGTGAGGTTTTCGTTTCACTCCAACCTCACGAGCATCCGCTGGTCTCTCCACATATTTCACATAACATGCAGGTTCCATTCTGGCGCAGCTGAGCGGCGCCGCAGGAACGGCATTTGGGCTTGCTGGAAGCGTTTTTATTTTCCTCTCTGGTTATAGTTGAAGGCGCAACTTCATTTTTTTTGGTAGCAGTGTTTCCTGTACTGGTGTCGAACTCCTGCAAAAAAAGACTTAATTCTCCTATGAGCGGATGTCCTTCAATGGCTAAACTCTGCTGTGCCAGCGTGGTTGGATTGACTCCCTGTTTAAGACTGAAGTTGACCATGTTTACGACAGCCGTTAGCATGGTTTCCTGTACGGGACTCAGACCATTCATCTTTGCGTTGACATGATATAGTTGCGCCTGTTCATTCATTTTTCCTTCTAATGTCAATTCACGCTGTCCTATCAGGATCTTTTTCTTGATGTGCTGTACGACCAAATCATCGGATTCTTCTTCCAGAAGTTTTTTGAGTTCGGGATGATCTTCTAAGGTGGTGTTTAAGGGCTGGCTCAATTTTGACCCATCTCGGTATAAGGCAACGGCTTTGATCATCATGGTCCAGGAATCGTAGTAGGCTTTCTTGATTTGTTCAATGGTCCAGTCCTGGGGCATATTAATGGTCTTGGAGATAGCACCGGAAATGAAAGGCTGCACCGCAGCGAGCATATTCATATGTCCATAGGGATGGATGTACCTTGTTCCTTTCTTGCCGCATTTGTTGGCGCAATCAAATATGGGGTAATGCTCTTCTTTCAAATGTGGTGCGCCTTCTAAAGTCATGGTACCACAAAGGTATTCGTTGGCGGCAATGATTTCTTCTTTGGTAAATTCCAGCGTATGCAGGAAGCTTCCTTCTTTTCCCTGCATGATTCTCTGGGTGAAGGCTTCTCCTAAAATAAAAGGATTGAACACATAGCTGATGTGCATGGCATTATGGAGTTCTTTTTCTAAGGCAGTAATTTGTTTTTCATCTAAACCACGGGCGAGAAGGGTTTCTGCGTTGATAGAGGGGCATCCGTCAAAGGTGCTATGACCCAGACAATACAAAATAATATCTTTAATTTGGCTGTCAGTATAGCTCAGTAGCCGTAAAGCAGTAGGCACGGACTGGTTGACGATTTTGAAGAATCCGCCTCCGGCGAGTTTCTTGTATTTGACTAAGGCGTAGTCTGGTTCTACTCCAGTTGTATCGCAATCCATGACCAAGCCTATTGTTCCGGTTGGAGCGACAACACTGACTTGTGCATTCCTATATCCATGTTGTTCTCCCCATTGTAAAGCATTATCCCATGCTTTATGGGCTGCTTCCAAAAGTGGGGGTGGACAAAGTTCCTGATCAAGAGCATGGGGCTTGATGGTAAGCTCTTCATATCCATTAGTGTCATAGGCTGCTCGACGGTGATTGCGGATGACTTTTAACATGGGTTCTTTATTTTTGGAATATTGCTCAAATGGACCAAGTACTTTGGCTAGTTCTGCTGAAGTTGCATAGGCGTCTCCGGTCATGATAGCAGCCATGGCACCAGCAATAGTCCTTCCTTCTTCGCTGTCATAAGGAATGCCTTGGATCATTAACAAAGTGCCTAGATTGGCAAACCCTAATCCTAAAGTTCGGAACTGGTAACTTTTTAGGGCAATCTGTTCGGAAGGGAATTGGGCCATCAGCACGCTGATTTCTAAGGTGATGGTCCATAAACGGATAGCATGCCGATAGGCAGCCACATCAAAAATTCCAGCGGTGTTATCATAGAATTTGATAAGGTTGATGGAGGCTAAGTTGCAGGCGGTGTCATCTAGAAACATATATTCACTGCAAGGGTTACTGCCATTAATCTTTCCATCTTCCGGACAGGTGTGCCATTCGTTAATGGTGGTGTCATATTGCACGCCTGGATCAGCACTAGCCCAGGCGCAGTAGCCAATGTCATTCCACAGTTTTTCTGCTGGGATGGTTTTCATGACTTCTCCATTACTGCGGGCGATCAAGTTCCAGTCCTGCTGGTTATGGAGAGCTTTAAAGAAACTGTTGGGGATACGCACGGAGTTATTGCTGTTTTGCCCGGATACGGTGAGGTAGGCTTCTGATTCATAATGGGTATCAAATTCTTGCAGGGGAAGACGGTGCCCTTGACGGGCGATGTCGAGAGCGCGGACCAGATAATTAATGGGAATATGATCTTTGGTAGCCTGTTTTAAGGCTTTGCGCACTTCTTTATTCTCGAGCGGTTGCTCTTGGTTCTTGGCCAATTCTATCAATGCGCCCAGGCGTTTTCGCAATATTTTGCTGCCGGCAACCAAATCAGCTACTTTTTCTTCTTCCCGAACTTTCCACCAAATAAATTCTTCAATCTCCGGATGGTCGAGATCGAGGGAGACCATCTTTGCTGCTCGTCTCGTTGTTCCGCCTGATTTTATGCTCCCGGCAGCGGTATCAAAGATTTTGAGAAAACTCATCAATCCTGAGCTGGTGCCCCCCCCAGTGAGTTTTTCTCCTTTTCCCCGAAGGCGGGAGAAGTTGCTTCCAGTGCCGGAACCATATTTGAATACCCGAGCTTCCCGAGTGAGGAGACTAAATATTCCTCCATCACGTACGAGATCATCGCTCACTTCTTGGATGAAGCAGGCATGGGGTTGACTTCGGCTGTAGGCGTCTTTGGCATATTCTAATTTTTCGGTTTGGGGGTTAACATAACTATGGCCCTGCGCCGGTCCGGTTAACCCGTACGCCCAATTTAATCCGGTGGTAAACCATTGGGGGCTGTTGGGAGCGGCGACTTGCCCTATTATCATATAAAGCATCTCTTCATAGAATATCTGCGCATCGTCGGCTGAGGCAAAGTATCCATACTTCTCGCCCCAATGCCGCCAGCAGCCGGCAAGGCGATGAGCAACTTGCTTAATGCTGGTTTCCCTTCCCAGAATGACTTTTCCGTTTTCATCCCGAAGCAATTCTCCTTCGTCGTTGCGCAGGGGAACCCCGGCCTTGCGAAAATATTTTTGAGCTAGGATGTCAGTGGCTACCTGGGTCCAAAAAGCAGGCACTTCAATGTCATCCATGCGAAAGACCAGGGAACCATCAGGGTTATTGATGACGGAACTCCGCTTTTCATAAGTGAATTGAGTTAGTGAATTAACTCCCTCTTTTGTAAAATATCGCGAAATATGCAATCCTTCGGTCTTTACTGCAACGGTTTTTTGGTCTTCCATGCTATCACCCTTTACATTATCGTTCCTTAGGTTATTATCTCGAGTTCCTTCCGGAGTAATTTTGGATCTTCAATTGATTTATGGATGGTGGCGAAACGTAAGTAGGCCATTTTGTCTACCCGCTTAAGTTCCTGCATCACTACTTTCCCGATATCAGTGGTCTTGATGCTGTTAGTTTTTTTGGCCAAAATTTTATGTTCAATCTTTTGAGTGATGGCAGTAATAGATTCTTCTTCTCCTTTTCCCAAGGATTTCACTACGCTGTTTCTTATTTTTTCTATTTGAAAAGGCTGTTCTCTTCCATCCTTTTTAATAACAGTCAGGCTGAATACTGCTTTTTCATAGGTGGTAAAACGGGCAGAACACTTTTCACATTCCCTCCTTCTCCGGAGGGCATCATCAGCGATACGGCTTTCCAGCACCCTGGTTTCGGAATGGGAACAGAATGGACAATACATCTTTCACCCCCTTTTTGATTGTGATTGTTTTTCTTGCGTCGTGATAAAACACTAGCAGTAGTGTTTTTCCCCTACTTTTTGATGTAGGTAGTGTTTGATGAAATTATTCACAAATGTTTACTGTTTATATACTTTTTAGTTTTTTAAAGTATGTGTTAAAATATATATTATCCAATATATTGAAAGTAATTAAAAGTTGTTGGAAAGAATTACAGTAATCTTGGAACCTTTTTCAGCCATCCTTCCGGTGCTTCTTCTTTGCCAGTCTGGATGTTTCGCAACAGGGTGTATATCTTTTGGGTAATTGGGCCTACTCTGCCATCACCAACGGAGAGAACCTTTCCGGAATCAAACACGTATTCACCTACCCCTCCCACGACCATGGCGGTTCCCAAAACTCCGGCTTCCCGGATATATTTTCGTTTTATATCGGCGATAAATGCGTCTGTTCCAATGGATTCTGGCTGGATAGCTATTCCCAGCCGGCCTTCTAAGGACATAATGGAGCGGGCAGTGATTGATTCGAGAATGGTATCGGTAAAGCGGGGAAGGATTACTCCATCGCGTTGATTGACATGGAAGTGATTTGATGCTCCGGTTTCTTCAATCCGCTGATTGTTAACGTCTAGGTATAGGACTTGAAATGCTCCCAGTTCATGCGCTCGTTGCAAGGCATATAACGATCCCCCATAATTTCCTGCTGCTTTGGCCTGGCCTGATCCACCAGGGGCAGCGCGATGAAATTTTTTAGTTAAGAATAAGCGCAGGGCTTTGGAGTGGTCATAATATGACCCGCTGGGAGAAAAAAACAGGCAGTAAAGGTAGGATTTGCTGGGATTCACTCCGAGCGCGTCTTCATTGCCAAATAAGAGCGGCCGGATATACAAACAACTGTCTTCCTGGGTGGGAGTGCAGTGGCGATCGATATCCAGCAGGGTTTCCAGCGCCTGCAATTGATCGTTTTCGAGCAGGGGCGGAAGACACATTTTTGCTGCGGATTGGTTTAATCGTTGGGCATGCTCATCGGCGCGGAACAGGTATAATTCACCATCATCATGCCTAAAAGCTTTTTGTCCTTCAAAAATTCCCTGTCCGTAGTTCAATATTTTTGCACCTGGATAGAGGGACAATGGCCCATAGGGCACGATGCGGGGGTGGTGCCAGTTTCCTTCATCATAATCCATCAGAAACATATGATCGGAACGGAGTCTGCCAAATTCAGTTGGATGATAAGGTGTAGTTCGGCGTTGGAAATGAGGCTTTAAATCAACTTTAATATCCAGCATGTTCTAGGGAGAAGGTATTTGGATATTATAAAGATTGTTAATCACTGGCACAATCCAAAAAGTGAGTGATGGCAGGCCGTTCACCTCGTGCTTTCCTTGTTGATGTATCGTCCAAAGAAAGTTAGTTTTGTAGGAGAGAAAGCACCAATCAATTCTCATAAACAATAGCAGTTCTCGGCTCACCTCTTGGCCAAGCCATCACTCACAAAACATATTGTGCCTAATCACTAACCTCGGTGTTGCTTTGATTGGTTTTGTCATCCATAAACTTATAAATCCTGGCAATCATCCTTCTTTTTTATGATTGGTCTGCTCATCATTAAAAGCTTATATTTTTTTCTTCCTGCTTACTTTGCTAATATGATGCCAGTTCTGTGCAAGAAGCTGCCTTTTTTGGCTAGGCCGGTTTCGGAGAAATGGTTTGGAAGGCATAAGACCTGGAGAGGATTGGTGGTGGCGGTTATTGCGGGAACAGTAGTGTTCTGGCTGCAAGGAGTGATGTACGATGCTGGATTTCGTTCCTGGGCGATTATTGATTACAGTGATTTTTCCCTGTGGCTGGGATTCTGGCTGGGACTTGGAGCTATCCTAGGTGATTTAGTGAAGAGTTATTATAAGCGGAAAGCGGGAATTAAAGAAGGACGTTCTTGGATTCCTTTTGACCAGCTTGATTTTGTGATAGGAGGATTAGTTTTAGGTTGGATTGTGTATGTGCCGGATGTGGAAATCGTGTTTTTTATTTTATTATTAAGCCCGTTGCTGCATGTGGTGGTGAATTATATTGGGTATGTTTTAAGGATGAAAGAGAATAGGTGGTAAGAAAGATTTTAGCCCGTTCTTTTCATCATTTTCCACTGCAATTGCCTGGCTAATGAAAATACTGAGGCTATTCCTGCTGCTAAGTAGCCGATGGTAAGCAGTTCTTGGATCCAAGGAAAAGCAGGAAAAGTGGCAATACTTAAGATGGCAATACCCACCGTTCTGGTAAAAAGCAGGGGGGCTTCTAGGCAGGAAAGGAAGTGAATGACTGCAGCGAGGAAAAATAAGCCTGCTATTATATAGACATAATAATCCTGCAGGAACCATCCTACTTTGAGCAGGAGGAGGAAGGAGATGAAGGTGTCGGTGCCCACATCAAAATATGCTCCTCCCGTGGTCTTCCCCGGTATGCTGGCGACAACGCCATCAAGTGAGTCGAAGAAAAGATGAAGAAGGGCGAAGAGGAGGAACAATAAGTAGCTTTGGAATACAAAGTACACCGCGAGGAGTCCCGCAAGGAGGGAGAGGGCGGTTACATAATTGGCATTCAGGCCCAGGTGCAGACATACCTCCGCCAGCGGTTTTAGTTTCTCGGACCTATATTCCCGGAATCGTGTGATGACGGCTGCGGCGAATTTATCCATGGAAATATATATAAAACAGCCACTATAAAAACATTGTTATGACACTCTATGACCCGGAACTGGCGAAGGCGGTGGAGAAAATCAATAAAGCCGATGCCAAACTCGTCTGCATCCAGCTGCCGGACGGGATGAAGCCCCAGGCGGAAGAAATTGTGGAAAAGCTGGAGCAGGCCACGAAAGCACGAATCCTTATCTGGCTGGGCAGCAATTTCGGAGCCTGTGATATTCCTCTTGGTCTGAATAGGATGGGAGTTGATCTCTTGATTAGCTGGGGGCATAACCCGTTTCATAAGAAGGAGGGGTGGTGAAATGAATACTGATCCCACCTTTGCAGAGAAAGCGTTCAACTTTTACGCTCGGCTGGAGCTTCCAAAAATATTACCTGCCGGAATCTTAGCTATGAATCCCTATCAAGATGAAAAAACAAGGGAATACTCCCGTCTTTTCTTACGTAAATTTTATGCCGATAACCAGAAAAGAGTCTTTGTCTTTGGCATCAATCCGGGAAGATTTGGTGCCGGCGTCACTGGAGTTACTTTTACTGATCCAGTCGCACTAAAAATGGCTTGCGGCATTTCTAATGACTTCCCGGAGCGAAAGGAATCTTCCTCAGATTTTGTCTATCGATTCATAGCTCAATATGGTGGTGTAGAGCAGTTTTATCGTCATTTTTTCCTTACAGCGGTCTGTCCCTTAGGCTTTACCAAGGATGGCAATAATTATAATTTTTATGATAGCGCCGAGTTACTTGAAAAAGTCCGGCCTTTTCTGCTCCATACCATCTCTTCTCAAATTTCATTCGGGGCAAACCAAGATGCAGCGATCATATTTGGATCAGGAAAAAATTATAAAATTTTTTGTGATTTGAATAAGGAAGGCCAATTTTTTAAGAAAGTTTATCCTCTGGAGCATCCACGCTTTATCATGCAGTACCGGCGAGGGCAGATGGAAAAATATATTGAGAAGTATAAAGAAGTATTTACAGCAGCTTTAGGCAAATCTACGAAATTGGCAAGGGGGGTCTAGGCCATGGAGGTCCTCTTTCTGGAAGCACCCTATCCGGGAAAAGTTGCCTTAGGCGCAGCTACTTTGAACTATCTGAAGAAAAAGGAATACACTACGGTTGCCCTCTATTCATCAGTGCAGTTTTGTAATAATCTGCAGCAAGTGCAAAAGCAGCTTCACGATGCAAACATCAGGGTAATCACCTCCAAGGCAGATCGCACTCATGTTCCCAGCCAATTGTTGGGATGCGACAATTATCATGATTCCTTGCACCTGTCGGAGAAAGAAATTGACGATATTGACTGTTACCTCTACATCGGCGACGGGAAGTTCCATCCTTTAGCGTTGGTCTATGCGCAGAAGGATAGCGCTCAGATGAAGGAAATTGTCTGTAATGATCCTCTCAGCAAAAAAATGAGCTTGGTGGGAATAAGTGACATTAAAGCTATTCTCAAAAAGTACCGGGGGTCGTTGTTAAAGTTCTTGTCAGCGGTGTCCGTTGGCGTTATCGTGACCATCAAGCCGGGACAGGAGCAGTTTCGGCCGAGCTTGCTGTTGGAGAAGAAATTTCCCGATAAGAAATTTTATTATTTTATTGACAATGTCGTCTCATTTGACCAGTTGGAGAATTTTCCATTTATCGAGGTATGGGTGAATACGGCCTGCCCGCGGGTGGGGTTTGACGACCAGGAGAAGTTTAAACGAGGGGTAATTAATCTCAATGATGCCTTTAGGGCCAAAGAGATACTGGGCAGGCAGAGTATGCTCACAACACTTGGACTGATCTCTTTCTCGTCGGGATATCGACGGTGAAAAATTAATCAACAGAAACATTTAAATACTATTGAGATTTCTTATCGACTAGGAAAACGGTGGTTTTTCAATAAAAAAAGAGGAGGAATAAAGAATGGCTGAAATTGTAGCTAAAGCTGGTGTTAAGAAAGCGAAAGGATTTCTCTATTTCGTCGATAAGCAGGGAAATGTTTCCCGTGCGGCTATGAGCAGGGCAGGACGAAAAAAGGGCAAAGTTAAGAAAGAATTAGTAGCTAAAGTTGGTGTCAAGAAGCAGTCAGGCTACCTTTACTTCATTGATGGTAAGGGAAATGTGTGCCGGGCTAAAATGGCTCGCGGGCGCAAAAGAACGGCTAAGAAAACTGCCAAGAAGCGACGTTAAGGCTTTTTTTTATATTTTTTGCTTTTATATTTCTCTTAATATTTCCCGGAGATCCCTTATTCGATAGTCTGCCGAGCAGGCTGGGAAGGTTCTCACAGGATGGGCATAGAGGTAGGAAACTCCACCACCCACCGAGGTGAGCTGGATGTCCTGGGGTGAGTCGCCGATGGCAACTATTTTATGATAACTCCTTCCATTCAGAAACTCGCGGAGAACATCCTGTTTGGTTCTTTCTGTTTCCCGGGCGTGGGCATTCACGGCTAAGGCTGACCCTTCCGGAAAATAGTCTTTCATCTGCACTACCTCTAAAAATACTGCTAATGATTCGGGCAGGGTACGGGATATGACTATTTGGTCCTGATTTGAGGAGGCAATAGATTCTAACACTTCCCGGGCATGGTCATTGGGCTTCACATATCGGGCAATGATGTCCGGGCGATTGATGGATATCCTGAAAGCAGTTTCTTGCAGTTGAATATGTCTTTGGTGTGGCTCATTGGGAAGCAGATATTGGAAATATTCATACCAATTCCTGCCGTATAATTGGTAGGCGTGATCTTCCTGCAGGCGCTCACGGTAGCCATACGATTCTAAGGCTAAGTTGGTGACTTCCTGCACTGCCCATTCGTTGCCTTTTTCTAAAGTTCCATGGAAGTCCCAGATGAAGAGGTTCATGCTAGTCTCTGGAGGGCGGGTGTTTTAAATAATTTTGGTCTGAGAATTTTTTGCAGAAATATAAAGAAAAAGGAAATATTACATTTATACTAATTCTTCTATCATCTTGATGAATTTTTCGGCGTTTCTTCTGATGGACTCAAAATCATTCTTGCTAAAGAAAGCGCCACGATATTCCGCTTTGGCTTTATTGCCTATGGCCTCGTAAATAATATGTTTATAACTAGACTTACCGTCCAGACCATGTCGCTTAATTGCTTCTTCAAATAATTTTGGTGCTTCATCGTGTCTTTTGGCAACCTCCTGAAGATATTTGTAGGTTAAGGTGTCATTAGCTTTAATAATAGAGTGGACAGCCATAGCTACGGCTACAGCATATTTATTGTTATCTTCTGTTGCGCAGCTGGCAATATATTTTGCTCCTTCCAACCATAGTTTTGCCTGCTCAAAATGGTGTTTTTCCATAAAGCACTTCATGATTTTGTTCGATTGATTTTATAAAATTGCTGTTTTTTTCTTTTTTCCATTCTTTTCTATCTAATAGTAGGGGAGAGATGGCTTTATTTGCTTCTACGGATGTTTCTGTGGCAGCGTTATAAATTTTTTTTTCATAATTTTTATTGTGGTTAGTGAGTAAGAGAAATATATCAATGTCGCTCTCGGGTCCTGATTCCCCTCGAGCTACCGATCCATATAACAGAGCGACCAGCAATTTTCTTGATTTTATTTTATTGACAAAAATAATGGCAATTTGCCGAGATGTTCTTTGTTCGATAGTTAAAACATTTTTTAATTCTTGCATGAAGGGGGAGCCACTTGCTAGTTCATACAGAAGGTCTCTTTTATTTATTTTGGTAGTTTTAACCAGTTTGAAATGAACCAGCCCCTGCAGGGTTCTAAAAACTGTCGCGTGTGGCAGTTTCGCGGCTTGTTCCAGAAAAGTGCAGCTCCATTGCCTTTTGGGGTACTGCAAGAGCGTTTCCACTATCTTTCTGCGATTCTCTGAAGCGAGTACAAAGGCGATAATATTAGTTCTCATAGTGGACTAATTAGTTCATTTAGTGGACTAATATTTAAAAGTTGCGGTAGGCATGGACACTAATAACATAGCACCAATAATCTTATAAGTTTGTGTTTTTCTTACAAAATAATGCCTGAAGTCTCTCCTCAAAATCGTCTGAATGAGCTCTCTGCTCAGGAATGGCTGAAGTTTACCAAGAGCTGGTTTGTGCACAATCCTCCGCCACGTAAGAAAGATGAGAAATTGCATCCGGCGAAGTATCCAGAGAATATGATTGCCGAGTTCATTAAATTCTTTACCAAAGAAGGTGGCATTGTGTTTGATCCTTTTCTGGGAACGGGAAGCACCTTAGTTGCGGCGCATCAGACCAACCGCCATGGCATTGGGATTGAGCTGCAGGAGAAGTATGCAAAAATTGCCCGGGAACGACTTCAGGTCTTAGAATCGCAATTAAAATTAGATGCACAGGGAAGTGCTTTGAAAGCTAAACAACTGGTGCTGCAGGGGAATTCCAACGAGATTGAATCGTTATGGGAAAAATATTCTCTTCCACAACTGGACTTGGTCATTACTTCGCCGCCTTACGGACCGATGCTGCGCAATAAGGGTCTGGCGGCTAAGGGAAGGGAAGATGAAGGGCTTGATACTCATTATAGCGAGGATGAATCGGATTTAGGCAACGCGAAGAGTTATGATGAATTTGTACAACGGCTGGTAGATATTTTTGTGGCCATCAAACCCAAGATCAAGGAGGGGGGGTACGCGGTGGTGGTGTTACAAAATTACATGGAGAAAGAGGGGTTCAAGATGCTGGCGTGGGATTTTGCGCGGGAAATGGCTAAGCACTATGAATTTCGCGGTGAGCGTATTTGGTGCCAGGATAATAAGACGTTATATCCTTATGGCTATCGGTATAGTTTTGTGCTCAATGTGCATCATCATTATTGTTTGATATTTAGGAAAAGCGGGCAGAAAATTATTTAAAGTATAATAATATTTGATAAAACCATGGTCAGTAAGGACTTTCAGTGGTTACAGGAACATTATGGGGAGCTGAGTAAAAAGTATGCTGGAAAGATAGTTGCTATCGCTGATGGTAAATTAGTTGGAGTAGGAGATACTCTCAGTGAAGCAGAAAACCAAGCTAAAAGATATACTCATAAAATACCCCTTATTGGAAGAATTCGCAAAAAGAGAGCGATGATTTTATGAGATACAAATTTAAATATTTTCTTGATAAGTTACCATTTGTGGAAGTTGAGATCAGTTCTCAAAGCAAGAAAATCCGTTTATCGTCGCTTATTGATACTAGTGCTGATTACACAATCTTCTCTCGGAGTGTTGCTGATGGGCTGGGGATAATTTTTCACAGAGACTATTTTGAGTTGGTTGACTATGAATGAGGCAATAGATTATATTGAATATCAAGTTCCCGCTTCTT
>DUFZ01000033.1 GCA_013331635.1 Candidatus Woesearchaeota archaeon | reverse complement strand
TGCACCCTATCTTTGCGATAATCCTTTCTTTGTTGAAGAGTATATCCAGCAAGGCCACGACATCTTTTTTGAAGGCGCCAATGCCGTCGGTCTGGATGTTATTCTGGGCACTGTTCCCTATGTTACTGCTAGCCGAACTATCGCTGCTGCCGCCTATACCGGGGGCGATCTTCCGGTCAAATATCACACCAAGACTATCGGTGTCGCCAAAGCTATTGCATCTCGAGTTGGCAATGGTCCTTTCATCGGCGAATTTGGCAAAGAAGAATCTGAAAAATACTGTATGGAAAAAAATGAGTTGGGAGAATCGGGAAAAAGATATGTGAAAGAGGTAGAAGCCCAACTCTACGAACCTTCTCTACTGCTCAAATCTGATAATCCCTTAGAAATTGGCATCGCTTTGCGCATGCTCGGCAATGAATACGGCGCAACGACAAAAAGACCAAGGCGCATCGGCATGCTCGATCTTGTGATGCTGAAACAGAATTGCCGCCTCAATGGCGTTGATGAATTGTATCTCAATAAAGTGGATTGCCTGCGTGACTTCGCCAATTCCAGCCTGCCGGGTATTCCTCTGGTCACAGGGTATGAGCTTGATGGACAGAAAATAAATTATGTACCTGCAACCGAAACACAACTTCACAGGGTGAAACCAATTATAGATTATTTTCCTGCTTTTAGAGAAGATATATCTAGCGTACGTCAGAAGGAGGATTTGCCCAAAGCAGTACATGAATTTATTCGCTTCGTTGAAGATCAGGTGCAAACTCCTCTGCTTGGAATTGGGGTTGGGCCTGAGCGGGAAGAGTATGTTGCTTTGAGATAAAAATAGATATCTGTTCTAAATGGTCAAAATCACAGAAACCTATATAAAATCTCTTTTCTGAAAAAGATCCATGCCACGACTATCGCCCTTATGCCAGCTCAATGGCGGCTGCCTGGGCTGCTGCGGATACGATTTCATTTCTGCTGAAAGCATTCAGGAATCGGTTGTTAAAAATACGCAGGAATTTAACCAGGCTAATCCCAAATCAGATCATGAATTTACCTCCTTCCGCGACCGTCGTCCACCAATGGATTTACGCAATGGTGTGTGTCGCAACCTAATTGAAGAGCAGGGATGTTTTGTATGCCCCCTGCACCCCGCTCGCCACGAAGGAAAAGACCTGCGCGAAGGCCATTGCGATGTTGACTATCTCTGTTCCACTGCTGAAGCCTTTGCCACCTGGGATAAAGCGAAACAGCAGCAGTTCATCCTCTTCATCGAAAGCAAAAAATTAGACAACCTCCAATATTCCATCTCTATGGACGAAGGAAAATTGCTGCAGGAATTTGAAAAGTAAAACTGCTCATTTTCTTCCCATTCTCCCCAATAAATACACTGCAAATAATATCTCTGCTAAAGAACTCGCAAAACCAAATATAATCAACCCCAGCCACAGCCCAGAATTATAGGTAGTCAACCAGAAACTCATCCCCGCAAACATGACAAAAGTCACTATATGGTACACCGGTAGCACATACGCTATTTTATCCACTCGATGATAATGGAAAACTGCAATAGCAATAACATTAAAGAGAAAAAACAAGATAGAAGCACTAATAATAAGCATCGAATAAAGAGTACTGCTCATCTCAAAATAGGTTAGAGAAGCATCGCTAATTCCCAAAAGTCCAAAGACGATGGCCAGCAGCAGATATACCTGCAAGAACCCCTTTTTGTACATACTTCCTGCCAATATTTTTGGGTTTATATTTGTTTCTACTACTCTGGTTTTTCCTCTGCTTTCTTAATTCACACGCTTTGCTAAAATTTCAGAAAAGTATTTAATACAGCTTGAGATTATAGTTTTTAATGGGAATTTATTCTACCAAGCCAATACAAAGAGTAAGTCCTCAAGAGTTTCAAGACTTGATCAAAGGAAAAAACGTAGTGATCTCTCCTCATGCCATATGGCATCTAAGCAATCAACAGAGAAAGGTTTTTAATGTAGAAGAACTTATAAGCATGGTTAAGAGGGAAACTCCCCGTAAGGTATATCTTCAGGAAAATGAAAGATATGCTGCCTATTATCGAAAAAGTGATGGGTATAGAAAACTGATTATTGAAATAAAAGATAACAAAACAATTGTGGTAACCTTTGTAGATATGAGTGAAATCCCAAAATTGAACCTGTAAAATGATGGAAAAACATCTTGATGGAACTGGAAAAGGAGAATTTTTGTATGACTACAATAATGATATTTTAATGTTCAAAATTAAAGATAGAGATTATAAAAATTCTGTTGAGTTTCAAAATTTTGTTGCTGATATTGATACCGAAGGATTTGTGACTGGTGTGCGTGTATTTGATGCTTCTAAAGTTTTTGACATTAATAAATATACTCTCAAAAATATTGTTAAATGGGGATTCAAAACTTCAGTTGAAAGTGGAATGATTACGGTAAGATTATCATTCGTTGGACAAGTTAGGAACAAAGAAGTTCCAGTTGAGAATTTCACCCAGCAATTAACTACATCTCTTAATGGACATAATTTAATTGATTCTTCTGTTGAGTGTGCAGTTGCTTAATTTCATAAATACCCCAGACAATCGTGCTATTTTTTTAGAATAAGCATTCCCACCACAATCTTTTTAAAACAGCGTCGGAATCAATACACTCCTTGGGCCTATAGTGTAATGGATAGCACAAGCGGCTTCGGTTGGCGCGAGCGATGAGATGAGCAACAGCACCTGCAGGTAACCGCTTAATCGGCGTTCGAATCGCCGTGGGCTCACTTTTTAATTACTCTGAGATAGTAAGTTTTATAAATATCACCTCCTCAGAGCTTCCAATGGCAATAGTCTATTATCTGCAAGCACCAAGCAAAGAAGAACTTCAGGACATGATTAACCAGCATCTTCGACAAAGTTTTACTCTTAAACCAACTGGTTTTGTCAAAGAAACCAACGGATATATCTGTATGATGTATGAACCCAATGGTACTCATATCCCTGAGGCTGTAGCCCAGCGTTTGACTAAAGAAGAAATAAAAAGGTATGACCTCAATACCGCTAAGGAACTCTTAAGGAATTATAATGGAACTCCTGGTAAACGAGATGTAGTTGCCTCCCAAATGGGCCTGACGGTTTCAGAATTAGATGCTTTGCTAAAGACTTCTGAATAAGATTTATATAAGCTCTCGTTTTTTATGCTGCCATGGTGCTGGAAAAGCTAGGATCATCCCTGAGAGAGACCTTAACCAAGATAACCAAGTCTATTTTTATAGATGATACTGTCATCAACGAAGTGGTCAAGGACATCCAGCGAGCGTTATTGCAATCGGATACCAATGTCCAGCTGGTGTTTGACCTCAGCACCAAGATCAAACAGCGGGCGAAGGAAAAGACCCCGCCCGGGATAACCCAGCGCGAGCAATTAATCAAGATAGTCTATGAAGAATTGACCAACTTTTTAGGAAAAGAGACTCATGAAATAAAGATTGCCAAAAAACCAACCCAACTCCTGCTAGTAGGCTTATTTGGTTCCGGCAAAACTACTACCGCCGGAAAGCTGGCCAAATTTTATAAGAAGCGCGGCTATAAAGTCGCTGTCATGCAGACTGATACCTGGCGTCCGGCTGCCTACGAACAATTAGAACAGCTCGCCAAGGATATCGGCGTTGATTTTTTAGGCATCAAAAAAGAAAAAGATCCGGTTAACATTTACCTGGCCTTTCAGAAAAAAATCAGCGAGTATGATCTGGTTATCGTTGATACCGCCGGGCGGGATGCTCTTTCCGATGAATTGATCCAGGAATTAAATCAGCTGAATACCATCGTCAAGGCCGATGAACGATTGTTGGTTATCGCCGCCGATTTAGGACAGGCTGCGCAAAAGCAAGCGCAAGCCTTCCATGACACCTGTAACATCACCGGAGTTATTATCACTAAACTCGAAGGAACTGCCAAAGGCGGTGGCGCTTTATCCGCCTGCGCGGTGACCAAGGCGCCTATTGTTTTTATCGGTGTTGGAGAAAAAACTGATGACCTGGAATTATTCCATCCCCAGCGCTTCGTCGGACGATTGATTGGCATGGGCGACTTAGAAAGCCTGTTGGAGAAAGCCAAGGAAGTATTCACCGAAAAAGGCGCCGAGGAAATGAGCGAGAAGTTCATGAAAGGCGAATTCAATCTCATCGATTTATATGAACAGATGAGTTCGATGAAAAAAATGGGTTCCTTCCAGAAGATCATGGAAATGATTCCCGGGATGGGCTCCTTGCAATTGCCCAAAGAGATGCTCGATGTTCAGGAAGGCAAATTGGAAAAATGGAAATATGCCATGAATTCCATGACCAGGGAAGAATTAGAAGATCCTGAAATCATTTCTGCCGATAGGATTGACCGCATTGCTGCTGGTTCCGGGGTTAAAGTCGCCGAAGTTCGGGAGCTCTTGAAACAATACCGCCAGAGCAAGAAAATGATGAAGATGTTCAAAGGCGAGAAAGACATCAATAAGTTAATGAAAAAGATGGGTGGAAAGTTACCGAAAGGATTGGGTGCTTAATCGCTGGAAAGGTTTTATCTCTCCCTTTTTACTGATAAAGACGATCTGAACGCCTAGTATCATACCCATTTAAGTTCAGGTCGCTAACAGGATACAGAACGACTTTGCATGCTGGGCAATAATCCAATCCGCTCATTTCCGGGCTGATATCCAAAGAAACCACACCCTCATGATTCAACTCCCCGCACCTCGCTGCGAGATCTTTTCCCGCTGCCTCCACCGGCTCTTTTTCCATGGTAGAAATCAATAAAGTTCAATTTATAACTCTTATGAATTCTTAAACGGGTTCAAAAAACTATCTCTTCAGTTCTGACGGCACTTCCTTCCTAAACCCGCAGTTCTTGCAGTACTGCACCAAAAACATCCCATCTGGGTACTTATGCTGGCCTTCATGAAGTTTTCGCTGGCATTCGGGGCAGTTGATGAGCATAGTAATAGCAAACCACCAGAGTTTTTAATCTTATCGTCAAAAAGTGCGTATTAAGTGAGGAGAGCTGGCTTGGCCAAGAAGTCTTGCTGAAACTGCTGTCTACGAAGTTATTGTGCAAAAAACCAGAATATTGAAGATGATTTTTGCTCAGCAAGACGGCCTGCCAGCTCTTTGACAACGTGAATTTAGTAAATACGCCAAAAGACTTAAATCCTCCTTCTCTTTTCATTTTCATATGGGCATTTTTTCCAAAATTCTGTATGTATATCAGAAAAATAAACCCCATCGTACCCTTCTGAAAGAATATACCAAAATACAACAGTTGGCAGCTGGTATACAAGAAGAATTGAAAGCCCTGCGCAAAATTCAAAAAGAGATGGTAGAAGAAAATTTATTCTTTAATGTCGCTTTGTTTCGGCGCGCTGGAGGAATAAGCCTTAAAAAAACTGAATTTATCGAAGAATTCTCCAGAAAACTTACGCATTTAGCTAAGCATTCACAACAGCGAATGGAAGTAATAGGTATACAGCTAGAACAGACTGAACCTTTATCACCTCTTGAAAAAGATGAACTTAGCCGTATAATCTCTTTTTTAGAAGAAGTTCAAGTCAAACTGCCGAATTTACAAGATATCTATGCTATTCACTCTTCTAAAGATCGTCTTATCAAGATTGAAAATGCTCTACGCGATATAACTAAACTTGCTGAAAAATTTCATGAAATAGAACGGTTCGAACGATCCATCGCTCGTTCCATCATCGATCATGAAATCAGTCCACTTTTACGAAAGATCTACGAAGAGCCCCAGATACTCAACTTTAGGCGTGATGGAAAGCAGGAATCGCTTCTGGCTTATAGAATTACCAAAGGCCAGCTTAGAAAATTAGAAGATATCGCCGTTAAGATTAATGCCTGCCAGGACCCTCATTATAAAATTGCTTGGCGTCATTGGTGGTCTAAGGAACAAAGGCCAGAGTCAGATCCCACTATCCCTATTGGTGCTCATGTTAATGTAACGATTAAACTCTTTGGCAAGGCAAAAAAAGACCTTCACCTTTTGGTAGCTTAAATTTTTCCAATGTAACTTAGAATTCTCATTTCTCCAACGGGAACAATATATTTGCCCTGGCCAAGAATGGTGAGAATTTTATCAAATCCATTGTAACACGAAGGATGCTCTGAGCGCAAGGATGAATTTTCAATTTCATCGGGAATATACACTAATTTACGAACAAAAGCAGCATCCTCTTCACTCACTTTCATCTGTCCTCGAGGGCCTGCTCTTCCCGTAGCATGGGGCATAGAATCATAGGGTGGCATAGATTTTGCATCCACTGTATATACTAAAATCTTTGTTCCAAGATGTGCCGGAAGCACAACAATCTTTCCTGGCTCAACTCGCACTACCCCCTTACGATAAATCAACAGGTTTCCCACTTCCTCAATAGTATTATGGCTCCAGTCTCCAAGCAATTGTGCTTTAACACCAATTTTGCGCGCCAAATCAAAACCAATTTCTTCCCGGCATTGTCGGGCATACTCTTGTTTCTGCTTCGCTTCCTGAAGTGTAAGCGGCTGGGTCGTGTCTGGCCCATGCGTGTGCAGAAGCAGAATATTGTAGGGTTCCTGCCTGTTTTCAAATGGTGGTTCTATGTGCGAACAGATATCCACAAAATGATTTCCCCGGCCAAGAATATTTTTTTTCTTCAAGGCCCCATAACAGATATCTGCTGCTTCTCTGGCATCAATTTTTTCTAGAATAAAACCCGCCATCCCGCAGCCGATATCACTGCTGTGAATTTCCGGCCTAAATTGGTGATTCTCTTTCTTAAACACCCATACCGTGCTGTTAGGGATAGTATCTCGCTTAAATTCCCCATCCGGAAAACGAACTAATTCCTCCAGTCCGGGAAAAGGGGGCGGGTAATAGAAACCATCTTCAAAGCTTGTTATGTGTGCCATACTTTCTCAAGAAATACCCCATTTATAAACCTTTCTATATGTAACTACTAATAAGTTAAAATCAAATCTCAATAATCCTTCCCGTCTTTCCCACATTAATCACTCTGGTTTTGCCGATCATTTCCTCGATTCCATGGCTTTCATGAATATGCCCGCAGATATGCACATCCGGCTGGAATTCCTCGACGGCTTTTCGCACCCCAGTGCTGCCTGGAAACAGGCCCAAGCCCAGGATGCTTTCACTCGGCTGCACGTGCGTAATCATCAGTTTCTTCTTGATATCCTTGATATGCTCATGCCCTTTTTTCAAGGTGTCAAAAAATTCCTGCTCGGTTAACTGATGGACCCCGATATCGGCATACCCGCAGCCGAAAATGCCCACATCATCTTTTCTGAGGACATATCCATGCAGGTTCTTGATATCATAGTGTTCTACTAAGAAATTGACCTCGGCCATTCCTTCATGATTTCCCGGCAAAACCGCCACTTCCAGGCCTTTTTCTTTAAATGGCCCTACCAACCCCTCTACCTGGCCGTTGTGATCAGCTAAATCCCCCGCGAGGATAACTAAATCTACCTTCTCTCTGGCTCCCTTTTCAGCCATCTTCCGGATAAAGTCCTTATCCCCATGGACGTCGCTTAAGGCGAGAATTTTCATAAAAACTATAGAATAGCGACAGTTTATAAACCTTTTGCATTACAACTAATAAGTGGTACAAAAAATATAAATATGTCCGTGTTTTACCTCTCTTCAACTCGGATAATTCGGTTGTCCTGAAAAGGATGTACCATAGCAGCCTCTGTTAGGTGCTCAATGTAATCTTGCGTCTGGACTATAACTCGCAGGATGAAACCTACACCTTCTTAAGCTTCCCTATGGCGCGAATAAGATCACCTTTAAAGCAAGCTAATAGGTTAGACGATGTAGCGGTGTTTAAGGAACTTATTCACCGAGTCCAGAGGTGAA
>DUFZ01000057.1 GCA_013331635.1 Candidatus Woesearchaeota archaeon | reverse complement strand
AAAATTGTTCTCCCAATTGCATACAATAATGCAATAATTATAATTATTGCTAAGGCCATAATTATCCCCCTTTGTATTTTTTCCATTTATTTCATCTCATACTAGGAATTCATTTCTCCTATTTATAGTTAACGCACTGCCTATTTCTTTTCCTCATTAGTGCCTTCAGTTTAATACCTTCGCTCAATCTCGGCATTGCCTTGAGCATCGAGGATTCTTACTGCAACGAGGTCGTTGGGTGCTAAGCATGGCTGCTGTTGCATATTATGCTGGTATTTGAAGTTAAGGAGNNTGGAGAGTTCCCGGCTGGACTGCCATATTGCTTATCATCCCCCGAAACACATCTCCTCTGGCTTCAGAGACCGCAGCACCATTAGTTGTCGTCTTGCCCCGTCCCCAAAAGAGAAACACAGAGCCCACCATCAAAACCACCATCACTATTCCCATTATTAATTTTTTATTCATGTTCGATCACCTTTTCTATCCTCACCACCGTTTACAGCATTCAATTATTTTTTTGACCATTGTTTTAACTGGAGCATTTTGCTGGTAGGCAAAAATAAGCCCAAACAGCAGCCATAATAGACTTATGAACATAAGAGCATATCCTATGTCTCCTTTCAGTGCGGCATAGGCGATGATAAGCAGGCTGGTGATAAACGGCAACCGAAAAAACGTCCATCGTTCCGGCACTTTTTTCTCCAGGAGATAAAAAATGCCCGTGATGCTCTGTCCCATCAGCAGGGCGATGATAATGGTATTCTCAAACCAGCCCAGCCACCATAGTATAAGTAAGATTATCCAAGTGCCGGAAACGGCGATGCAGATGGCACAAGTATGGGTGTACCGCCGCAGCGCTGTTGCTTTCAGGATGACAAACAGGAAAAATAAGAAAGTTATTCCAAGCAAGGCAACCAGCAGTTCATCCATGGTTCAAAAACCCCACTGCAATAGCACTCCCATTCCCAACAATCCTACTAAAGTAATGATTATTCCCTGAAAGGGAATTTGCTTTCTCCGCCAGGAGGTCATTTTCTGGCTGAGGTAGGGGGTGAGGGAAACAAAGGCGCCTCCCACTATGCTTCCCAGGAGAAAGGTGTTTAAGAGATAAGTGCGGTTAAACCAAGAGCCATATTCTCCAAACCACGAGATATACAATGGCGTGATTCCCTCAAAGAGGGGTATGAGGGGAACGATGGTAAGGATAAAAGAAGCTATGATAATAAGCATCTTTTGATGTCTGATGTACTCTTTCTTAATAAGCCGGCTGATCCACCATCCGGTGGAGGCAGCAAATCCACCTACAAATAAGGCCACGACGAGCAAATCAACTCCTAACCATAATGCTCCTCCGGCGGCAGCTCCAGCACCTATCGTACAGAGGGGACAGTGTGCCTGTACTCCTGTTGCGGAACCCAGAAGCATTAGCGCTACTACTCCTTTTTTTATTCCCATGTGTAGACCCTCTTTTCTATTTTTGGAATTCCAACAATGGTGATGGTAAATTGTTGAATATTTTCTTCTACTTCAAACAAGAATTTTCCAGAGGTATGGTGGCCCTGCAATTGCGGGGCGGAGATGGGAACTATTTTCTTGCTTTTATATTCAAGCACTGTCATTTCTTTAAGCTGGAAACTATCGAGAGCAACGGAATGGGTGTTGATGGCTGCAGATACTTCTAAAATTCCATCCTGGACTTGGTGCGGGGTTAATTCAATGGAGACATCTCCAGTATCAGTACTGCCGGTGGTGATAGATCTAAAGGTGCCAAGTTCGGCTGCGGCGGTTGTATCTACAGGGAGAGGAACGGTTGATGAACTGCTTCCAATACCTAAGAAACCTATTACAGCATATGCCAGCGTAACGATAACTGCCAGAAGAAGCGCGTAGAGCAAGCCTTTTTCTATTTTTTCATCCATGAGACCATCTCACTCTGATGAATATTATAATTCCTGCAGCGATGATTAAGCCCCCTACAGTCCAGAACGCGGGAGCATACTCCTGAACCGAGGTAAAGGGAATCCCTGCCAGCACCAATCCTGAATTGATAAGGAGCATATGCCTTGAAATGCACTTCTTGCGCAGATAGAGCAGGAAGGTGACTCCTAATAAAAGGAGGGCGACGCTCCATAGGGGAACGGCGATGGTAGTGAGGAACGCTAGAGGCATGCCCGCAACGACAATCCCCATCAGGCCAAGCAGCGTGACCAGGCCCAGACAGACATTGTGGCAGATCTGCCAGGAGCCCAGAACGCTGGCTGCCCCTGATATACCTCCAGCAATTCCCGGTAATTTCTCTTTGTGAATCATATCATCCTTTTCCCTGATTATTCTTTTTTTCTATTATCCTCTCCCTTAATCCTCTTTTCTCATCATTCTCTTCCCCTATCATTCTCTTTCCTATTCTCTTTTCTGACTATTCTCCTCTTTAATCATATTCTCATAAACTCGCTGATGGTGCCATCCTTCCCCACCGCCATGATGACAAAAGGCTCTTTTTTCGCTCCCGGCATTCCCGGGCTGCCCGAAGGCATTCCTGGCATCGCGATACCAGCAATATCCGGTCTTTCTGTCATCAGCTTCTCAATCGCCTCCATGGGAATGTGGCCTTCCACGAAATAATCGCCTACGATCATGGTGTGGCAGCTGCGCAGGTCTGCGGGAATGCCGTATTTATCCTTGATGGGATCAATATCATCCATCTCTTCGAGATTTACGTTATAATCCTGCTTGTCCAGATACTTCTCGTACAGCCCGCAGCAGCCGCAGTATTCTGATTTGAACAGCGTCACAGTTTGAGCGGGCTGGTTATTATTGTTATTAGAGCAGCCGGCGACGATGACAACACTAAGTAATAATCCTGCTATCAGTATGTTAATGATATATCTTTTTTTTAGGAACATTTTTCTCCCCTCCGTTGGTAATAAGTCCAGCCTATATGAAACGGCTTATTTAAATAGCGGTGAAACTAGTTTCAGCCAAATAATTTAAAAGTAGGTGCCTGTTTTGGAATTTATGCTCGTTGAAAACCAATATTACTCTTATAATTATGGTGACCTGCCGCAAGGCTGCCAGCTCTGCGTGAAGGGGGAAAAACTGGTCTGTTTTGTCACGGGCGTCTGTCCACGACAATGCTACTTCTGCCCAGTTTCAGATGAAAAATTTGGCAAAGATGTCATTTTTGCCAACGAACGAAAGGTGAAGGGAGAGCAGGATCTTCTCCTGGAAGCGAACCTGATGCGAGCCCGGGGTGCGGGCATGACCGGGGGTGATCCCTTAGCAAGAATGGAAAGGACAGTATCGTACATCAAACTGCTCAAGCAGAACTATGGCGCGTCTTTCCACATCCACCTTTATACTTCCCTGAATCTGGTGAGCAAAGAAAAACTGGAGCTGCTGCATGCCGCAGGACTGGATGAAATCCGTTTTCATTTGGATTTGGATTCTGATGCTCTGTGGGCAAGGGTAACCTTGGCAAGGAGTTTCCCCTGGGGCATTGGTGTGGAACTTCCACTGCTTCCCACCAAAGAAAAAGAAATAATGAACATCATCGATTTTATTCAAGATAAAGTGAGCTTTCTGGTGCTGAATGAATTGGAAGTTGCCGACAACAAGCAATCTCATCTGCTCACCATGGGCTTTCGCACCAAAGATGAGTTAAGCTATGGTGTGGAAGGCTCAGTAGAGTGCGGCCTTCGTCTAATACGGTATGTTGAGGAAAAAGGATATTCTTTATGTATCCACCTGTGCACGGCAAGGCTGAAGGATAAAATCCAGTTGGGAAATCGTTTTAAAAGGGAAGCATTAGGAATGAAAAAGCCATTTGATATCGTTGATGAGGAGGGTTTGCTCACCCGGGGAGCTTTGTACTTGCCCGATCTTGCACCAGGGTTTGGATATCGGAAAAAACTTGCCGAGTGCAACAAGGAGGAATTTGTTAAGCGGTTGCTGGTTCTGCTGCCGGAAATCAAGAGTAAATGCCATTTGCGAGAGGAAGATTGTGTCATTGATGAGGAAAAGCCAAGAATCCTTATCTCATCCCATAAAATCAAGCCATTACAGAAAAAGTTTCGCACCTTGGGACTTCTTCCTGCGGTGGTCAAAGAATATCCTACCGCTGATCAATTGGAAATTGAGGTGGATATTTTTTCATGAGTACTTCTAGTCATTCTGATGATGCCGAGGCTCTGCTCGGCAAGGCCCAGGAAGCGTATCTCGCTCATTTTCCACCAACAGTTTCCTTCGAGCGTGCGGTTTTCTTCAGTTGGGGCTGCACCATCGGCGACTGCCAGTTCTGCTACATGAGCACGCAGCCAGACAGCAAGAAGCCCACGGAAACGAAGCGGAGCAATGCTTCCATCCTGGCGGAATTCATCCTAGCCAAACATCTGGGCTGGGACATCGGCTTCTTTACGGGCGGGATTGGGGTTCTCAAGCCGGATGAATTGGAATTTTTGCTTAAGGCGATTTTCCAAATAACCAACGAAAAAATCTGGCTCTCTGTCGGTCCCGTCTCCAAGCCACTGTTGCAGCGGTATCTGCCCTACATCCGCGGTGTGGTGGGATCGACGGAAACAATCAGTCCTATCCTGCACAAAAAAGTCTGTCCCTCCAAACCTTTGGCGCCCTATGAGCGCATGTTTGAGGCTGCAAAAGAATTGAATTTGGAGAGGGCCATGACGTTTATCGTAGGCTTGGGTGAAACAAAAGACGATTTGCCTCTCCTCATCGAATTTATCCAAAAATATGCCATCCATAAAATTCATATTTATAGTCTGATTCCCGAGAAAGGAACAGCGTATGAACACGCCACCATTCCCAGCAAGGAAGAGCAGGCGTGGTGGATTGCCCAGTTACGAATTGCTTTTCCCATCCTCAATATCCAGTGTGGAATCTGGGAGGACCGGGTCGATCGTGTTTCCTATCTGCTCAACGCGGGAGCGAACTCTATTTCCAAATTCAAAGGATTGAAGCTGTTTGGCACGCCGCTGGCAGGACAGATTGAGGAGCAGGCAATTAGGGCGGGAAGAAAATTTCAGGGAACCCTTACTAAATTCCCCCATATAAATTGGGATGCTGAAGTGGAGAGGCTTTCGCTGGAAGGAGAATTAAAAGAATATATCAAAAAAGCACTGCATAATTACCTGCATCAGATGAAGAAGAATGTGGAAACGTTAAAGAATAGGGAGAGTGCACCTATCGCAGCACAATAATATTGGTCATCCCCCTTCTTTTTCGTTCCAGAATTCTCTTGCCTTCCATCCGGTCCAGAATTCTGGTCATATGCACTTTGCTGAATCCCATTTCTTTAATTAGGTCACTTTGGTACATAGAACCTTCCCTTTGCTGAATAAGGGTATATATTTTTCTCTCTTCATCATCGAGTTTAGAGGTATCGATTTCAGTTGGTTGTTCCAGACCATTTGCCGCCGTTTTTTCTACTAGGGCATTTTTTCCCGGCAGCAGGAGGAGGAACAATCCGGCTATTCCTACCAGGAACGAGAACACGAAGGCTGCGGTAAGATACCACGATGTATTGCTGGTATGCACCGGGCACTGAGCAGGATCAAGGCTGGAATCGGCATGAAAAGCGGCGCAGAGGAAAGCATCGCGCTCATCGAGGTCATTCTTGATGACCGTCAACGATACCAGCAGGAACACTGCCAGCAGTACCAGAAAGCCGCCGGCTATCTTTGACGAAGCCCACTTCATTCAATGGCCTCCACAGCAGGAGCCCGCTTTCATCTCTTTCTGACCAGCCCCATATTTTTTCGCGCAGTCCGGGGAGCAGAACCATTTTCCGCTCTGTTCTAATCCTTTTCCTTTCTCTTCTTTCATCCCGCAAATGGGATCTTTTCGTTTGAATAATCCAAATAGCATTTTTTCCTCCCTTCTCTTGTTTTTTCGTTCGTTCTTTTTAATAATTATGGTTGGGGATGCGCAAAAATCATTCTTCTCTTATCTGGTGCAGTCTTTTTGCAGATAACATCCCCTATTTTGGTCATTTTTCTTAGTGGTTAGCCTTTCTACTTTCAAACTCTTTCAAACAACGCTCTGAACAGTACCATCGCTGTTCTTTCTCAATTCCCCTGCCTGGCTCTTGTTTTTTCCCGCAGATGGGATCCCGGCTCAGGTTCTTATTCCAAATCATCTTGACATCACCTCTTCAAAATGGAGCTTATTGGTTTTTATTATTGATATGTATGATAGTATGAATCCAGCACCATCCGATAAAACTTTCTATCAGTGCAATCCAACCTACCACGAACAGCACCCCGTTTATCCACCCCATGCTGTATTGTAGCGCCCAGGGCCCTAGCAACCAAAAGGCCAGCGCAAACCGCAACACCCTATCTACTGTCCCTAAATTTTGTTTTACCATTCTTTACCTCTTTTTTTGATATTAATCTTTAAATCCATTTTCTCTTCTTACAGTGGCCGTAGCACAAATTGTACATGGCGCCAAAGATCAACCCGACCAGATATCCCACAACTACTATACCTAAGAGGCCTCCCAAAAAGCTACCCCAGGTAAGCTGCAGCGGAATAGCAATTTTCATGAGATCAATCCCATGAAACCAAGTGGCAAAAAAAGCCACTGTCCGTGTCTGCCAGAGGGCAACTGCTGCTGTACATACAACATAGATAATACCGCTTGTTAATCCCGCTGCCATACCCACCGGGTGCGGATGTATTTTATCTTTCTCCATTTTTTTACCTCCACCAATTTGGATGCATTATCGCCAGCATAATGATGAACGATGCGGTAAATACCAACCAGAGCACTGCTTTTTTTATTTGGTCTAATGGCATTTTGCTTCTCCTTCTTTATGCAGGTATTTCATCATGATAATATGCGTGAGGGGACAGAGTGCCACCACCAGCCAAAAAAAGTATTTGTTTGATACGTCCAGAACGTACACTAAGGCCAGGAGCACTACGGGAATTACACAGCATAAAATCATCATCCAGAAATGCTTGTCAAAATTCATGTTATGGTTCCTCCCGTGCACCGAAACCTTTTTCTCCCACGGATAGGTATGTCAGCCCGCCATACATCTCTTTCATCGAGCTTTTAGGGAAGTATTTTTCCACGGACTCCCAGGCATGGCGTGAGGTCAGCTCCAGCTGCACGCCGAAGGGCCTGGTCAGAAAGGCTCCTAATGGGGCAAGGTGCCGCAGGACATTATCAGGAATCTTAAAGTCCAACAACGCAAACTTTCCCCCCGGACGCAGGGCATGATAGGTGTGTTCAATGACGGCATCGTATTCCGGAACGAGCGTGAGGGCAAAGGTAGACAGGGCACCATCAATTCCTGCCGGTATCTCGTAACGGTTCACGTCATGCTGTATCAGTTCAACGTTCTGCCATCTTTGTTGTTTCACCCNNCGTAATGTCCACGCCGATAATTCTTCCTTTTGGGCCAATTTTTGCCTCAAGCAGAGAAAAGTTTAAACCGGTTCCGCAGCATAATTCCAAGACTGTATCTCCCTGCCGCAACTCCAGAGCCTGAACAGTTTTTATGCGATACGCCTGCTCTCTAAAACCAATGGCATAATATAGGTTTGCCGTCACATCATAATTCTTTGCTCTCCTACGATACAGCTGCTGTAATTCTTCTTTGGATAGAATCTCTCTTTTCGGGGCAATCTCTCCTTTTGAAAGTATTTCTCGCTTTGAATGAATCATTTTGCCCTCCACCGTTTCATCAGCAAGGAGTTTCCCAAAACTGACACCGAGCTAAACGCCATCGCCGCTCCGGCAATCACGGGGCTGAGCAACCAGCCGGTGAACGGATACAAAATCCCTGCAGCGATAGGAATGCCA
>DUFZ01000021.1:1034-8246 GCA_013331635.1 Candidatus Woesearchaeota archaeon | reverse complement strand
GCTCGGGTTAGTTTCATAACCCCATAAAACTTGTCGTAGGGAAATAGTTTCGGGATAACACAATTAGATATTTAAAAGATAAATTTATTAAGTTCTCCGTAATTCTTTAAAAGAAATGAAAAAAGGGGTTGTCTTTGCGGTCTTATTCGTACTATTACTATCACTTTCCGTCTCTGCTTTTTCTTTTGCTGATTTCTTTGCTAAATTTTTTGGTGGAGAAGGGCTAACGGGATCGGCAGTTTCCATCTTTCAGGAAGGTTCCGTAGCTACTTTAATTATAGAAAAAATCACCTGCAATTTTGCCGACTCAACGACAGAACAAAAATGTTATGGTAACGGCGGGCAATTTTCTTGCACGGGAACAGGTTCTTGTACCGTTGAAGTTTCGGGAGAGCAAAGTAAAAGTATCGAATGGAAAAGCAGCTGTGATGGAATTCCTTCTACCACCCTGGACGGTTCTGACGAAACTATCACTTTCAAATGCCCGGTACCGGCAACTCCTGCACCTGCCCCCCCTCTAACCCCTATTGAAGCTATTAAAGAAGTGGTACAATGTACTTTTTATCAATCTAATACGGAACAAAAATGTTACACCAGCGACGGACAATTCTCTTGTGCCGGCACCAGTTCCTGTTCGGTGGTAGTTTCTGGTGAAAAAGGAAAATCTCAGGAATGGAAAAGCTCCTGTGGTGGTACTTTCTACACTACTCTAGATGGAGCAGATGATTCTTTAGCTTTTAAGTGTCCTGTTCTTGCTACGCCAGTACCCTCACCAACCCCTTCTCCTACGCCCAATCCCATTGAGACAGTAAAAGAACAAGTTAGATGTATCTTCACCAACGCTAATACTTACCAAAAATGTTATACTGGTGATGGAAAGTATGTTTGTGCCGGAATTGGAAGTTGTATCAATGAAGTGTTGGGAGAAAATGGGGCAAAATTGTCTTGGAAGAGTTCCTGTGGTGGATACGGTTACACTTTGATTGATGGGAGTAATGAGAATGTTGAATTTAGTTGTCTGCCAACGACTTCTCCCATACCTTCTCCAACCCCTGTTCCTGTGCCTCCGCCCGTGCCGGAGTTTGTTCAGGAGCAGGTCAGATGTGTTTTTGCTAATTCTGTTACAGAACAAAAATGTTATTCAGACAATGGAAATGGCTGTTCGGGGAGTGGAACTTGCATCGTTGATGTTTCGGGAACCCGAGGGAAAACACTCACCTGGAAAAGCAGTTGCAGTGGGTATGCTTCTACCACTTTAGATGGAAATAATAAGTATGCTGAATTTAAATGTGCCCAGACTTCCATTTCGCCTACTCCTCTCCCTACTCAGCCGGTCAAAGAGCAAGTCAAATGTATTTTTGCCAGCTCTGCTGGTGAGCAGAAATGTTACACTGATGATGGAAAATTTGGCTGTTCGGGAACAGGAAGCTGTGTCACCAATATTTTTTCTAGTCCTGGTGCAAAACTCACCTGGAAAAGCACCTGCGGTGGATATGCCTATACTATAGCTGGGGGAGGATTAAGTTATGCCGAATTTAACTGTGGTGCAGCATCGGTTGCTCCCGGACCTATAGAAATGGCTAAAGAACAAGTTAAATGCATCTTTGCTCATTCTAACTCTGAACAAAAGTGTGGCGCTTCTTACGAGGGGAAAACCCTGGAATGTTCCGGGATAGGAACTTGTGTGCTGGATATTTATGGCGCAAAAGGAAAAATGCTTACCTGGAAAAGCACTTGCGGGGGATATGCGTATACAGTAATTGATGAAAAGAATGAATATGCCGAATTTGACTGTTCAAAAATATCAACTCAACCTTGGCCACAAACCACTTTCTCTCGTCCGCCGGAGAATCTTCCGGTACAAATATGCACTGACTCTGATGGGTTAAACTATTTTTTTAAAGGGTATGTTGAAAGTGGTATTGATACCTTTAGGCATAAAGATTATGATACCTGCAGGGTTATAAATTCTAATACTGATTATTATGACACGAACGAATGCAGTGGAGGAAACTGCTACGTCTTGGAATCTTCCTGTACCTCTTCCCAGACGGCTCAGGCTCAGGTTTGGAAATGCTCTAACAAATGCCAAGATGGAGCTTGTGAAAGGGGAATAGTGAAAGAGCAGGTAAAATGTATCTTTTCTGATCCAGAATACATCCAGAGGTGCTATGCTGACTCTGGCAAATTGGGTTGCCAGGACTTAGAGAGAAAATGTTACACTGAAAATGGCGCGTTCGCCTGCTCTGAAATTACGGTCGCTTCAGAGCCCTTAGTGGGAGGGGGGTTCAAATATACACCATTTTGTGTCGCAGAAGTTTCCGGAGAGTTAGGAGAAAAGCTCACTTGGAAAAGCAGTTGCGGAGGATATTTTTATACGGTAATGGATGGGCACAATGAAGATGTAGAACTCAGCTGTGTCCCTTCTTCGAATGTTTCTTTTGGGCAAATCAGTGGGAAAGGTTTTTTACATGCATCATGGCAGTGTTATGATGGCACAGAAGAAGAGTCTATTGAAGGGGTAGACTTAACAACGTGCAAGTCTTCAGAAATCTGGCAGCAATATGCCCAATAGTCTTGTAAAAGCCGTTGTTATTCGGATGGAAGCAAGTGCGGAGTAAACTCTTTTAGTGTTTCCAGGGAATGTTATATTGACGTGGAAAAAGAAGGTGTTTTTATCTCTCTTCCAGAAGGGCAAGCAGAAACTGAGAGAATGACTGATGAAGAGAAAAAAATAAGAGAACAGAAAAGGGGAAAAGAAGTTGAAAGAAAAGTCAAAGAGAAGCCGAAAGAAACCGAAGAGATAAGTCTGATTTGTAAGGATAGTTGTCCTCTTGATGGGAAATGTTATCCTTTCGGCTATAGAAAGGAAGGAAAATTCTGTACAGATAATGGCGCTTTTGCAGAACAGCTCTCTGGAGATACTGGCTGCGACAATAATTTTGAATGCCAGAGCAATGTCTGTGTTTCAGGAAAATGTATCAGCTCGGGGTTAATGAATAAAATAATGGGTTGGTTTAAAAATCTGTTTGGTGGGAAAGAAACAGAAGAAGCAAAAAAAGAGGTTATAGATTGTGGAGCAAGCAGTGAATGTATGGAAAATGCTTTTAAGGAATGCAAACCCGCCAAAATGATCCAGCCAGGTGGCGGGCCAGTGTCAGAGATTGTTATTGTTGGTCTGGAAGATGAAAAATGCGTGCTGAAAATGTCTGCCGGCAGCGAATCAATGACCTGTAAATTTGAAAACTACGCACGCGGTCTTAAAGATATTGGGTCTAGCTCGTCCGGGTCTATAGAAGAGTACTGCAGTGGATCACTTACGTATTGGCTTTCATCTGCGCCCAAAATGGCGAAGCCAGCTGTACTTAATTCCGTAGTAAAGGCAATAAAATTATCCGCAGATGCAAACGACCGGAGATATAGTTTTACGGTACACGATCCGGAAGGAATTAAGGAATTTAGTATTGTGAAGTCAAACTTTGGTGAGGTGTTGGTAAAAGCAGAGCCTCCCTGTGCCAAGGAATTTACTTCAGAACTTGAATTTGAACCTTCGGATCTCCCTTTTAGGGCCTCAGTGGTGGATTGTGGCACACAAATTACCCGGCAGGAGTTAGATGTGGAAATGGGGATACCTATTGCTGAACAGAGAATAGAACTTAATAGGGAATAAGACCAGTATAATTCTTACAAATGATGTGATTATTACTACAGTGTTATTTTTTATTCTAATCAAACCTTTCCGTAATCCTGCCAAGGCTTCGTTTTCGGGGATAGCAGAAATCTACACAAATTTCCGTTATCTTTATAAACAAACCCCCTTTCCAAGCTGTATTACCAATGAGTTGGGTAACACCACGAGGTATGGAAGATACTTTTCTCGTGTTTGTTGCTGTAAATAAATTATTCCATAGAGGTACATGAAAATGGCTGATGAAGGAAAAGTATTGGAAGCGATTGAAGTAGCTCGCACCAGCGGGAAAATCCGTAAGGGAGCAAATGAAACCACCAAGGCTATTGAGAAAGGTGAAGCGAAATTAGTGGCCTATGCTGCGGATGTTAATCCTAAGGAAATAGTCATGCACCTGCCCTTGCTGTGCAAGGAAAAAAATATCCTGTGCATCGAAATATCGAAGAAAGATGACCTGGGCGCCGCGGCAGGATTGAACGTGGGCACGGCAGCCGTGGCAGTGGTTAAGGAAGGAGATGCCAAGGCAGCTATTGAAGCCTTGAAACGTTAGGTGATCATTCATGGTTGAACGAAAGATGATCCCCAAGAAGGGGGAAAATACGGAAGAGAAAGTCGAAGGAGGAGAAATCAGATTTCCTGATGGAATTCCCTCCGAGATAAAAGAAATCGTCGCCCGTGCCGGAAGCCGGGGTGAATTAACCCAAGTCATGTGCCAGATTCTTGATGGGCGAGACAAAAACAAAGCCATACGGCGCAATGTCAAAGGTCCGGTGAAGATCGGAGATATCCTGATGCTGCTTGAAACTGAAATTGAAGCCCAGCGCCTGGGAGGCGGACGACGAGGCGGTAGTTCCTCATCAAAATCAAAATAAGGTGAATTGCTTATGCCAACATGCACTTTTTGCGGAAAAAACATCGCTCCTGGAACCGGGAAGATGTACGTGTACATCAGCGGCAAGATCGACTACTTTTGCAAAAACTCCTGTGAGAAGAATTTGCTTAAATTAAAACGAAAACCCAGCAAGATCAAGTGGACGCAGGAGTATCGCAATGAGCATAAAAAGAGTTCCTAGGGTGCAAGCATGATTCAGCGAACTCTCATCCTTCTCAAGCCTGATGCTGTCAAGCGGGGATTGATGGGAAGGATCATCAGCCGTTTTGAAGATGCTGGCTTAAAAGTGGTGGGAGCAAAAATGATTTGGGTCAGCGAGCAGCTGGCGAAAAAACATTATAAAGATGATCTCATCCCGATTGTCGGAAATAAAACGAAAAATGACTGGGATGCCGCGGGTATGAAATACACTGAGACCGCAGAAGAGTTAGGAAAAATGATCATTGAGGGAACCCGGCAGTTCCTCTGTTCCGGACCAGTTTTAGCCATGGTTCTGGAAGGCTTACATGCAGTGGAAGTAGTGCGTAAATTAGTGGGCAGCACTGGGCCGAAGGACTCGGCGCCTGGAACGATCCGGGGTGATTTTGCTCACCTTAGTTTGGGATATGCCAGCACTCAAAAAAAGGGCGCGGCAAATTTGATCCATGCTTCCGGCAATCTTGAAGAAGCCCAGCAGGAAATAGTCCTGTGGTTCACGCCAGCAGAATTACATTCATATAAAACAGTGCATGAAGTTCATGTCTTTTAAGAGGTACATCACATGGCAGAAAAAATGGTTGATAAAGTGACTCGGCTGATGAAACAGCCGGAGCGAATTCGGAATATTGGCATCTGCGCCCATATTGACCACGGTAAAACGACTTTCTCTGATAACTTGCTCTCCGGAGCCGGGATGATGAGCCAGGAGTTAGCTGGAAAGCAATGTGTGCTGGATTTCCGCCAGGATGAGCAAGAGCGGGGAATCACCATCGATTCAGCGTCCGTCTCTATGGTTCACTCGGTTGATGGACAGGAATTCTTGATCAATCTCATTGACACTCCCGGGCACGTTGATTTTGGCGGGGATGTAACCAGAGCCATGCGCGCCGTTGATGGCGCTATCACCTTAGTCTGCGCCTCAGAAGGACCCATGCCTCAGACGGAAACGGTATTGCGCCAGGCGCTGAAAGAACGGGTAAGGCCGGTTTTATTCATCAACAAGACTGATCGGTTAATCAAAGAACTGCAGCTGACTCCGGAAGCGATGCAGCAGCGATTCGTTAAGCAGATTGCGGAAGTCAACCGCATCATTCGCAACGTTGCTCCGGAACAGTATAAAGAAAAATGGCAAGTTAGTGTTGAAGGGGGCACCGTTGCCTTTGGGTCAGCGTATCATAACTGGGCTTTAAGTTTCCCTTACATGAAAAAGAAGGGCATTTCATTTAAAGATGTCATTGATGCCTACAAAAGCAGTGATGTGGACGCTGCGGTGAAAGAGTTGGCTAAGAAAGCTCCCTTGCACGAGGTAGTTCTGAATATGGTTATTGCCCATCACCCTAATCCGCTTCAGGCCCAGGCATATCGTATTCCGCATTTATGGCATGGGGATATAGAAAGCAGCGAAGGAAAGTCCCTAATTGCTTGTGATCCGAAAGGAAGAACTTTCTTTGTCATCACCAAAGTAGTGGTCGATCCGCAGGCGGGAGAAATCTGCGCCGGGCGGCTGTTCTCTGGAACGATGAAAAAAGGCGATGAAGTATACCTAAACTTATCTAAAGCCACTGCTCGAGTTCAGCAAGTGTATATCTATAATGGTGCAAAGCGAGAAATTGTTGAAGACGCTCCCTGTGGTAATATTATTGGGGTGAGCGGATTAAAAACCGGATTTCCTGGTGAAACCGCCAGTAGTGAAGGAAAAGCCGAACCATTTGAAAAAATAACCCATATGTTTGATCCCGTCGTTACCAAAGCGGTGGAAGCAAAAAAACCAGCGGATCTGCCTAAACTAGTTGAAGTTCTTCGTCAAGTGCAGAAAGAAGATCCAACCATTACCATCGAAATCAACGAAGAAACCGGGGAACATCTCATGCATGGGATGGGTGAACTTCATTTAGAAGTCATTGAAAATAGAATTATCCGGGAGAAAGGAGTAGAAATTAAAACTTCGCCTCCCATCGTGGTCTATCGGGAAACCATCACCAAGAAAAGCCCTGAAGTAGAGGGAAAATCTCCCAACAAACACAACAAGGTCTATTTCATCGTTGAACCATTAGCACCAGAAATAGCCCAAGGTATTCACGAAGGAAAAATACCCAATGGCCGATTCCGGAAAAAAGATGAGGGAACTATTAATTTCCTGCGAGAGATGGGCTGGGATGCCAAAACTGCCGGCAACGTCAAAGCCGTGTGTGAAGGAAATATGTTTATGGATTCCACTCGAGGTATCGTCCATATCAACGAAATCCTGGAGTTGGTCTTAGATATGTTTGAAGATGTGATGAAAGGCGGTCCTTTAGCTAAAGAGCCGTGCGTCAATGTCAAAGTGAGCCTGATGGATTGCAATCTTCATGAAGATGCCATTCACCGCGGTCCGGCGCAGATGTATCCTGCTGTACGAGAAGGTATTCGAGGAGCGATGATGCAGGCTGGCCCG
>DUFZ01000021.1:0-1025 GCA_013331635.1 Candidatus Woesearchaeota archaeon | reverse complement strand
CCAGATAGTCAAACGAAAAGGACTGAGTGAAGGGTCGCTGGGAGCCTAAAGAGTTTATTTTATATTTTTTAATCTTTTTTATATTACACGGCATTCTTACGCCGCTTGCTCTCTATCTTTAACATAAAATCCATCTAGTCGCTTTCCGTACAGCTCTAGAACTGGGTTTACGTCGTGGGTGTGGGAAATGTTCTGAAACGAATCAGGAGTTCCGGCATCTGCAAGGAAATCACCCAGAATGCTTTCCCACATTCGATTTTCCATCCATAAATCAACATGAATACTGGTTCGCCGTTCATGGATTTTATACCGTCCCTTGACAGCATAGTCATATTTTTGATCCAATCTCTCTATTGCCCTGCGAATGGTTGTTTCTAAAGTGTCCAGCGTCTCATCCGAAAGAGGCTTGTTCCAAATGGGCTTATCAAAAACCTGGATGTGCGGAATTCCGTATCCAAATACTCTCACCGGATTCCAAGTCCTTTCAATGACCGGCTCAAGATGATGAACGGAAGGTTTTCCATAGCTCATGGAAAGATAGAAAGTGTCTCGGGCCATTTTGTGTAGGATGGGGAAAGGAGTTTATAATAATTTCTCTTATGTAATGTTTACTTCAACCCCAACTCTTTTTTCATATATTTTTNNAACCAACCTGGACATATTCAAGTTTTTCTCACCCGCATACCGCTTGAATGTACGCAGTATATTGGCATCTATAGTAAGGTTAATCCGTTCCCGATACACCGTCTTGGGAAGCTTCCTGGTTTTATCGTATTCTTCCAGCGCTTCAAATACCTGCGGATGATCTCGTATGGCTTTGAGTGCATACTTCAATAATTTCCCCGAGGGGATATCTTTATTCAATGACATTTCGTATCAGCCTCCCAATAAGAGATATATTGATAATATTTTTTTGAGTAATGGTAAGCACCAGCTGGGAAATTTTATCCGCATGGTAGGAGTATCCCTGGACTTCCAAATATGACATAATCACCGCTGCTGCCGTTCTTTTATTTCCATCCTCA
>DUFZ01000003.1 GCA_013331635.1 Candidatus Woesearchaeota archaeon | reverse complement strand
AATCCTCCAGAACTTCAAGAATTCCGTAGAACTTTGGAAGCGTTAATAAATGAATACGGGAATGAGTATTTAAGAAGGATGGCGCAGCGATTTAGACGGCACGAGCTGGTGGGGCTAATGCCGGATATCAAAGATTTGCCGCTATTTGTGCCTTTTGATCAGGCAGTAGAGGAAATTAGAAGAAGGGCGCCTGATGGAAAAGACGTTGATCAAGAAGCATATAGGCTTTATTTAGAAGAGGCCGATGCCATGAAGCGCGCGGAAATGGCAAAGGCTATGGGGCTTGGGGTTTCGCAAGAGGCAATGGGAGGGGAATATTACATTGGCATGTATCAAAAAGCCTGGGACGAATTTTGCGAAGCGTTAAATACTTTCCCGCCGGATGTTCAAGATGAAATTATAGCCAATTATATTATCGGTGGATCAATGCTTGGGGGGCAGTACCCGGCCTTTTATAGAAAAGGCGTTGAACAGCGAGGTAGGTTTCCGAGTAAATGGACGCCGTGGCTGAACGCGATCGAACATTTTCAGAAAGTCAGCGGAATCGAGGGCTATATTCCTCCCGAGCAAATTTTCCAAGCCCTGGGTTCTGTTAAACCAGAGGTTTTAGCATTTCCGGACTTTCATACTTCTAAGCATGAACTTTGGTTTGCCGGAGAAGATAAACCTCGGAAATTTTCTATTTCATCCCGGGATATGATTGGCCAATTGGGAAAGATTGATACTTTGGCGCGATTGGGAGCGAATAACGCCTACGAGGGCGGGACCGGATTTTTTGCAGTCCGCAATGGCGAGTTTGCAGAATATTTATTCAGACAGATGGGATATTCGCCGGATATGGCCAGAAAGATTGCTTATGAAAAAGCAGAAGCACCAACGTTAATCAGAGATAGCAGGTTATCGCCTACCAGACGGAGAGAAATCACGAATATTTGGGATTGGGTTGGGGAAACAGCGTTAGACAAGTTAATCGTGGCGATGGCTTGGATAAAGTATACCAGGGCAGATTTGGAATTTCTGCCGTTGGATGTGAAACGGAGAGCAATATTATCTTTGCGAGGTCTAGAATTATCACATTACCGCGTTGGCTATTCGATTGGATTGCCACCGGAACAATTCCTTAATATGATAGCTTTATTTGGATCAGCCATAAGCTTAGATCACAAGGAAATGTTGTTTTGGATTACTAAAAGATTAAATCCTGATGCAAAGAAGGATATTGAAAAAAGCGGAGGAACTGAAGAGCAAAAAACGCGCGAGAGAGTATGGAGAGATACCATTACGCTTGAACGTCCATCGTTAGCGAGTAGTCGGCATTTGGCTAGGATGGCAATGGGAGCCGGAAAATATAATAAGAACGGAGATGATTATAGGGCGACATTAAAAGATGGAATGAGAAAATTGCCGTCTGGGTATATCGAGGCGGTTAGACATCCGGATCTTTGGAAATGGCGGTGGTTTAAGAATGCAGATCAAGATCCTTCAGCATGGAGATATATTGGAAATATTGGAGGGGGTATTAGCGAACAGCAAATGGGTCAAGCATTTGCTGGGCATGATTTTACAAAAGAATTAGAAGCATGCGGATTATCGGAAAATGAAATCTCAGATTTGCAAAAAAAATCGCAAACAAAGGGGTATGCAGGCTGGAAAAGTTTGTTGGCGAATGCAACCCTAGGCCTTCTTAAGTGGGAAGATATAGGATATACAACTGGAGATAAAGTCTGGAGATATGAGAAGAAAAAAGAAGCCACTCAAGACGCCACAATTGCCTTTTTAGAAACAAGTAATCCAAACGTTCCCGACTCACTTGACGATATGTTAAAAATTAATCCAGACATTGGAGAACTTGCAGATATTCCGGGGAAAGCAGCAACTTATCAAAGAACACGTCGCAAGACCGCGGGATTGGACGACGATTTATTCGTAGCCGGAGGGGTGACTCAATCGATAACAGAAGCATTCAGCAAGATATTGGAACCGATTTCTGGCTCTCTTGGCTTTGTTTTGAATTCTACCCAACAGGCGTATTTAGAATCTGTGATTTGGATGTATATGGAAGGGCACTGCGCGCAAAGGCTTGATGTCTTAGTCGAAGATATTGATATTAAGCCAGATAAACTTGTTGGAGGAGTTAATTGGTCGGTACCTGTTTTGATGCGTGAAGACATGAAGGAATTCCCTGACAGAGTCGAGGCATTAAAAGGCGAAGGGTTTTACTTTGTGCACATTCAAGGCACTGAAGCGTCCAAAGATGTGTTAGTATCGCCGCTTGCGGCTCCTGTTCCTAAGCTTATTCAAGCCGGAAACCTTCTTAAAAAAATCTCAGACAATCTTGAACGAGCTAATAATGGAATGAAAGATCATGCCGCGCATATTCTTGACGCGATAGAACTAATGAGAAGAGAAGACGCATTTTGTTGGGATACGCTTATCAACGGAAGAGCGGATATCCCGCCGGCGACAATTGTTTCGGCTATAAACGATGTAAAAGAAGAGGGGGCGATGACCGCATCGGGGAAGAGAGCGATATGCAATGAAGCTTTGAGGTTTTATAAAATACACCCAGACGGAACTTCTGCTATTTCGGATAAGACGACAAGGGCTTTTGTTCCTAAATTAATAAAATAGTTAGACGTTCCCCCCAATGAATTTCCCGAACCTTCTTCGCAATCCTTCTGTCATACCTCTTGGATATTTTGCCTCCATAATTTGATTAACCTGTTGATCGGTTGGCCTGTTCCCGGCATTCCTTAGCATATATTCTGAGATTGCTTCTTGTCTGGCTAGTTGTCTTTCTCTACCGTAACCCCAGGTTGCGCCATATCCTCTGCCCGCTACATCTTTAACTCCGCCCCACGAAGCCCCAACCGCTTCGCCGATGGCGGAGCCGTACTTGAATTCCGGCGCCTGGATG
>DUFZ01000006.1 GCA_013331635.1 Candidatus Woesearchaeota archaeon | reverse complement strand
CGTGTAGTCCAAGCCTAACTCCTGTTTTTCAGGAGAGTGCTAAGACAAGAAAAAGAAAAAAATTATTGTTTATATAAGTTTCGTAAACCTGCTGTAAATTGTCCTTGGTCTACTTCAGCAACAAAGGGCGCTGCATAGCGCAAGATATCATCCATGCTTGGCACTTTTATTTTTGATGGAACTTCATTTTTTACGGCGCCGCCTGCGGCGACGACCTCCCGACGTACCCCACGCNNGCTCAGCAAATTTGCGCTCTTCATTATTCAATTTGTTGTATTTACTCGTGTCAATGGTAAGATAGCGCCATTCTTTTTCGTTCCCAGATAAGCGTAGTTTACTAAGATCAATTAAGAGGGTATCAGGAGCTTCGAGCGCTCGTTGTACTTCCTCTCGTGTTGGTCTGTAATTCTGCGATTGAAGCAATTGATCGCAATAGGTATCAATAGTGTCATCCTGCAATAAGGGATTGGATGAGCCTCTGGTCATAGCCAGCTTCTGATTTTTTCCATCCATAACATACACTTGTCCATCGGCAGTGTAGAACCATTGAGTGCGTANNTAATTCGGCATTGGTTTGGCGTTCTTTCATTAATTCATCTACATGAAGCATAGTGCCTGGTTCTAATTGCCTAGAGCCATCGCGTAAAGTTCCGATAATTGTGTCTAATGTCATGTGGAAACCTCCTATTGAGTTGTTTTGAAGCTAAGAACGACAATTAGTTTATAAACTTTTTGTTCTTTTTGAGTAATAACTCTATCTCTTCTCCAGCAGCCACCAAGCATGAGTGCTTTCTCCGCGCACAATTTCTCCTTTCTTCAACAGAGTAAACTTATTTGATATCGATAAGTCCCAACTCTTGCGCCCAAATATTAGCAATTTTCCTTTTGGTTTTAAAATAAAATGTGACTGGTAATATAATTCATTGATTTTATCTTCATCTTTCATAGTCACATGAAACAAAGCTCGGTCAAATTCTTCTGTTGTATATTTTACATCCAATTCATCCAGCGAAAATTTGTGAAATTCGACATCAACTTTAGCCAATCTGGCGTTTTTTCTGCTGGCAACGCAATTAGGCTGGCTCTCATCAAAGGCAGCAATGGCACTTTCCGATGAAAAAGCCTTTGATTCTACTTTCATCCCCTGCAGCCAGGGTATTCTCGTACTTCGGCCAAGAGCTACTTTATTCAAGAACAAGGCAGCTTCAATAGCTAAGGTTCCATCTTTCATCCAGCCTACTATTATTCTCTGCCGGGGCTGGACAACAGCCATCCGGGCTAAAAAATAACCTATATCTCCTTTAAACGAACCGGGATGGGCAAAAAGGCGATAAGCGCGGGCATCCATTTCTCCGCACACATCCATGCCTACAACGTACTCCTTCCCGGTGGCATAGACTACTACTAAAAGATCAGGCTGGCGCAATTCAATGGATAAGGGGAATGCTAATTTTTGTTCCACGACAGCGCACACTTTAGCGGCAATTTGTTTGGCGATGGCCATTCGAACATCATTGCCTTTGATATTTTCCACTTCGACTTTAAAAGATAAGTGAGGGGCAACCAGATCCTTCCAGGGAAACGCATCTAATTGAATGTCTTCTAATCGAGCATACCTCCCCAGGCTGATTAACAATCGCCGGGCAGATTGAGAATGCTGTGCGAGCTTCCAAAGCTCTTCTTTTCCTGCTATTTCAAAACTCACCACTCCCGGCGAAACTGAGGAAGGGATATCAAGTAGCTCTCGTAGTTCCTGCTGGGCCAGAGTTTCGAGTCCGGGATTGACAATCATACAACAATTCATACTAAGGCAAAAAGAGTGGTCTGTTTATAAAAAGATAGGATTCATTCCAAGGGGTACGGCTCTGAAACACCTTCCAAGCGGTAATTATAATTAGTCCTGCGAATGGAACGTTCAGCTACTTCAAAATCCTGCTTTAATTGCTGAATCACTGGATCATACTTGCCCTCATTACTATAAAAATTAAAGAGTAAATCTAAATGCAGAGTTCCAGGAGGAAGCCCTGCTTGTATTTTTTCCACATCACCCCTAAGAGAAGAATCCTGTAAGAGTATTATATCTTGAAGAGTCTGATTGTTGGGAATAGGATTTATCAAGTATAAACCTGGCTTAAAATGAATAGAAAAATAGTCAGGACGAAGTTCCATACACGGAAAAATGTTTCCTGAACGAAATTCCTGCACTTTTTTCTCCAGCGCAGGACCACCAAAACTATAAAAATCTTTGTCAAGAATGTCAAAATCAGAACGAACCCGTCCATGAAATTGCTGGTGTCTCTCAATGGTTTCTTGAGGGGTGTGCCCTATGGTATCAGAAGTCCAGTCAAAGTCTGTGGTGATTATAAACAATGGAAGCTTAGTCATGGATCCTCTTTCTCTGCCGGCAGAGTATAATCCAATTTACTAATCCCATTTTCTTCCATCACAATCATCGCTGCTGCCGCTAATTCATCGCCTTCCTGCAATCGAATGACACGCACCCCTTGCGTTGCCCGGCCGACGCTGGAAATATCAGTGCATTTGATGCGTATTCCCACGCCAAATTTCGAAATGAGCATCAATTCTTCACTCCCATCTACTAGCATCACTATCTTAACCGGCCCGTTCTTATCGGTAATCTTGATGTTAGTAACTCCCTTGCCGCCGCGATTGCAGAGGCGGTATTCAGAAACTGGGGTCCGTTTTCCGTATCCTTTTTCAGTGAGAGTCAGCAAATCTTTTCCTTCATCAGCTGCTAACATGCCGATAACTTCATCGCCATCATCTAAACGCATGCCCCGCACTCCTCGTCCTGCCCTTCCTATGGATCGAATATCTTCTTCATTAAAGCGATTGGCCTGCCCCTGTTTGGAGGCGAGAATTATCTCCTGATCACCGCTGGTATACTTGACTCCCACCAAAGAATCTCCTTCATCCAGGTTAATTGCCCTGATTCCGCCCCGGCGGGGGTTGGAAAATTCCATTAGTTCGGTTTTCTTCACCGTTCCCTGCCTGGTGGCCATAAACAAATACCCTTCCTTAAAATTACGAACCGGCACAATGGCAGAAATGGTCTCGGTAGGGCTCATCTCCAGTAAATTGGCAATATGCTTGCCCTTAGCCTGCCTGGTAGCTTCCGGAACCTGATAGACTTTGAGCCAATACACCTGGCCTTCAGTGGTAAAGAAGAGTAAATAATCATGAGTAGAAGCGACATATAATCGTTCCACAAAATCTTCCTCTTTCATGCCCGCAGCGATGACTCCCTTCCCGCCCCGTTTCTGGGTTTTATAGGTATCAAGGGGCAAACGCTTGACGTACCCGGAATGAGTCATGGTAACGACAACATCCGTTTCTTCAATGAGTTCCTCCATCTCAACCGAATCATCATCAACACCAGTGATGATTTTGGAACGCCGCGCATCCCCATAAGTTGCCTTGATTTCCTGCAACTCTTGTTTTATCAAATTTAACACTTCCTGCACTGATGCTAGAATTTCCTGATACCGCTTAATCTGCAACAGGAGGTTAGCATGTTCTTCTTTAATTTTTTCTTGTTCTAAAGATGCTAATTTTTGCAATCGCAATTCTAAAATGGCTTTGGCCTGGATCTCAGTGAGCGAATAGGCGCCCATCAAGAAATCTCGGGCATCATCAATGGTTCGGCTTTTTCGGATGCCGGGAATGACTTGATCCAGATTATGCAGGGCAATGAGCAGGCCATCTAAGATATGAATCCTTTTTTGAGCCTCTTCTAACTCGTACTGCGTGCGCCGGGTAATAACTTCCTGCCGATGAGCAATATGCTCATTGATAAATTCTTTCAGCCCTAATTCCACCGGTTGGTTATCCACCAAGGCCAGCATGGTAAGGCCAAAAGAGACTTTCAGCCGGCTGTACTCATACAATTGATTTAAGATGACCTGGGGATCAGCATCTTTTTTCAACTGAATGACAATGCGTATGCCTTCCCGATCGGACTCATCATTAATGTCCCGAATGCCCACAATACGCTTATCTTTGACTAAATCGGCAATCTGGGTAATCAATTCGGCTTTATTGACCTGATAAGGTATCTCGTTGACGATAATGGCATTATTTTCAATCACGCAAACGGATTTAATAATAACTTTTCCACGACCTTTGGTATAGGCATACTGCAGGGCATTTCCGCACCACACTTCTCCGCCAGTAGGAAAATCGGGGCCGGGAATGATGCGCATGAGTTCTTCTACCGTAATATCCGGAGCGTCGATAGTGGCAATAATCCCATCACACACTTCCTGAAGGTTGTGCGGGGGGATATTGGTAGCCATCCCCACGGCAATGCCCGAACTGCCATTAATCAGGAGATTGGGCAATTTGCTGGGCAGGACCAGGGGCTCTTTTAACGAACCATCAAAATTATCTTTAAAATTGACGGTGTTCTTGTCAATATCCTTGAGCATTTCTTCGGCGATCTTATCGAGTTTGGCCTCGGTGTTATGACTAATAAAGCCGTTAGAAATAAAAGAATGACAATCACTCTCAACTTTGAGTGAAAATACTGGCTGCATTCCAGCTTCCTCAACTTGTACTATCTTCTCAAACAAATAATTGTGGGTAAGCAAGTAGGTAAACATGGAGGTATAATCTGTACCCGTATCTTCCAGTACCGCCGCACAAACCTGGCCATAATTTTCTTCCATAGTAGAATAGCGATCAAAGTTATGTTTAGTCACAAACTCAGAATTTGTTTTCTCTCGTATAGAATCAGAAATAAAAGGAACAATATCAGTAAGAGAATTATCTTTAGTATAATGCTCTAAAATATATTCTAACTTTTTGGTCTTTCGTTCAGATAAAAATCCGATTTCTTTATAGAACCGCAGTCGACTTTGAGCGCCGCGAAGGTAGAGTTTCCAAATAAAACGATGTTTATCGTATCTTCTGGTTGACTCAATGCCAAATCGTAACAGCAAAATCTGAATTTCTTTAAGTAGTTCAGGGCTCATAGAACAACATCCAACTTCCACCATTTTGCTTGAAAAGGTAACTGTGCCATCCCCCTCAAAATACGCTCGTAAATACATAGCAATGATATTTTTTGGTGATTGGAGTATGGATGCCGGCAGTCGTCTTTCTGCCGATTTAACTGGTTTCATCCCGAGGTTTTTCAAGAATTCAATAGTTTTTAGGCAATGGCATTCCAAACGCCAGTATTTCTTCTTGCCGTAGGAACTGGGAGACTTTTCAAAGCAATGAAGTTTACTGTCAGGAAAGATTTTATGCCAGCGTTCCTGTAACTCTTTCACCCATTCTACATCAGTATTACAAAACTCAATTTTATGAGGAGCGAGCGATCCTTCGGCTAAGAAAGAACCCATGATAAAAGCCAAATCTTCATCCAACTGTAAGGGAAGTATCTTATTGCTCTGCGTTGGATAAAATGGTTCAAGATTAACTATTTCAGGAGCCCAAAAGGTGTCACTTTTCCTATCGAGTACTACTACATCCCCTAGTTGAAGGTCCTCCATCAACACCCACTTTAAAATAGGATTATTAAATTCATCAACGCCCAAAGTTAAAAGAGGATGATTGTATGTTCCCGTTAAAGAATAACCTTTATGAGTGGTTATTCTCAAGGTAGGATGACTTCCAGAATCAAACCATTTAGAGGCCTTATGTACTTTTTTATCTTTGGATAGAATTTTAAGATTTATATCCTCAGTGTTAGAAAGGGTTGCAAGAGGAATGAGGCCTTTTTCGGTAATAATCAAACTATCGCCAGTCACGCAATATCTCATCGCAGCTGGTGAATCACCATCAATAGAACCAAAATTACCTTGCCCTTTGATTAACGGATAACGCAGGCTAAAGTCCTGGGCCATCCGGACTAAGGAATCGTATACTGCGGTATCGCCATGGGGATGGTACTTACCTAGCACTTCCCCCACGATACGGGCGCACTTTTTGGAGGGCTTGTTGTGCAGCATGCCCATATCGTGCATGGCATAGAGAATTCGGCGATGGACCGGCTTGAGCCCATCACGAATATCAGGCAACGCCCGGCCCACGATGACCGACATAGCGTAGTTAACGTAGGCTATCTTCATCTCCTCCTCGATCACCTTGGGGATGATTTTAGAGGGATTTTCAGGCAGGTTTTCGGGGGCGGTTTCGGTCATGTTTTGAGCTTCCAAAAGGTGCTCCAAAAAGGCCTAAAAATAGGACTTTCTAAAGAACCATTTATCGTCGATAAAATGCAGGGAAATAGAGAGCTACCCTCTTTATAAAGATTACGCTTCTGTTTTGCCTGTATGGCGCAACGAAAAAATCGTCCCATACATAGTATTCAGCATCCGTGCTACATTGTGGGCATGTAGGTCAAAAGCATCCAATTGAGGCTTTAAACGCATCTTTCGCCGCAGCTGGTAGGTAAGATATTCGTATTCATCAAAGTCGCTCGCATTGAATTTATAATAGAGCTCATAGAGCTTGTGCGTGGCACGGTTTATATCCATAAGCTGCTTTCGCTGCTCCCTATTTAACGGAGATGCTAAAATCCAGCCATATTCATCGGCCAGTTTTTCCAGCCTATCGAGAAGCACAAAGTAAAATGGCACTTTCTGATATTCGGCATGGCCCTGCTTGACGAGGATGCGCTGGTCATAATTTACCAGTTTTTTGATGGTGACATCAAGGGAGGCAATTTGTTCTGTTTCTCTGCTGTTAGTAAGCTCCAGTGCCAGTAGGAAAATCCGCCGCAGCACGGTATCAAAGTCCTCACTTGATTCTTTCGTGATGTCCTTAATAATAATGTAGTCTTTGGTGTGCTCGATGATTTCATAGCCCATGAGGCGTCCCAGCAAGCGGTTCACCTCCGTTAATTGCGCAGAATCTTTATACTCCAGTTTAACCTCATTCACGCCCTGACGATAGAGCCCCTGCAGCACTTTGATGACAGTATGGGGATAGTCGTTAAGGTTAATGAGCACGCGCTCCGAATTGCCTCCGGCAGAGAGAACTACTTTTGCTCCCACAACCTGTAAATCAATCTTTCTGCTCTTATCCAGCCCCTGCACTTTCACCCAGTCTAGAGGCAGGGTAACAGTATAGGATTTGCGGTTTTTGGGCCCTTGGGCGGTGAGTTTCTTTTCCATAGTTGTTGTAATGTGTTGTAGTTTAAATAATTTGTTGTAGTGAAAGTTATAAATATCCCGCCACAGGAGGAATTCTATGAACAAGAGGGGAGGTACTTATCATGGCTGCGACATACGACGATATTAAGAGTTGGTTGAAGAAAGGTCGGGAAGGGAAGGATATCACGCACATGATTGTGGTTTGCGATACCTTTGACTGGGAAGACTATCCTGTCTATGTGCGTAAGAGTGAAAATGTGAGAGACATTTACTGCCGCCACGATGGGCCAAACATGCAAAAAGTGATGGAAGTGTACTCCTATCAGCTGAGTCTTGAGAATCAGTTGTGTGAACAGAAAGCATTCCATTTCGACTGAGGAGGGAATATCATGAAACAATATGTGGTTGTGTACTGGCGCAATGATGGAGAGTATCACAGTAAATTTGAGTACACCCCCCATTACGTGTTTAAAGCGAGGAATGACACTCAGGCTCTTCACATTGCCATGGCAATAGGAAGTAAGGAAACAAGATACTGGAGTGATTTCTTCTTTGATCGCCTGGTGGAGGTGCAGTTGCGGGGCATCGTAGAGGAAGGCAGACGAGAGATAAGACTGGAGGAAAGGATTGTGCAGGTGGACAAAGAGCAAATGAACAAGGATCTTCACGGGGCTAAATATAGTTCCGTCGGAGAGCAGTACAAGGGCAAGCTCCAGGAAATCTCCTACGGGGGACTTATCAGAGACTTCCTGTCTCATCATGCGGAGGGCAAGAAGAAGATACAGAAGAGGATACTATGATTGACAAGGCACAAGATATGGCCACTATTTACCATCATGGTCAATTCCGCCGGTCTCTTCCCGGTCAGGAACCGTTTCCTTACATTATCCACCCGGCGAAAGTAGTCCATTACCTGCAAAAGTATGGCATCGACGACGAGGAAGTCCTTGCCATAGGCTGGCTGCACGACACGCTCGAGGATACCTGTCTTACGTATGAACACATCCATGCCACCTTCGGTTCTCGCGTGGCGCAGGGAGTGCGCCTGCTTACCCGTGATGTGGATAATAAGACATACAAGGAACGTATTGCGGCCGCGGAGCGAGGAATTCAGATGGTCAAACTCGCAGACACCTTGCACAATATCAAGACATTAGAAATATTCTCTCCCTCTGGCATCGAGCGCAAGGTGGAAGATTGTTATAACTTTTACCTTCCTCTGGCAGAGAGGATATGTCCGCCCTTGGCGGAGAAGATGCGGCTTTACCTAAGAAAGTTTTTGGGAAGGGAATCTATCCTTTCGGAGACTCATCCTTCTTCATCCCTTCCATCGCTCCTTTAATCTCGTCCCGGGCGCCTTGCTCAAAATCAAAAAGTTTCTATTACCAATAGAAGATANNAGATAGTTTCTATTACCAATAGAAACATTTAAAAAAGGAAGTTGTTTTCTGATACTATGATTACTAAAGACACCTTGCAAGAAGTTATTAAAACTCAGCGGGAATTTTTAGCCAAAGAAGAAGTGAGCACCCCCAGAGAAAAAGAAAAAGGAGTCATAATCGAAAATTCCTTTGCTTTTATTATCACTGGAATTAGACGATGTGGAAAGAGTACTTTTCTGAACCAATTATTAAAGAAAAACAGGGGATACTATCTTAACCTAGAGGATCCACGTTTAGATGGATTTGAGCTGGCAGACTTCCAGAATGTGGAAAAGCTTATGCCACTATTGTATGGAGAAAAAGGAATTTATTTTTTTGATGAGATTCAAAATATCCCCAAGTGGGAGAAGTTTATCCGTTATCTCATTGATAAAAAAGAAAAAGTAGTGATAACTGGCTCGAATGCTTCGCTGTTAAGCAGGGAGCTGGGAACTAAACTTACCGGTAGGCATTTACAAATTGAAATGTTCCCCTTTTCTTTTAGAGAGTTTATTACCCTCAAAAAAAAAAAAGCATCCTTGGAATTATTTGAGCATTACCTCTATGCAGGCGGTTTCCCGGAATATGTCAAAAAAGAAAATCCTCTTATTTTACAGGAACTGCTTACAGACATCGTACTGAAAGATATTGCGGTAAGATTTGGCATAAAAAATATTAATGTGCTGCAGAAGATTCTGCATTATCTCTTAAGCAATGCCGGAAAAGAAATTTCTTATAATTCTATTAAGAAGGTATTCTCGATAAAGTCCGTTCAAAGTGTTATTAGCTACCTTTCCTATTTTGAGGATGCCTATTTAATTTTCTTAGTGCCAAAATTTAGTTATTCCTATAAACAACAACAGGTAAATCCTAAAAAAATCTATTCCATTGATAATGGCTTTTCCTGCCAAAACTCAGTTTCTTTTTCAAAAGATAAAGGAAAAATGTTAGAGAATGCAGTCTTTTTGGAATTGCGAAGAACTTTTAAAGATATTTTCTATTTTAGGGAAAAATATGAATGTGACTTTGTCCTAAAACAGAAAGAAAAAATAATTCTTGCCATTCAGGTCTGTTTTGATTTTAATGAGGAAAATAAAAACCGTGAAATTAACGGATTGATGGCGGCTTTGCACGAGTTCAAGCTGAAAGAAGGGTTTATTTTAACTTATAATCAAAAAGAAGAGTTTGTCGTTGACGGCAAAAAAATAACCCTAAAGCCAGTCTGGGAATGGTTGTTAGACCAGCAAAAATCAGCAAAGATGTCGGAATAAAAATGTCCTTTATGCTACTATTTACTCCTTCTTCACTCCTTCTTCATCCCTTCCATCGCTCCTTTAATCTCGTCCCGGGCGCCTTGCTCGTTCTTTTCCATCTCGACTAAGCGTTCTACTTCATCGGCTTCTTTGGACACTTCTTCAGCTTCTTGGAGAACTTCCTGAGGAACCTGTTTTAGGAAGGCTTGTTTGGCTTCCTCGCTGGGCAAGTCAAAGTATTCAAAGAACTTGCGGGTGAGCTTCACTTTAAAGGTTCGGCCATGCTTTTCTTTCTCGACAAAGCCGAGCTCTTCCAACCGGGCCATATGCTCATAGGAGCTGGAACCGCGCAATTTAATTATTTCAGACTGCACGATGGGATATTTCCAGGCAATCACCGCCAAGGTTTCCATCAGGGGTTTTTCCAGTTCAGTGGATGATACCAGTGAACTTACTAAAGGCACAAATTCATCTTTAACGGTGAGTTTCCACCCTAATTCCTTGCGTACCAGCTGCAAAGAGTGATCCTGCTGGGCATACTCCGCCACTAAATGAGCTAAAATTCCTTCAACTTGAGAAACTTCTAATTGACATAAAACCGCCACTCGTTCCGCAGTAATCTCTTTGCCCACGGCAAATAAGACCGCTTCTACTTTTTTTTCATTGCTCTCCATCTTTCATCACGACTCTTTGGCTATCGCTTTTTCTTTCATGAAATACACTCCTTTTTTTAAATCAACCTGTCCTTGATCAATCAATGAATCTAAATAATCTTCCAATTTATCCTGCTCCACGCCGGTGAGGGTGGAAAGCTGGGTAGAAGTCATGCCCCCTCCTTTCCGCAATAATATAGTAAGATAATTCCGCAATAGATTTCGGGTATTTTTCTTGAGAAAATCGTTCTCCAGCCGCAGCTGCTTTGCCACCATATCGACTTGATGCAACTTAGCCTGCAGGTCGTTTAAAAAGCTGGAGACCTCTGCATCTTTAAGTGCCAATTCTGCCGGCTCTAAGATTTCAATCAGTGAAGGCATGTAATCAAAGGAGAAGCTGGTAAGATGATCTAACTTTTCCGTTTTGACTTCTACTTCCGCAAAAGTCATCCATAATTCCTGGTCATCCTGCTTCTTAAGCTTGGCAATATCAACCTGCATCACTTTGTAGCGGGCATCTTTCTTTAAATTATCCAAATATTGTTTCAGCGTGCTTTCCACATGTTCCTGCGGCCTTCCAAGAACTTCAACTACTGCCCGGAAGAGGATCGTTTTTCCCATACTGGTGCGGATAGGAAAGGTGTTTTTAAGCCTTTCTGAAAACTGTTTCAAGTAAATTGATATCTCTTGCATGCGTATATTTTTCTGCATGCAGGTGGGTATTCTTTAAATCACTCTTTCACCAACTCTCGCCAATTTTCTTTATAATACTTAAAGCGGGCCTCAAATTCAGCTTTAGGGGTGGCTGCAATTCCTAAAGATGCCAGCTTCTGCTTAAGTTTTTCTACTTCCTGTTCTTTATCATGGTCAGAACACATTTTCTCTAATTCAATAATGTATCCATAGCCACGAGTAAAGTCAAGGCAAACGGTAGCATCGTCCCATTTGAATTCTAACCTCTTTCTGAACCATTTAATGCCAACTCTCAACCCCATTGACAAGAATAACTGCTCCAGCTTTTCAAAGTCGCTTCTATCAAATCTTATTTCGATCTCCTCGCGGTGATCATCGTGAAGCTTCCCTTTTTTCAGCCATACTTTAGCAAAAAAATCATTCTTCTGAATCCGTAAATCCTGCTCGCCATCAAAATAAAAAGTTTCCTGGTAATCTTCTTTCATGAAAGAAGCGTTTTGCTGAAAAAAAAGTAACAATTGGCCGTATTGTTCTTCAGATATAAAACTGCGAATTTCCGCTTCAATGTCCATGGGAGTACAAAGAGGGAATAGTTCTTAAAAATAGTGGTGGGGGAGTGTAGATAATGGGCAGGGGCGTACATTTACTTCCGCCATAACACTATCACCAATAGCCCTAACGAGACTATCAGGAGTATCGGAATAAGCCCCTTAGCTTTCTGTGAATTATCTTCATAGACCACCATTCCTTTTCCATCAAAAAGAACTGTAGGCGGTGGGAGTGAGAGCTGTTTTCCATGTACTTCTATCTCCTCAGCACTCTTTTCAGCGTTGACGGTTGCGCCTTGATCTAATTGCTGTACGGAAAGATTCTCCCAGGGAACCACTAATATAGTAGCCGTTAGGTCCTTGGTGGTCTTCTGGGCATCTTTTCGTATTTTAACTTTTAATGAATATTCTCCCAGCTCCATAGCAGTATCAGCCAGGAGCAATAAATCGGCAGTTTTAATTTCATGGGAAGATACGCTCAACTCCTGCGCCCCGGCTTCCCGACTGAGGGTGTTATCAACACAAGAATAACACCTGCTGCCACGATATAAATAGCCAGCAAGAGTGAATTTATGATTCTGATCATCGGTATTCTGAACCTGTACTTTGATTCGAACGGCCTCACCGGGGTGCAGCGAGGCGGGAAGGTTCACTAACTGATAGGAATTGAGGGCGTCCTTGATGATTATTTCTTTGGTTTTGATTATCGTTACTTGGTCGCATAACTGAGTATTAAGCCCGGCAATGGAAGTACTTCTGGTTGCGTGCAAATCTAAGCCGTCTGCCACTACGGTTGCTGACCCATCGGCTATCTGCTGATCGCAATTGGCATCCACTTGAATTGGAACCGTCAGGTTATAGGCTTTAAATTGGTCACTAAGAGAAATTTTAGAAATTGAGCTGATTGTTTTGCCATCTTTTTCTACCCAGGCCTGCACCACTTGTTTGGTTTCTTTCCCCTTATAGAGATCCAGTTTCACCAAAAGGGGCGTGCCCCAGTGCCCATCATCTACGGAACGTATTCCGATAAAAGAGGCATTCTGTTTAAATGAGGGACTAAGTGAAACTACTTTACTATCTTGGTTATTATCATTATTTTCTTCCTGACAGGAAAGATTCTCCAACCAAAATCGCAGGGTATACACCCCCTCTGCTAAACGGGGAGTGTAACTCTTGGATATTGACGTTGCCACCATTTCATTGCTCCAGGGAGCATACTCACCCACTACTTCCCCAAATTCATCTTCAATTACACCTCGCACGGTAATATTATGGCTAAAACCTAGCAATCGCTGGGCCCGGATAGTAAATCCTATCTGATTGGCAGCCATCGGCGCTGGAGTTTGCACTTCCATGTTCCAATCGCAGTGTTCAGTATAGCTGTTCTGCGTTCCGGGAGTTGACCGAGTGAGATACCAATTTCCATTTATCTTGCTCCATGACATTCCTTCTACCACATTGGAATAACTTACATTGTTTACTAGGACACCGCTGGGAGAGAATAACCGTACTTCATCATACTCGCTGTTCAAAGTAAAATCAGTATCACCATCACGGTAAATAACCGCGTAACATCCACCGCAGAGGATAGTATCATACAGCATTTTATTCTGTGCTATAATAAGCTCATTTGCAGGGAAAGCGTCTTGGAGTACCATCCCTTTCAAATCAATACCCAATTTCCCCGGATTATATAACTCCACCCACTCCCCTTCTGGCTTAGGAGCATCATCGATACCAAAAGGATCGGGCATAATTTCGGTAATGGTAATCAATCCATACTGGCTGGATAATTGATTGATGCTGTTGGGTTGTCCTGGTGTTCCTCCACTCAATAGGCTTTCGCCCCAACTTCCATCCTGGCGACGTTCTAAAGTATGGTTATTGCCTGCCGCTAAAGAAGTAAATGGGGTGTAATCAAAAGAATAATTACAGCTTCCGGCTAACTGAATGGAGCTGCCACTATTGGAAAGGCTCAACGGAAACTCCTGAAGGTTAGAAACATTTCCAAAGGCAGCCGTAAAATTGGGCTTATTTCGGGCTACCACCCTATACTCTTGGGAACCTATGCTTCCGGAAAGATTTCTCCCATTCAAAAGACAGGAACTCATCGGCACGGTCTCATTGCCATCATTCCATAACTCCAGCCATTCACAAACAGTATCTGAACATTGCCCGGGATCATACATTATTTCATTAATGAGGGGCGAGGCATTGGCTAAGGAAATAGAGAGAAGCAGCAGGAAAAACAGGATAAAAAGGTTCATGGAACTGCTACCGGCGCCATTCTTTTAAATATTTAGATAATAGAAAACTATTTATAGGTCATTGGATATACTTTCCCTGCAATCATAAAAGAGGCGTTACTCATTGAAAAAATCTCATCATAACCATAACTTCCATCATTTTTTTCTCGCGCTGGGAGTATTATTGCTGGTAGTTTTGTTTAGCTATGCGGTATTGACCCCAGAGTTAAGGAAAAATATCAAGTCCACCGGTTTAGCCACGGGCTCTTATGAGATTTTGTCAGATGGACCAACTTCACCGGTAGAAGTCGGAAAAGAGGTATCCTTCCTGCTGACTTTAAGCCCGGCAACGGCCAGCTCTTCCTTAGAGGTGGACTTGCCCAAAAATGCTCATGATATCCAAGTATATGCAGTCAACGCGGGCGGTTCTAAAAAGGAAATAGAAAAATTTACAGCAGTTTCTTTGGCTGATAAAACAGTGGTAACTCTGGAGAAGTTTCCTAAACAACAGATAGAAATTGAGTACAAACTGGCTGGCCCGACTAAAAAAGAACAAGTACTGATGATGGAAAATGTGAAAAATATATTTCTTAGCTCGGAGTATCCTTATAAATCAGTGGGGTCAAAAACTAACATAAATCTTCCGAAAGAAGAGGTTCGGGTCAAACGCCTTAAAACTGGAGAAATTGTACCTGATATTTCTATTACCAGAGAAGAAAATAATATTGCAAAAGAAGTTTCCTGGATTGTTCCAGAGATTGGAGCTGAAGAATACTCTGTAACCTTAGCCAGTTCTACTGAGAGCGGGGGTGGAGAAACGTCCCTGCTTCCCGGATGGCAGGTACAAGCACGGGATGGGTGCATAGGCTCCCAAAGCTGGGTATCCAGTCCAGAAAGCTTAAGCGGCAACCCCAGCGTTATGTACACTCCGGCCAAAGATCAAGCTGATTGTACCTTGCTTCTGCCCCCATTTGAAGGAAACAAAGAAGGGGTAATTGGCATTTCGTTCTATCTGAAAGCTAATTTCACTAACCCGGAAACGTATCTGGAATTCTCGGCAACTGCTTCTGAGAACTGCGGCTTTAATTTCAATGGGAATTCCATCTTACAGACGCAGGGAGACTGCACGGTGAGCATGGACAGCGCAGAAAATGGCTGGAAGAAAATAACGTTGACTCGGCTCTATGTCGCTTCCCCCCAGGTTATGGTTGAATTCTCACTTTCTCCCCCCTTCTCGGGGGATACCTTTGAGGAGCCAGGTACCATACTCTTTGATAATTTCAAGGCGGACTTGCCTTCGTAAGGGCATAACCATTTCACTATTCTTCAATACTAAGCAAAGTTTTTAAACGAAGTTCCTATAGCTATGCTCTATGGGATGGTTATTTGGCGGTAAAAAAGTACCTAAGGTTCCCTTCCCCTCAGGAAGGTCGATGGATGAGAAAACTCTGCGTTTCCCGACTTCTATGCCGGCAGAAAGGGTTATTGAGCCGGAACAGTTCAAACAGGCAGCGGGATTTGAACGCGATGACCAGCAACTGGACTTTTCTACTGAACCGTTGCCAGCGGAACCATCAATAAAACGAGTTATTACTGCACCGGAAGCTCCCGAAGCTCCGGCACCGCGCCCAGGCAATCGAAAAGAGCCGCTGTTTGTCAAAGTGGAGCTGTACCGCCGGGTGCTGGGAGAAATTGACACTATCCGATCTAAGCTGAATGAATTAAACTCCATCAACAAACGTTTGGAGCAATCAGAATATAATGAAGAGCACCATTTCGACCGCATGAAACAGTCAGTCCGGATCATGCATGACCGCCTGCTCCAGGTGGATAAAATAATATTTAAGTGAAAGGTGATTAAAATGGACCGCATGCCTATTTTCGTACGGGTGGATGAATATGATGACGTGCTGAACCTCGTCAGAATAATCAGGAAAAAATTAGACGAAGCGAAGGAGACTTTGCTCAAAGTGAACGAGTTAAAAAATGAAGAAGACCACCAGATAGAGATGTGGCAGAGCACCTTGGCTGAAATCGACAAAAAAATTGATTTCATCAACCATTCTTTAAATGAACCGGAACAATTCTAAGCACCATGGCTACAGCATCAAAAAATAAAGGAAGGAAAAAAACAGCACCGCATGCTGAAAGCCCGAAAGAAAAAGAACCATCTTATATGGTGCAGGTGGGCGATCCAAAAATGCTCCGCAAGGATCTGCTGGAATCACTGCGGGAGATCATCATCTTCATGCAGGGATACGAAAAGTTCCGCAAGATACAGGAAGAAAAATTATCGACGTTTGGCACGTTGCGCACCCAGGTTAAAGAGATCAATAATTTAGTGGATAACAAGCTACGGCATTATTTCCCTAAAGGAAAATTAAAACCTTTCTTGGGAGTAAAGCAAAAGGAAGCGCCTGCTGATGTTGCGGAACAGCCGGCAATGGTGGAAGTTGAACCACCGCTTAAAACTCTGCCGGCGGGGCCGAAACCAGTAGCTCGCAGCGATTTAGATGAATTGGAATCACAGCTCAAAGATATTGAAAACCAGCTCCGGGATATAAGCTAGAGTTCTTTACTGTCTCAATAATAAAAAGAGCATAATCAAAGAGACTATAGCGGTAAGCAATAAGTATTTTGGTTTTTTAATGAGAAAGGGAATAATATTTAAGATAATTATTGCAACTCCGATAATTTGATTTATTGGTACCATTAGAGCCCTTGTTGCATCATCATTTTTATTGCTTCGATGAGCAACCCTATACCTGCTAAAACGCTTCCCAAATTAACATTACCAGTAGCAGTAACTATACCCGAAACTACTAAGATTAACCCGGCAATGATATCAATGGGATTGATAGTTAGACCTTTCTTATCCACAGAGATAATGAAAGTGAAGGCCTATTTATGGTTTTCGGTCAATAGATTTATAAAAGAGGAATTGGTTTTTTCTTTTGATGCGGACGTGCCGGAGTGGCCAAACGGGATAGACTCAAGGCATTTGAGTGATGAGTGCTCAGCAGAGTGCGATGACTAAACTCGTTGTAAGTCATCTATTGGCTTAGT
>DUFZ01000054.1 GCA_013331635.1 Candidatus Woesearchaeota archaeon | reverse complement strand
GAACGATTATCAAGATGGTTTAGTAAGACAGGATTCATTAGAAGTGAAGTTTATAATAAAAAAGATTACTTTTGGTGAAAGAAATTAACTCATCGAATAGGCGGTAATTTTAGGAAACCGGGTATCAAGTATGAATAATGTACGCTCCTGTTTAATTAAAGTTGAAGATGACGCCTTACTGGTCGCTAATACCGGTACTCCTTTTGGCCGACTGAACGTAGTTTCAATATGTGCCTCTCATTTGGGCACAAAACAAAATTACAAACCCATAGACACGTTCTCGAAACGTCCAGACACAAAACTTATTGAAGAAATAAGAAACCTTAAAATTGAGACCTATAAACGGGACCCTAATTTGTTAAGGGAAGACTATTCAGGTGAAGAGGAAACCCAAAAGGATTATGGAGGTCGCGTTATCTGGGAGCTATTACAGAATGCAGATGATGCTATGGCTCCCAAAGGCACCTCATCAGCCGACCTTATTGGTGTAAAGGGTTTGGGGTTTAAATCGGTATTAGAGGTAACAGAAGAGCCAGAAATTTACTCAGGGAAATTCAATTTCTGTTTTTCGGCAAAAAAAACTCAGAAATTAATTAAAAAAGAAATCAAAGAAATCGAAGATGTTCCTCCCCTCACTTTCCGAATACCCCACGAAGTTTCGCCAAGTTCAATTATTAAAGAACTCCAAAAAGATTATGTGACCGTTATATGTCTCCCTTTCAGAGAAGGGAAAGAAGATATTGTCCAAGAGTGGTTAGAAAAGCTTGCTCCTGAATGTATGATCTTTTTTCAGTATATTGAAGTTCTTAAAATAATACTTCCAAACCAAGCCCACAGAATTTATTCATGCAAGCGTGAAAAACCCGGAGAGTTGACTGATTGCGATATTTCCATTAAAGAGGAAATTGAAGACAAAACATTTCAGTATCGTTTATGGACAAATACTTGGAGTGGTGAAAGTGGNNACTCACCCCCTTTATGTATTCTTACCAACCTCGGAACACCTTCCCTTTCGTGCTTTAATGCATGGCTCATTTGACCTGGAGCAAAACCGTAAACACGTCCGGAATCCAGAGGAACATAAAAGTCATAAGACTAATTATGCCGATTTAATTTCTCGGATTCTTGACAACATACCGGCCTCAACCGCACTTCGGGCATTTGTACCAGGCGTAGAACCGGAACAAGATACAGTTGCGTCCTTCCTATGGGAAACTATCAAAGAAAAGATGGCTGAAAAGGCATTTTTACCGTGCTTGGGAGGATTAAAGGTAACTCCAGGGAAAGCCCGCTTGTGGAAACATAATCTTGGCAAAGTTGTGGATTCCACGTTGGAAAAGGTTAAGGAGCTAAATCTTGCAGAGCAAGAATTGGTTTTAGACGAAAAATGTAAAAAGGCATTGGAACATTTCGGTGCAAAGAGTATAGAAAGTGAGCAATATCCATTAATTCTCCAGAATTGCCGCAACAGTAATTTGGATGATTGCCGGGAATCACTTGAAACGCTGTATGATGTTGTGGCAAGTTACACTCCTCAGCATGATGAAAAGCGAAAAGATTTATTTTTAAATAACTGCCGCAATGTCCCCTGCTGGTGGACTGAAAGCGGAAAAGCCCGTTCGATATCAAAAGAGACAAAACCGCTTATTCGAAAAAATCTGGACGAGTCTCTGCCTGAATGGCTGACGGTCGACATACTACACGAGGGAATTCTTAGTTTAATTGAGAATTATGAGAAGGCAACGGATAAGGGAAGAAAAAAATGTTTGGAAGAGCTTTTAAAAGGGGGTTTGCTTCGAGGTGAAAAAGAAGAGCTTGTAGATTCCGTACTAATACCATATTTGGAACAAAAAATTGCGCAACAGGAATGGTGGAAGAAATACGGCTGGGAAGCCTTGAGACTTTACCTGGCTTGGAGTAAGAATCATTCTTTTGACGATACAAAACCAATATTTTGTGATAATGATAAGCAAAACAGGCGAGCAAGGACAATTCAGTTTCCAACTGCCAAAGGATGGATGCCCGCATGGAAATGTTATGCGGGGAAATTATGGGATGGCCCAGAGAGCTTTGACGAATTTTTCAAGAAAATTCCTGACCGCGGGATATTAAGCCCTCTTAAAGATTGGGAAGAATCGTTCAGGGGTGAGGATAGAAGTGTTATCAAAGGAAAACTTAGATATGCAGGGATATCGTGGGAACCTAAAGTGCTAAAATTTGAGGCAAAGACTGAGCAAGACGAGATTGATTTTAAGGGATATCCGAAATATCCACCAAATTGCTGGAAAGACCTCATTCCGGATAGTTATTGGGAACAGTATTGCAAATCGTTATCCACAATAGAATATGATAAGAAAAATGTGTTTGAACGCGATGCAAAGCTAAAAAAGCAATGGGTCATAGAATATTTTCACGATGCATTACCTCCAAAGGCATTAGATCGTATTAAAATTATCAAACCGTTAGCAGAAAGAATCATGCAAGATATGCAGCGTATGACTTTTACCAGTGGAGAGCGTAAGGGAGCCAGAGGTACAAGGTTTCTCGACTCCTTTGCTTACTGGCAGTTGAGTAAAGTTGCATGGCTACCATGTAAACCCAGCCTGATTCACAGGGACAACTGGATATCTCCTTTAGATGGATATCTTTCGGGGAAAGGCCTCAGTGGTCTGTTGCCGGAAATTGATATTAAGTTGGATGATAATCAAGAAGGACGTGATATTGAAACCTTGCTAGTATTTAGTTGCATAAATT
>DUFZ01000056.1 GCA_013331635.1 Candidatus Woesearchaeota archaeon | reverse complement strand
CCTGCTAACTTAATGACATTGGGATGGCTCCTACGGAGATGTCTGTCTTCGATAAATTCCAACAAGAGGCGAGAAGATGGTAACGCTTCACTTCAGAATGCTGAAGTATTACGGTTACAATCGGGAAATGAGTGTATCATATTGTGTTCACCAGCACACAAAAACTTTTAAACACCAGTCCATGACAGCTATTATCTAGGGGGTGGCATTATGGATACAACAATTGATAAAGCTGTAAAACTAGGAAGAGCAATCGCTGGATTAGGATTAGAACAAGTTATTCTCAAAAATGGGATATTGCCGGAAAAAAAGATTAACTGAGCGATCCCAGATTTTTCAAGGCATGGTTGACGGCCTGCTGGAACAGCGAAAATGGCAGGAAGTCGTTCAATTAGTCTATGGCGATAGTCCAACACGATTGCTCTATGATGGAGATAAAACCGAATTAGATCAACGAATTAAACAAGCCATTTCCCCTGCTGACTTTGAGAAACGAGGGTACGATGGCATGAACCTGCTGGTAAAAGCAGGAAAGATTGAAATGCTCTGTGAAACTGCCTTACGAGAGGATTTTCCACTCGAGGTAGCAGAAAAGTTATTATCCCAATTAGCAAAGCCAGATGATGATTTATGGAAAGAGGGTTTAGATACGCTTGCACAACGCATCGAACAAACGAGTCCAGATAAAGCCTATGAGATCTATCAAAGAACACAAAACTCCCCGGCTATTCAAAAATTATACCACTCCTTGCTGGGTGATTTCGCTCCTTCGCATTTTAATCTCATGAGACAAATGACCCAGAAGCTACCCTATGGAGAAAGAGCAACGCAAGCCACCCAGTTAGTAAAAAAAATGCTTGATCAACCCAAAGAAAAGTGGGCACCAGAATCATTAGGTCTCTACCGCCTCATTCAAGACAATTCCATATCGTGGGATAAGGTTCCTAACAAAAAAGAGCTAGAACAAGAAGTCGGGAAAGAAATCCCCTATGACGTGGAGAAATACCCTTTTGTGATACAAGTAGAATGGGCCAAACATCACTGGGAAAAATCCCCTATCAAAGCATATGCCATCTTTAACGACCATTTGACAGAAGAATACAAAGGGCCAGAAAATCTTGAGTGCGCAAAGGCGATTTTAGCCATGAGAAAGAATGTTGATTTGCAAGTAAATCTAAAACCAAAACATATGCAAGCCCTCTATGAAGATACCCCCTTAGAAGATCTTGACCAGCGTATATTTCTGGCCAGGCGATTGGGGGATAAAGAAGAGCTATGGAGACAGAGTGCTATCTTTTCAGAACAGAAAAACTGGCAAATAGCCTATGGTCTGCTCAGTGAAAGTGATAGCCTCGATCGCAACCAAAAGTATTCCGATACACTACGTCGTAAAATAATTCAAGAAGCTCTCACCCAAGCCCGGCAACACGATTATTTCCCTTATCTCGATCTGGCGCTGAACGATCATCGTGGCTGGGCCATGGCCTATGAAAAAACTATAAATAAGTTTCCCACTAAGGCTTATGGTATCGCCAAACAATTGGGTGATGAGGAAAAACTGGCTCGGGTGCGAACCAGAATCTTTGAAAAAAATGCCCTGGAGATAACGGCAAAATTTTTCAAACGCAATGAAGATCAAATAGGGTATCAGCGATCAGTAGAATTGCTGGCAGTAAAGTACGAGTTGCCCAGAGAAGATATTTTGTCGCTTGTAGCAAAGATGTAGAAGTCGCCCCGGTTCATATCCTAGCCCATCCCCCTACCCACAATAACCTTTATAAACTTTGATTATATCATCCTCCACAGATGAAGAAGCAACGAAAAGAAGTGATAGAGCATAAACCAGAAGAAAAACCCACCATTCATTCTCAATTCTGGGCCGGTTTCGCTATTATAGTGCTCATTTCCGTTATCGCCATTCTCAGCCAGGTAGAAAAAAATCCTTCCCTCACCGGTGCGGTAGCCGTGCAGAACATTGCCTTCGTCAAACAAGGGTCATCGATGTCCTTAGAAGTTAAAAATGTGCCTGGTCTTCAGGATGCCACTCTCCACTTCGCCGCTGATGTCAAAGGCGGCCAAATAAATTTTAAAAGTGATGATTCTATCCCTTTTGAAGGAAAGAGCATCGTCAAATTCACCGGCTCTGGAAACGACGCGCTGAAAATCAGCAGTATCGATCTCACCATAAAACTCAAAGAATCACAAGTCAAAGCAGCTGGATTAAAACCAGAACAAGTTACAATATACTTCAATGGCAAAGAACTCAGCACCACCAAAGTTGACCTCGCCAGCGCAGAAAGCAAAACTATTACAGATAGAGAAAGCTATCTCTACTATCAGGCAACCTCAACCAAATTAGGAAACTTTGTCGTAGGGCTAGCCACTCCAGCAAGCCAGACATCCGCCGTACCAGAAACTCCTGCGCCACTGCCAGAATCAACCCCAGAAGAAACCACGCCGACAGAACAACCTCAAGAGCAAGAGATTGCCCAGCCAACTCCCCCCCCTCTCGTAGGACAAGCAGCAGCTGAGCCTTCCCCAGAACCAAATTCAGGGTTCTTTCAACGAATAGGACAATTCTTCCAACGCCTGTTCTCTTAATTTTAGTACTATGCACCCCCATCATAAAGCTGTTCTGGAAGACCTCCAAACTCTGCAGTTAGACGAAAAAGAGATACCACAAAAATCACCGTTTCTGACCATAATTCTCACCCTAGCCGCCATACTCTCCATACTTCTGATGGTTTCATTTATCTTTGTCACCTTTCCAATAGCAGACATACTTTTGGGAAAAGCCGAATCACAATCCCTCCAAGGAAACACCCTTGCCCTCAACCAATACCAAATCATCTTTGAAAACGACACCCTCACTAATCTCCAATCATTCTATCTTCAGCAACAGAAAGTGGAATGGAGCGCTTGTTTAGAGGGAACCAAAGAATCAAATATTTACCATATTACTCATATCTACCAGCCCAGCATGCACCAGCAATCCTTCAACCACGTTTCTTTTGCATCCTGCTCATCGGATACCTTAATTTTCGTCCACACCCACCCCTATAAACGATGCCAGGCGTCACAGACTGATAGGGATACCTTACAAAACATACAACAAGAGCACCCTGATACGTTGATGCTGGTGATGTGCGAACCTACGAGATTTTCTGCCTACAGCTAAAAAGAACTCAAAATTAAAAAAAAATAAAAATTAAAAAAGAATTAATATCCCCGGCAATCTGTACAATAATACCGGTTGGCGTTTTCCACCACAATCCGCTTGCTGCATCCCTTACAGCACCGCTGGATCTTAAACTTCTTTACCTCCTGAAACACATGTTGCTTCAGTTTTATCACCTTCTTTTTTTAGAAAGCCAAGAGAATAAACATCCCTAGCACCTTCCTGTACGAAACACCCATCTTTATCTCAGTAAATCAAGCAAGTATATAAATGTTGTGCCGTTTACCGTCGGAAAATACGTTGGAAAGAGGAATAACAGCGTTTTTGAAGTGATAGAAAAGACCCAATCTCGACGTAATCTCACACAAAAAACACAAAGAAAACCCCAAATGCCACCATTCCCGCCCACACTAAAGTATTCCAGCGAAAGATTTTAACTCCATCCAGCGGCCCGAAGGGGATCATATTAAACAGCCCCAGCCACATATTGATAGAAAATCCCACTGAAAACAACGATGCCCAGGGCGGAAAGACCCAAGTTAGGCCCATAAACAATAATCCCAGTACAAAATTCATCATCGGCCCAGCCATGCTGATAATTCCATTCTCCTTACGGGTTACCATTCCCGATATCATCACTGCACCTGGAGCCGCAAAAATAAATCCGATCACAAACGCTAATCCCAAAGCCAGGAACAGCATCTGGTCAAAGGCGCGAAATTCTGCTGCGCATCCATACCGCTGGGCAACTAATTTATGCGAGAGCTCATGCAATAAAAAACCTAAACCTGCCGTAAATAACGACACCCCAAAGAGCATCAAAAATCGAAAAGACCAAATCCCCATAACACTTCCTCCCACTAAATGAGTCCCGCTATAAATAAAAGCAAAGGCCAGCGACAATACCAGCCATGCTTTGGTGATATCTCGCAATTCAACTACAGAAGTACGCAGCGGCCCAAAGGAAATAGTTTTATTCATCATCATCCAAATTATTTAACTTCTCATCGACAATTGCTTTGAGCCGTTGAGCCTCATCTTCCACCTTCACTAATATTGAAATATCCGCAAAATTATCCTCCGCGCACTCCTGGCAATAAAAATCAGAGGTATCTTTAATTCGTAATACCGCCGCTTCCCCGCAGAGAATACACTTCTTCGCCATATCTTCTTAAAAAGAGAGTACCTTTAAAAAGATTTCTTGAGAGATTCGCTTAGCAGAAAAAGTCGCCTAGGCCAATATGTAACCTGAGAACTGTTATTCGTAAGACAGGTGGTAGGTGCTGCATCCCAAATTTATATCAATTGCAGCACGAAGGTTACGGCCAAGGCGACTTTTTTGAAATTTTTTACAGATTCTTGAAAGAGTACCTCACTTCAACAGAAATTCCTTAATCTCTTCCACTTCATGCTCCGTAACTGCACAGCCATTGAACTTAGTCGCCCACAACACTGCTTCCAGCAGAACGTCCTTCCCGCTTTTCCCTTCCGGGATATACGCATCAAGCAAGCCCAGCTTATAGGCCACTCCCACCAATTCAATAGAACGAATAATAGTAATAGATTTGAGTTGCTGGCTAAATTGATTCATCTTTGCTATATCTGGCACCACTGTTTTCTGGAAACGGCCTTCCAGCAATGCTTTCATTTCCTTATTGTTCTCAATAAACAGCCGTAAAGTCCGCTCGTCCATCACCACCCCGGCTGCATTTACGTCCAAAGCGCAGGCCACCGATTCCACTTCCCCCGATTGGATGATATCCATATCCTTATTGCCTATTCGAAAGGAACTATTGGCCAAAGTAATAAGCTCTTTAACTCGCTTGGCCGGCACTTTGCTATACACTTCCAAAATTCCGTCACGAATAAGTTTAGCAACCTGCAGAGCCTCAAACTCAAATCGCCTAACCGTCAAGGGACGTTCAATTAACTCCAGACGCACCGCCGGAGTGATGTAAAACTTTCCCCCAAACTTTCGTTTTAAATCCGGAAGCAATCCTATTAAACGCGACGTCACTAACGAAATGACCGGTCCGGCATCAAAAAAAAGAATTTTCTCGTTTCCCATTCATTTCACTCCAAATATCTTTAAGGCGCTCATCATCCGCTTTTCTGCCGCAATCGACTCCCAATGCTCGCTCAGAAAAGGTGTCTTGGCCGCATACTGCTGCAAATCCCAGTTCGACAACCCCATCAGCCCTGCAGCCTGCCCGATAGACAAACCTCGCTGCAGTAATGCTGTCCCCTTTTTTATCTTGGCTGCTTCCATCACATCCTGCAGATGCTCCCGCACGGTAGGGCTTGCTTTCTGCACCAAGCCAAACACATTCTTGATGCTTCGATTATATTTGCCTAAGTCAACTTTTTCAATATATTGCCGGGCAAATTTTAATTGAGATAGAATTTCCTGATATTCCTCTTCTTTGAGGCTTTGAACCACTTTATACAACGAATAAATCAAGACCGTTACTGAAATCAGATCCAAGTCCTTATGCAGAGCAACATCCTCAATCCCATGATCGCTTAATACCTTTAGCTCCTCCACATCCTTCTGCTCCCGAACTTCCATAATTTCAACTGCCTTAGCCAGGTCATATAGAATCTCCTTGCGAATCTCCTCTTTCATAGGCTAAGGATAATTGCCGGTTTTATTAAAGTTACTGTTCAGAACGCTATAATCACCTTGCCAAAACACCATCGCAATCTTTATAAATAAAGCCCCGTTTGAGCTTGCTGGACGGCCATAGGGGCGTGGTTCACCCGTTCCCATTTCGAACACGGACGTTAAGAACGCCTCCGTACCGGGGTGTACTGCATTACGCGGGAAACTTGGTAAGCTGTCCAACCTTTTTTTTATAAAAATTTTTTATTTTCATTTAATCAACAACATTTAAAAATAAGCATCATCTTTCTTCATTTGATGGGCCAGTCGCGTAACCTGGTAACGCGCACCGCTGGCCGCGGTGAGACTTCGGGTTCAAATAGTTAGCGCTTGCGGCAACGACCGAAAAGCGCAGCTTTGACAGTCCCGACTGGTCCATTTTTTACGCTAATTTTAAAAAAGATAAAAAATGTGATGATGAAAAAGTGTTTAGGATTCATCTCGTTCCTAACGCATCACGAACCTGTTGTTCAGACGTCACCACACCAATGGCTTCGAATATCGGCCGCTGCAGACCGACAAAATAATTGTTGCCGTTATCAAATTCATAAAGCAACTCCACGGCGCCACGCTCATCAGGATATTGCCGCAAATGCACCAAAACAGGCCGTTTGTCATATTCTCTTCCGTCAATGATGCGCTGGCCAATGGTTGCCTGATACCCAAGAATATCATCAGCATTTGTTTGGCCTCCTCGTCGGCTCTGCCGGTCAAACAGGGCCCGGAACAAGGGATGTTGAACTACCTGTGCCAGCCAGTCGTCATAGGTAAACGTAAAAACCGGATTGCCGACAAAACCAGGCATATCAGTAACTAGCTGATCGTACACGGGAACCACTCCCGGATTTGAAGATTGATTTCCCGCGCGATCAAAAGCAGTGACATCAACACGATACACACCAGGCTGATTCCATACACCGGGAAAACGTGCCTCATAACCGGCATTACGGCCGCGAAAATTCGCCTGTTCATGCGGCACGAGGATACTTTCCTGTTCGCCCATGGCATTCGTTAACTGAAATTTCACGTCCACGGGATTTTCATCCTGCACTCGGGCATGCAGAACACGGTTGCTGCCATACGGAAAAAAGGCCATGATAGTGTAGAATTCGAGAAACGGCGGAGTGATATCAGCACCAGCATCAGAACTCCTTGGAACAAAAACATCCGGTGACGAATTGCCGGCATCACCAACGCGCTCCTCAAGGAAAACATCCCTTCCACGCCGACCTCCTCCATCGCTCAAATCATGCTCTGATTCCCCCGCATCCAGATTCATGAACCCACTTTCACCAACATCAGGATAGCGGTCAACGTAGACTGTTTTTTCAATAACACTTTCAGTACAGCCAGCTGTAGCGAGACCAGCCCAGGCAAAAAGCAAAGGGAGATTTCTCATGAGAAAATCAGGAAAGGGTAAATTATTTAAGTTTTGCGGGTAAAAATGTTAAAATCGGCCTAATCGATGCAAACCTTTAAAAATAAACCCCTATTTAGTAGGTACAATAAACCATGATACCATCCAATTTCACCCAGTACGATGCCCAGCGCCGGCAATTACGAGAAGCTTCTCCAGAAGAAATAGATTCAGCGCTGGAGCTCCTTCTCAAAAATGATGCAAAACTGAAAGAAAGTATCGCCAAAGAAGAAAAGTATTTTTCTGGATTAAAGCAAGAGGCAAAATCGGCTAAAGTAGTAGTGTACAATGATATCCCATTAAGCCGAGAGGCTTTTTTTGAATTTATTGAAAGGGCTGCACCGATAGTATGCCAGCAGAAGAGAGATGAACGAAAGCAAGAACTTTTACCCCAAGTGCTGGTTTCCCTCGCTCGAAAGAAAGCGCAGGAAAATCTCCAAGAGCTGCTCACCTGCGCAGTTTCAGTATCAAAAGAGTATCAGGATGAATTACCGCTTATAGAAAAGAGATTATTGTATTCACGCCTGATAACTGAAGTTCATGACATACTGCGAAGTGCAGAAACCATTAGGTTTAACTACAAAACACCCACCATTGCTACAGTACTCGGCTCCGGACGTTTTCCATCTACTGCCAATGAACAAGATAATCTCCAAAGTATGCTAGGCACTCTCAAAGGCAATGGATATGTTAATAACCACTGGGTTCGCACCCTGACCAAGCTGTTATTCTCAGAGAAAAAGAAACCAGTGCCTTCAGCATCCCCTATTTCACCAAGAATTCAGGAAGTAGTGCCAATACTTTCCATCTTTACCGTTCCCGACTCTCAGCAGGATAAAATTGAATATCTAACCGTTGTATTTGGACTTCCACCAGAAAGAGCCCAAGCCTACGCGTCCAAAGTAACCTTAGAAGGGCTCGAGAGTTTCTATCGAAAACTATCCAGCGTTATGGAAGAAGAGTATGCCCAAGCACTGGTAAAAATCAATCCTGAATTATTATTATATCCTCCCCGCAATTTAGTCACCCAATATCGTTCCAGCCTGCGGGTAATTAGAGAAGCAATTCGAAGGGATCCTGAACGCCAAGATGAGCTGGAGGAAAAATATGGAATCCGATCTAACCTTCATCGCTACGCCAAACTCGAGAGCCTGGTAGCACTAAAAGAAGAATTACTCAAAGATATTTCTTCCGGAGAAGAAACCAATCAGGGCCATTTTAATCTTGATGTATACAAGAGCCAATTATTGCAAAAAGCAGGATTAGATCAGGAGATAGTGCGAGGACTAACCGAAGGGAAAAATGGCCGATTGATAGGAAAGATGTATGCGCCAAAAAGGCACTTTGAAGCCAATGTTCACGGTAAAGTCTCGCCCCAATCCCTTTTACAATTGGATCATACCTTTGAAGAAATGATCCGCGCCAAGGCTATGGTCAAACAGCCAACTGGACCGGTCTACAGCTTAAATCCCAGTATAGAAGACATTACTGATCCCTACCTGCGAGAGTACATGCGCATCACTCTGCATGGAGATGCCATTGTAGCACGGGAAGGAAGAATTAACCCGCAGTTTGACTTTGGAGAAATATAGTCTATCACAAACCAAAAGTATCTGCCAACATCTCAAAATGAAATTTATTTCAAATACCCCCTTTTCCAAAGGCGGAAACGAATTTTTCTCGCTAGTTCTTTGGTATCGCCAACAGGTATCCTTTCCAACATTCCCTCATAATCTAATCTTTTAATCAAAGTAGGTATAGCAATTGATAATTCCCATTGAGTTAAACCATTATACTTCTTCAGATAAATACCCCATGATTTCATTTCCTCTTCTTGCATCGGTAACTCAGAGAGTTTACCTGTTTTATAAAGGCAACGATACAAGCGAGGATGTAATTTTTGCAATTGACCACGAGTAACCCTTGGAAAAAGTTGGTGATAATATCCCAAAGGGTCTCGAGTAAAGGGTAATTCATCTTTATGAAGAATGTCTTCTAAATCATTTTTTTTTAACCATTGGTATAAGCCTACAGAAGTCCCTGCTAAACTATGTTTAGTCGCATCAGGAAAATTATCCCAGACATAGGTTACCGGATCATCTCCTAAAGAGACCTTGCCCCGTAGAACCTGCTCCAACTCTCCAGATAATGCCAGTACCCTATACAATGGCTTGTCAGTATGAAAAAGTTCAGAACGCGATGCACCTGCCCGAACAGCAACATAAAATTCAAGTGGCTCTCCTTCTGATTCCGACCACAGTTGATAATCTTTTGGATAGTTCATTTTAGAGAGGTACATAATAAAATATGGGGCCGCTAGGATATAAGGGGGCTTCCCCCTTATCAACCCCAGACTTTGTAAAAAATATGGGGCCGCGAGGACTTTCGAGCAATATGCTTTCGAACCCCGGTTTCAAGACCCCCAGCCTTGAGTGATAGTTGCTTCAGGAGCAATCACAGAAAATCTGTGATTTTCTCCTGGCCAAGCTACACTACGGCCCCATTAAGCCAAAAATCCTCTGGTTTTTTATATAGTTATTGGTGAAAAACTATTGCGCCCCCTTAAAATTATCTCAAGAAAACCACATCTTTAAGATCTTTAAAATGAGGATCGCCGCTAATTACCTTACACCTATGCTCGCTTTGTTTTACCAAAATAACCGCATCGACAAGGCCAAAGTGTTTTCTTTTTTTTCTCAGCTCAAACCATACCACAGCAGCAGCAATCCAGTCCTGTTCAGTAATAGTAATAATGGTAGAGTTAGCGCGAATCAGTTTAAAAATAGTGTCAAATTCCTTTTTATTGCGCAAAGCCCAGCCGCGAATTTCCGCTAGGCAGCACTCCACAGTAAGAAAGCTATTCCTCTCTTCTTGCAATAATTTTTGTAGAACTTCACCTTTAGTTGAACCTATAAAGTATTCTACCCAAGCATAGCTGTCAATAAGGTACATCATTCCTAAAACTCCAGGTGAAACTCTTCATCTTCCTTAAATGGCTTTGCTCCAGCGCATATTCCAAATCCATCTATTCTTTTTTTGGTGACGATAGATATTTCAATTTTATCTCCTTTATGGAGTCGTAAGTCCTTGAGAGTTTCAGAAGGGAGTATTACTCCTATTGAATTCCCCCATTCCTTCAATTTTACTTCAACCATGTTTAAACATAAAGTATAACTAATTTATATACTTTTTGGTGAAATCTAGAGAAATTCATATTCTTTCAAAGCTGTAATTATACTTCCAAGAAATACAAACCGCACCATCACAATCTTTTTAAGAGACTCTTAGATTACCTCACTTTATCCAAAAGGTGAAGATGGTATACAAAATAGGTCTTCTGGGCACGCACGGCACGGGGAAAACAATTTTAGCTACCCAGGTGGAAGCTGAATTAGGAAGAAGAGGCGTAACCGTCATGCGCTTGGGAGAAACTGCCTCCAACGCCCGTAAGCACGGTTTACCCATCAATGAAGAGACCACTTTTGAAGCTCAGCTTTGGATTCTGCACCGCTGGTGCGCAGATAGGATTCTTTACTCTGTTCCTCGGCTAGGGATGCCGATCTATGAAACTTCCATCGAAGACCGGGGGATAGACAATTATTGTTATCTTGAAAACAAATTTGGAGAAAACAAGTTTGCGCTAAGTATGGTCTTATCGCAGTTGGGATTATTTCCTTACGACCAACTATACCAATTACCCATAGTGAGTGATGATATTCAGGATAACGGGCTGCGGACTATAGAGCCGGTCTTTCAAAAAACCATGCAGGACCGGATTATCGATTTTTTGGGCAAACACCAGATTGAGTACACCCAGCTTCCAATCCCCGAGAACCATGATCATCTGCGTAACATTTGGGCCAGAATAATTGTCAATGACACCCTGCGTGCTTTAGGGAAGCCAGAAAAATATTTTATGAGGGAATAAAATGCTCCAGCTCGAAGATAAGATAACCATTGCCGTCGGCGGGCCAATTAAAGCCGGGAAAGATGTGCTGCTGGAAAATGCCTCCACCTATCAAGATGTATTATTTCAGTCCTTGCGCGGAAATTTCTGGGTTCCACCTGTATTGAATGCCATTTCCAGTGAGCATGATAAGGGATTATTTGAACGTTATTCAGCAAATCCAGAAAGATACGCTATTGAATTTCAATATGCCTGTTTGGCCAATCGTCTAGCCCAGCAAGCGCAAGTTGATGCTGCCAGCGGCTTGGTATTGCATGGACAGCCCCTGGAGATCGACCGCCATATTTATGCAGAAGCAAATAGGCAGAATATTGGAGATGCCTTTCCCACCTATGAAGGGATGTTCGGGGAAGTTCGAAAAAGGGTTAGTTCACCGGATGTATGGATTTACCTGCGTGTTCCCGAAGAAAAAATAGACCTATTATTAGAGAGA
>DUFZ01000050.1 GCA_013331635.1 Candidatus Woesearchaeota archaeon | reverse complement strand
TATCTGTATGCATGCACATGAGGATGATGATGTCTGCTCTATTTTGCCGGCAACCAAAACCTATAAGCTACATTCTTCCAGACGGGATGCCTTTAAAGCAGTGAATAGTGATGCTATTGCAAGTGTTGGATATAAAGAAAGAGTAGTGCACATGATTGCGAAAGAGTATGAGCGAAAAGGAAAGGAAAAATTAGTGCTCAAATCAGCAATGGAAGACAAAGTTGGTTTACTCAAGATTCATGTTAATATGTTTCCAGAGCAATTTGAATTGTTTCAAGGATATAAAGGTCTTGTCATTGAAGGAACTGGACTGGGACATACTCCGGGGCAAGTTCCCAATCCTGAATGCGCGATTCATAAGAAGATATATCCGGCAATCAAGAAAGTGATTGATTCAGGCTGCGTAGTAGTGATGACGACGCAGTGTTTGTTTGGAGCAGTGAATATGAATGTGTATGATAAAGGCAGGGATTTATTAGATTTGGGAGTTATTTCCGGTAAGGATATGCTGGGAAATACCGCGCTGGTTAAATTATCCTGGCTGCTGGGAAATTACAAGAGAGAGGAAGTTCTGAAATTGATTGGAGAGAATTTGCGCGGGGAGATTAATGAGAGGATTGGGTATGAGAAAGATTTTTTTAGCCTGAACTTATTCTTTCATGCCTAACTCAAATTCAATTCTATACTTTTTCAAAAAAATCTCCTGGTAAACCCAATTGGAAAGAGTTAAAATTTCTTTCTGGGTAGGAATCCTTTTCTCTTCACTAGACCAAGTACAGATAACTTTAGCAATAAGAAAACAGAGCAAATTACCAAAGGAAGTAGTCTTTCGATCCCCACTATCAGAACGATACCTTTCTTTCTGTTTGGCAGTTGGTTCGGGTGCATAGCCAACCCCGTCCATCATTTTTTGAGTGAAAAGCGGAACCTGAGCATGAAATAAATGGCGGATCTCCTGAAGCCATCCCAAAATATTTTTTAAAACAATCGGCCAGGGGAAAATATACAACACTACTTTTTCCGGTCGTAATACTTCCATCATTTCACTGGCAGGCAATTCATCCGAGTCAATAAATTTAATAACGACTGGATACGTTCTGGGTAAATATTTATTACATCGGCTGCAGAGGATTTCATAAGGCTGAGCACGCTGACGACAGCTGGCACATTGCATCGGGGCCTTTAGTTCCAGTTCCATACAGTCGATAATATGGCTTATTACCTGCGGTATGGATTCCACTTGGCAATTGAGATAAATTCTTCCACCAATATTATTAATATGTTTTTTTCGATTTTTGATCCCAGTGTACAGCCAACCATTCTGCCGGCTGGGGACAGATAAGATGCCGCGATTATACCCATCAATGCACAGCGCTGCAGCCTTACGCAGACTGTGTTGGTATACCCGGAACTCAGCGGAGATACTTCGGCTGTCCCTAGGGTGAATATCACCATCAACAATATCAAGCATCTTTTCGTGAAAACGATAATCAAAGGAGTATAGTTCGTACAATTTGTCTTTAATGAGCTTAATATCCCCCCTCAATAGAACATCTTGTTGATTTTTCTTCTGTAAATGGTCCAGCAAGGTTATGATTATAAATTGAATATCATAAAGAACTTTTTCTGCCGAGCCCATACCGATTAACAAGTCTTGAATCTATATAAGGTTTATTGTGAAAGTTTCATTTAATCTTGAAATTTATTAAAAATTTTTTTTAAGGTTTCACTAAAGTAGAATAGAGGCTTAGTTTTAAGGTTTTTCTCACCACTCAAAAGGGTACTTTTTCTGTGATGATACTGTTAGCTAGAGTTAATCTTTTATACCTTTAATATTTTCTTTGGCTAATGGTTAATCAGCAGCTCTTTTTGGATGTGTTCAACAGAAATATCTCGCAACTTCAGCAGAAAGCCACGGTTTTGGTGATAGCTTTGCAGCAGGGTAAGAAGCTGAAAGATCTTCCGGTGAGAGAAGAATACGATCTTGCTAAAAGAGACAGTCTAGTCCAATTGGAATATCTGCTGAAAGAACTTCAAAATCAAAAATTAAAAGTGTTGGTTAAGTCACTGAAAGTTTCTCTACTGGGATTCGAATCGGCTTTGAAATTAGAACGTGGAAGAGACGCGGAGATGTGGGGTGGTAAAATTGTTCAGAACACCATTTCCTTATTGGAATTTCTGCAGCAATTTTTCATTCTAAAAGCTACTAGTAAAACTTCCACGGTCGAGGGCGTCCAGGGCGACCGGGCCAGGTTAGCGGGTTAGTTCTTGGTCCCGGTCCAGATGGTTTGAGCGCACTGATTGAAATTAAAAGATAATTTTCCTTTCCCAAACCTTTAAATAATTCTATTCTTTTTCTTTACCTATGAAAAGAGGTTTATTGATATTAATGATAGTGGCTTTACTTCTGGTGTCTTGTTCTCCCGCTATACCTTCTCAAAAATCCTGTTCTTCCGATGCTGACTGCATGAAAGCAACCTGCTGCCATGCGAAAGATGCTGTCAATTCAAAGTACGCTCCGGATTGCAGCGGGCAAATCTGCACGATGGACTGCGAGCCGGATACCTTAGATTGCGGTCAGGGCTCGATTCAATGTCTGGAACAGCAGTGCACGGCGGTGATTTCTCCCAATGGCAACTAAAATCATGCAAGGCCTGCGGAAGGTGGTTCGGGACATGGTTTTTGGGATGCAGGACGGGCTTATATCTAATTTGGGATTAGTTTTAGGAGTATGGCAGGGGGGCGGTGGAAAATTTGCCATTGTGCTGGCGGGATTGGCCAGCATGTTTGCGGGGGCTTTCTCCATGTCTACCGGGACGTACCTGGCGGCGAAATCACAGCGGGAAGTGTACCAGCACGAAATTAAGTCAACCGCAGAGCAGTTGGAACGAAATCCAAAAGCGTGCGTGGGCGAAGTCAAGACTATCCTGCGCCGGGAAGGCCTGGGGGAGCGAGAGATAAGACTCTTGTTTCAAAATTCGAAAAAATATAGTCATCCTAAATTTGTGTGCAATTATTTAGTGCAGCGGAAAGTGGGAATATCAGAACAAAAATTTGATTCGCCGCTGAAGAATGCGGTAGCGATGTTCTTTTCCTTCCTGTTGGGTTCGTTAGTTCCTATCTTACCCTTTGTGCTGCTGGCAAATGGCACAGCAGCGGTTATCGCCAGCAGCCTGACCATTATGGCGTTGTTCCTCCTAGGCTGGGCCAAGACGCATTTCACCAAGCTCAATCCTTTTAAATCGGGGATGGAAATCGTGCTGGTAGGGGTGGGATCAGGACTAGTGGGATATCTGGTGGGGTATGTGCTGAGCTGAGTAAGTGCTATTCCTTAGTTCAATAATATTTTTAACTTTGGCTATTCTTCCATTAGGCATGCCTCTGAGTGACTTAGAACAGATATGTCTTGCCAGCTTTGGTACTATTTTACGCAGCTGGGGTGTGTTCAAGATGAACCGGAAGTGCCTTCGGGTAGTGGAACTGCCTAGTATGCTTACCTTGATGCGGCGGCTGACTTATGCTCCTCTTGGTCCTAAAGGACGACTGGGCGATGGCATTTTTGTGAACTATACCGCGGAGAAGCAGCGGGATCGGTTAGGCAATACTTATGTTCAGGGCAATTTCCTGTACTTAGCCTGGTATGAACAGCTTCGTCAGCGGGACATAGTTCTCAGCAAATATCTCAAAATTCTTCCTCAGGAGATGTATGTGATCGGCAACCCGAGAGATCCAACGCAAAATAGGATTTTTTTTAACAACCTTCCCTTCGAGCCCCTTCCTGACTGTAGGAAAAATGATGATGGCACCCAGGAGTATGGCGATCAGAAGGGAGAAGTTCGGCCGCTCCGCCTGGGTGAATCAGCTCATATTATTACTTCTTTGTATAAAGGCGGCAAGGTGTTAATTCATCCAAGGGGCTCGGCCTTTACCGATGGGCTGCACCGAATTTATTTTTGAATGAGGAAAAATTTATAAGAAATCAGTTTAATTTCCAATAGATGAAACTCCTTCCCCCCTCATTTTTCGCCGGTGATACCATTACAGTAGCCAAAGAGCTTCTGGGTAAAGTAATCTCTGTCAATGGCTGTACGGCAAGAATTGTGGAAACGGAGGCCTATGGCAAAGATCCTGCTTCTCATGCTTTTACTCGAACGGAGAGAAGTGCGTTGATGTATGATACGTATGGTCATGTGTATGTGTATCTGATTTATGGAATGTATAATTGTATTAATTTTACCACGGAGAAAAAGGGAGAACCGGGAGCAGTGTTAATCCGGGCGGTGGAACCTTTGCAAGGAATGGAGAAGATGAAGAAGCTCAGGAAGACGGAAAAAGTATTGAATCTATGTTCCGGGCCGGGAAAATTATGTCAGGCGTTAGGGATTGATAAAAATCATAATGGTCTGCCGCTTGGAAAGGGCGTGAAAGTGTATGATGATGGGTTTAATATCACAAAAATAGGGAGCAGTTCCCGCATCGGGATCAAAGATGCGCTGGATTTGCCGTGGAGATTTTTTGTGGAAGGGAGCGAATGGGTGAGCAGATAATCTGCGATTTTTTTATTTACACATAATCTGACCATTCTTTCAGAAAGCTTAAATAAAAGAATACGGCAAAAAACAGAATGTACCTAACTGAAGAAGATCTGGAGATGCTCAATGGTTCTCTGAAGATATTTCGCAAGATGTACGGGACACTGCGTGCCTTGGAGGTTACAGAAGCTAAGGCAGATCTCAATAGTCTTCCTGTGAAGATGCGGCAACGTTATGCGCGAAAAGATAAAAAAGATACTATCTATTTTGATATCGTCGCTGAGGATGCGATTTCCCTTGGTCATGATTTCTACGGCCATGATGCTTTGTTCAAAAGAGCTTATGATAAGTCAGGAGTCATCATTACGGAAGAGAAAGGTAAAGTGGGGAGCAGCCGCATTGAGCATAGTACGCCGGTGATTATCAGTGATCCAGCAGATCGTTCATCTTATTTAGAAAAGATAATTGAAGAGCATGGTTCTGCTGGTACAACAATGGGGGAAGTATTTGATTTCGAAAGAAAAAAAATAGGAGAAAGTCATGCTCGAGTGGAAGGGTGTAATTCATCAGTCACCTTGCTCAAAGATAATATGATAAAATATTCGCTTATCCTTAACCTTTTTACTGGTGAGGTTTTTGTGGCATATCCAGGGGGTATTTTTTCTGGTGACATTAAAATTGTAGATACTATTGATGATCTGAAAAATGAGGTTACCTTCAAAAGGGATGAAACGCTGAACATGCTTTGTTATTCTGAAGGTTCGAAGTACGAAAATAATCGCAAGGGGACACACCTTCGTCATTTTCCCCAGGAAATGAACATTAAATCACCTGGCGGCCCGATACGATTTACCTATTTACTGGAAGAGGGAAAAGAAAAAGTTAGTTCTGTTGGGGTGATTGCTCACAATGGCGAAAAAATTCAGGAAAGCCTTCCTAACATTGCGGTGGCTTTCTTTTCTAAAGGAAAGCTATGGGCCTACAAGCTTTTTTGCAGCCAAGAGTTCGTTAATGAGCATCGGGCGGGAAAAGGTTTGACTCCAAATCTTCAAAATAGTATTTACAACCATGGCTTGCTGACCAATACCGGTTTGAAATTAGAGTTCCTGAATAATCATGATTATCCTAGCGATTTCAGGGACACGACAGTAATTGCTCCCGCTTCTAATGATCCGGCGATAACTCTTCTGGAAGGAATGGTTAGGCGTGATTATGCGATTAGGATAATTTAGGATTTGAGGGTGGGCTTTTTTTCTCTCTAAGATGATTGGTTAGTAATCTATGGATTAGACTAGCTAAATATTTATTAAAGAAATTACTTTGAAAAGGGTATGGATGAAGCAAAACCAGCTGCTAATTTGGAGTCGAAATTACTGGTGTTCAATTCGATGGATTTTTTACGGCAATTTGAGAAGAAAGTATTTGATTCCCTGTATCAACGAGCGATTCAGGAGTTCGTGAAGCAAGAAGTTACCTTTCGAGGATTTTTTCTGAATGATTATTTACAGAAGGATCAGGGGCATCCCGGAACAATTTTGGTGGGCAAGTGGAAGTATCATGCGGATGAGGGTTTATATGTGCGTTGTGATATGGAATCTCCTGGAGTTTCGTTAGCTCAGAGTCATTCTTTTGGTCGAAGTCTCGCTTGGAATTATGTGTGGAGAAGGGACATAGAACAGCAAGGATTTCTCAATCTTCAGGACCAATTATCGCTGGCGGAAATACTGAAAGTACACCAAATTGCAGAAAAATTTACAGATTCTTTGAATGGGTATCTGAAGGTGGTTACTGCCCGAAGCTGATTTTTGCACCAGCAGATTTTTAAATGTTGTGCCATAATTCCTTTTTATGCGAGGGTGGGAGAGCCTGGCCAAATCCGCAGGATTGAGGGTCCTGTCCCTTAGAGCCTTTTAGGAAAAGCCTCGGGCAAAAGGCTCACCTACTAGGTGAGGAGTGGGTACGCGTGTTCAAATGCACCTTTACTAAAGCTGCACCAAAAGGCGGGCATGAAGCCCACCAAGACGAAACAGCTTAGTGCTTGAAAGTCACGTCCCTCGCATATTTTATTTTTTTGGTGATTCCTATGAAAATACTGGCAAAGAGCGCACTGCGAGCCGATCAAATTGCAGTTCGAAAGAGTTTAGCAGTTGATGGTATCGAAATTATCTTGCTTTCCGAAGATATGGATAATTATAGTCAAGCTCTGGATAAACTTAGGCGAGCTGCGGATGATTTTTCTGTAGTTGGATTGGAAGCTCCCTGCGAGGATAAAGATTTGGTTATCAACCCGATATCTGATGATATTTTTCAAAGCAGGAAAAGCCGTGATTATCTCTTTCGTTGTGTTGATTTGATTAATGGGGTGAAACAAGGGACGGACTGTGAGGCGTATTTTCAGTATCAATATTCTTTTGATTCTTTTGATCAAGGAAAGCCTCGCCATGGTGCTGCGCGAAAAATTCTTTTGGAACGAATTGTTGAATTTCATCATGAGCTTCAACATCGCTCTGATGTTCCCCTGCAAATTGAAAACGGGACGCCTATTGGTATTCGGAAAAATCAACCAATGTATTTACCGGTTACAGCAGGGATGGAAGAGTTTGGTGAAATGCGAATACCTTTAGCACTAGATATTGCTCATTTGGCTATCAGTTTGTATACTTGGTCGAAAGCGGTCAAAGACGGAGAATTATATCGGGTTGCAACGCCTCTTGGCTCTTTATCGATTGAGATGAGTGATGCCCAAAGTTCAGCTGGTGCATATATCGGCGAGAGTTTTTTTAGAGGGACTTTTACTCGGGATACCATTACTGCGATAATAAATCGTTTTATTCATATATATCATGATCTGATTGGTTCACTGCAATTTTCCAATGCAAAGCCGGGAGTTGGCACCGATGTGCATGATGAGGGGTATGCGGGGATGAATGGATTGCTGGATGTTGAGCGTGTATTTCGGGAAGCAATTATACCTCTCAATATTCCCTATGTGATTCCGGAATATGAGGAAGATGATTATCTTCATCCAACTCATCAGAGAGATGCGATTGAGATGGTGAGAAGATTGCAAGGTACTCTTTCTTGCTGAAAATTCAACTCGTTTTTCCATCCAAAACTATATAAAGCCATGATTTATTATAATGATGATGAAAACGGAATGGGAAGTGACGCAGGAAGTGGTAAAACTGCCGGCATTACATAACCCTTTGTTTATCGAGGGGCTGCCGGGCATCGGGAATGTTGGAAAAATTGCAGTGGATTTTTTGGTGGATGAGCTGAAAGCAGTTAAGTTGTATTCTTTTTTTTCTCATAAGTTTCCTCATTCGGTGTTTGTGAATGAGGATAATCTGGTGGAAATGCCGAGGCTGGAATTGTATTATAAGAAGTTTAATGGAAATGGAACGAAAAGGGATGTCTTGCTGTTAACAGGTGATATTCAGCCGATTGATGAGGAGAGCTGTTATACTTTCTGTGAAACCATCCTGGCTATTGCTAAGCAATTTAAGTGTTCGGAAATTATTACGACTGGCGGTATCGGATTACAAAATGTGCCGGAGAAGTGCCGGGTGTACTGCACGGCGAATGATGCTGGTCTGCTGAAAGCGTATGCGCGCAAGGAGTTTTTGCTGGAGGAAGATATTTTTGGAGTGGTAGGGCCGATTGTGGGAGTTTCCGGGATTCTCTTGGGTTTGGGAAAGAAACGAGGAATCAAAGGAGTGGCTTTGCTGGCGGAAACTTTTGGGCATCCGATGTATTTAGGAATTAAAGGGGCTAAAGAAATCATTCAGGTGCTGGAGCGTAAATTTAAGTATGGCTTAAATATGGCAAGGATGGATAAGGAAATTACCGAAGTGGAAAAAGAGCTGATGAAGCGGACCAAGGAGTGGCTGGCAGAGACGGGAGCAGCAACACCAGCCGGGGCGAAAGCTCGGCATCATGAAGCGGGGTATATTGGGTAGATTGTTTTATTTATTACTTAAAAATAAGAAATATTTATAAACAACCTGCCATTTTGAGTTGGATATTAGGAGGTTTACATATGTCATTAGAATCAATTACCAAAAATTTACGCGACGGCTATAAACAATTACAGCCAGGCACCATGCTGCACGTTGATGAATTGATGAACGAACGCCAAACCAATGCCGAATTACGCACTCAATGGTTCTACACTGGTGATGGAGTATTCTATTTCATGAATGAGAAAACACCTCAACTGGCTATGACCAGAGAAGCTGACAATTTGGTTCTGCGGCATATCGATGACGCTTTTACTCAATTAACTAGTACTGGAAATTATTGTCCTGATTGTGCGGAAGCAGACGCTGCCATTAAAGCTCCTGCAACGGAAGTATTTAATCTCACGCAACTGAAACTTACAAAAGAGAACGATGAATTTAGCTCTATGGAAATTTCAACCACTAAATACAATAAGCTAAACCCTGAACAGCGAAGACTTGCGGAACGTGTCTATGGGCAGGGGGATGATTTTGTTGCGAATATGGCGATGCTCAAAGAAGCTAAAATTGATGTAACAAGAGTATGGGTTTTGAATCCTTCGTACGTTCGAGAGCATGCAAAAGATAGTCCACTTGCGCGGGCGTCTTGGCTCGGTGATTTCTTTAGCATTTCCAGTTTCGACGCCGGTGGCCGTAGTGTCCTTAATTATCTTCGCGTGCGTGGGGTACGTCGGGAGGTCATCGCCGTAGGCGACGCCGTGAAAAATCAAGTTCCATCAGTTCCATCGGAAGTAAAAGGAGCAACAGTGGATGAAATTTTAACTTTCAGCCGAGAGTATGTCTCCTCAAAGATATGGGCAGAATATGAAGCTGGCATGCGCCAACGACTCAAGTGAGCAGCCATTTCCAGATTGGTCGAACTTTAATTTTTATTCCAGCAATCTCAAAATTATCACTTTGATTAAAAGTCAAAATAGTCCCTTCTTTTAACTTAAATTTTTGTACTGTGCAGTATACTGTACAGTTTTGTATTTTACTAATGCACAGTTTTAGACACTAACTTCACAGGTCTCAATAGGTTTTTTTTGTTGTATTAACTGGCAATTAGTACTGATTATATATCCTATTATCATTAGCAATTAGTACTCTATTTGGTCGTCGTGACTGGGCATAAGCTTTATAAATCAACTTACTATCCTTCAGGGCATGTACAAAAAGAGGTTGGAGGTAGATAGATATAGCTCTAATTCTTCCCATTTTAGGGGTATTATGAACTCAAAAGGTCAAGTTACTATCTTCATAATCTTAGGTTTAGTTATCTTGCTGGCAGTCGTTCTGGTTATTGTGCTGCGAAATCAAGTGGGGACGTTTAAGCCAGGGGAAATTATTCCCACGGAAAAAGGGAAAGTGGAGCGTTTTCTGGAAGTGTGTATGGATACTATCGGAACGCAGGCCTTATCAAAACTGGGGCTGCAAGGTGGATACATCAACGTTCCTGATAGTATTGCCCAGAATGGCTTAGTACATCTACGTACTTCTCCCTTCACCGTGGTTCCCTATTGGGCTTATGGTACAACAACTGCTATTCCTTCTTTAGAACAAATTAAACGTGATTTGGATAAAGATATGGAAACGCATTTACGTTCTTGTGTCTTCGATACGAGTGCCTTTAAAGAAGTGTATACGATAGTAGAGAAGAGTGATATCACTGCGGATACTCAAATTCTAGATGGTAAAGTTATCTTTAATGTGCATTGGGATGTGGAAATTCGTAACAAAGCAGGAGAAGTGGTGACGGAAGTTATCAATCATGTAGTGGAGTCGCCGGTCAAATTGAAAAAAGTGTATGAAACGGCTCGTCGAGTAGTGGAACAGGAAATGAAAGATATGAAACTGGAAGATATTACCCAGGATCTTATTGCCTTAGAGCATCCACAAGTTCCGGTTTCGGGAATGGATATTAGCTGCAGTGAAAAGAAATGGAAAGTGAGCGAGGTTAAAGATGCCTTAAAGCATTTATTGCGGGTGAATATACGGGAATTAAGAGTGAAAGGAACGGATTATGTGGAATTCCCAGAAGAATTACCGTACTACCAAAATCATTATATCTGGGATCTAGGCGATGAGGTTCAGAATCCGGAGGTGGGAGTGACTTTTAGCTATGAGGATTCGTATCCTTTTTCATTTGAAGTGAGTCCGCGAAGCGGGACGTCTTTGAAAAGCAATCAATTGGGTGGGAGTACTGATATCTTAAAAGCGTTATGCTTGCAGTCGTGGAAATTCGTGTATGATGTGAGTTATCCGGTATTGGTGACGGTCCGTGATGAAACCACGGGATATACCTTTAAGATGGCGTTGACGGTTCATCTGCAAAAAAATATCCCTAATCGAGGCAGTGAAGCGGGAAGAACCAGTTCCTTTTTGGAGGTCTATCCGGATGAGGAATATTGTGCTGGGGCGAAAATTCCCATGACTATCTTTAGTTCAACATTAGTCTCTAACGAGGAGAGCGGGGTGTACGATAAACAGCCTTTGGATAAGGTTTCACTTAGTTTTACCTGCTTGAAATATAGCTGTGAGATGGGCAGTACAGAATATAATTTTGCCAATATGGGAAATGTCGCGGCCTATCGCACGGTCTTTCCGAATTGTGTGGGAGGAATTGTCCGGGGAAGCAAGAGCGGGTATAAAGATGACTGGAAGCGAGTGGTTACGAGCGATAATGCAGAAGTGCAGTTAGAACTTGCTCCTTTGTATTCCTTCCCAGTTCAGCAGATTAGGGTATTGAAGCATGAAATAGTGGATGGGAAAGCGGGCAAAGCAGCTTCTTTAGATGATGATGAAACGGCCGTGATTACGTTTACATATCAAAAGAAGGATCAAATAGGGGTGGAGCCATTTCAGGAATCGAGCGTGGTGAAATCAGCTGCTCTGGAGAAGACCGTACAGGATCAGCAAAAATTAGAGTTATTAGCGGAGGCTGATTTTAGGTATCAAATTGATGTTAAAGTGTTTAAAGATGAAACGATGATGGGTGGGTATGAAAAAAATTGGATGGTATTGTGGGATCAATTGCAAGTGGCTGATACTATGGTTATCCATGTTCCGGTGAAAGAGAAAGGAAGCGAGGAGGATAGGTTTGGATTATTGCTGGGTATTGGAGAATATAGCGCCCTGGTTCCGGCTCCGGAGTTGATGAGGTAATGATGACGCGATGAGAAAATTGCCCTGGCGAATATATTGGACTTTAGCGGTGATACTATTACTTATGAATCTTCCAATCGTCAGCGCTGTTGAAATTTCTTCCGTTCAGGCAACGGACCTTACTGAAGAAAGTGCAGTAATCACTTGGGATACGGATGTGCTTAGCGATAGTTTTGTTCATTACGGAACTTCGGTGGATAATCTAGGAACAAAGGGGAGTGCGGCTGAAGTTCAACAGCATCGAATTGCTTTGCCGGGATTGAAGCCTTCTACCAACTATTCTTTTTCGGTGGAAAGTAATTCGGTTCTGGATAATAATGGGGGGGCGATGTATTCATTTACCACTCCAGCTCCTGATATAACGGCACCAGCATTGGTGGTGGTATTGCCAGCACTGGTAGCAGGAGCCATTACGGATATTACTGGAGTTACTGAACCGGGCGCGCAGGTACGATTATTAGTGAATGGGGCGATGTTGAGGAGTTTTTCGGTAACTGATGAAAACGGGACGTTTGTCTTTCCGCAAGTTACTTTGAGTGAGAATGTAAACAATACTATTACCGTTGAAGCGATGGATGTGAAAGGAAACAAAGCGACTTTTATCGGGAGCGTCTTTGCTGATACGCAAAAACCGGAATTGAAACTGGAGCAAGTACCTTCTTTGGTCACGGATACGAGCCTTACCTTGAAAGGAACTATCTCAGAAGAGAGCAAGTTTGAAATTGTGGTGAACAATCGGTCGGTTGCAAAAGGCAACGGAATGACTATTGAAAAAACTATTTCGCTGGAAGAAGGAATAAATCATATTACAATTACAGTTGTTGATGCAGCGGGCTGGACAACAGTACAGGAATTGGAGGTGCAGATTGATACTCAAGCACCGACAGTGAAAGCGGATATTGAAAAAGGCACGGAGTATTTTGAAAATAATGCAGAATCGTCTATTTCAGGAGAATCAGAACCGGGGGCGAAATTATTTTTGTATATCTATCGGCCACTGGGCTATGAGTATAAACCTGATTTTAAAGATGCGCGAGCCACTACCGTCGCTGATAGTAAAGGTGCATTTTCATTTAAAGATGTGGAATTTTCACAGGGGCTTAGTTCACTTACTTTAGAAAAACTTGCTCCGCGGGAAGTTCCTTCGGGTTTATTGCAGACAACTATATTCCCAATACAGGAAGTAGCTGAACAACAGGATTTTAGTTATTATATCTATATTGTCAGTGAAGATAAGAGTGGGAAAACGGGCTATTGGCAGAGCCAGGTGACAGTGCGTACTTGTTTTTCATCTAATTTTGATTTTGGGGTGGAATCTATTCCAAAATTTCAAGCGCCCTTGCGACTGGTTCCAAATTTAGTGGATGAGGGGAGGCAGGAAATTCAGGCGGTGTTTCAATTTACGTATCAAGGACAGGCAACAGCGGGTTTTAATGCGCAGGATCAGCCCCAGTATCGTATTCAAAGTGTACGTATTGAGAAAGCCTGCACTCAAGGTATGCAGAAAGATGATAAATTTGGATTAGGATGCAAAATATTGCCCCAGACTTACCGGGATATTCGCAATGGGGATGGCTCTTCGTTGTATGTGACGTGGAACTTATTGCCGGCCAAGGATTTTACTGAACGTAAGGATGATTTCTGGAATGATTTTAAAAAAAGGCAGGTGATGATGCCGCTGAAGGTAACTATTAATTATCAGGAACGACAAGGAGATCAGACTTATGGACAGCAGAAAGTGCAGACCTCCTGTTTGAATTTAGGATACTTGGTGGATATTCCTATCGAGAGCAAGGATTACCTTCCGGATTTTTTGGCCAATGAAGGGATCAGTTCTTTGAATTTTACGGTGGCAAAATTGGAGCAGATTGAGCCGGTTATCAAGCAGGCGTATTTGTATGCGGGCGCGGGGTGTATTATTTCTTTCATGCTGCGAACGGGAACGAGATGGGTTCGGATTTTTACGTCTAAATTGGAAGCTTATTTTAGTACGGTTAAAGCGGCATTATCTACAGATGAATCTAAGAAGCAATTGAAATGTGATCTTAATCAGAATGGGTTGTATTTGGATGAGACGTTAAAGAATTGGAAAGATTTACGTTTGAATAACCCTTCATTTAAAGTTTCTGATTTACCTGAAGATGTACAAAAAGCACTTACAGCACCGGAGGGTGAGACTAGCGCAGCCTGGAAGCAAGTTTCTTTGAATGCTCGTTGTCCAAAGACGGCGGCAGCGTGGAAAGCGGAAGCGGCGCTCGATACTGCCTATAAATGGACCTGTGATCGAGCTTTATGCAGGACAGTTCCAGCTAGATGGACGGCGTCGAAGAGTACCGAAGAGATTGATGATAAGATTATCAAACAGCAACGTTGCGCAGTTTCGGGAAAGGGAGTTGCGTTGATGGAGAGGGAGAATTGTAAAGAGTTGATTAAAGCAAATCCTCTGGCGTTGGATACAGCGACAAAAATAGATGACGTGACTGCCTGCTGGCAAACTGCGGATGGAACTTTATATTATAACAAAATACCTAGTTCTGAAAGCAGTGATCCAAAAGTCATACGAGAAATTAAAGATAGGGATGTAGGAATTTATCGTCTGAATCGAGTGTTGGGTGTTTCAGAAAGACTGGGATCAGTTCCTACTCGTCTTATTGTTTATCATCCAGATGGTTCGGAGGGGTATATGGTTGGTAAAGATAAAACTTGTAAGGACATATGTTCTAATCCCAGATTAAAAAACGTCGTTAGTGGAAGGTGTGTTGCAGAAAAAAATAGTGCTGGTGGAACGACGGTCTTGGAAGAACTTAAGGATGGTGAGTACGCAGCTGGATATACCCGTGATTGTTTCATTAAGAGAGTTAAGCCAACAGATACAAAGCCTGTTATTGATGAAACAAAACCTGCAACAGAGACAAAACCCATTGTGATAAAGAATTCTCCTAATTTAAGTCCTGAAGATGCTGATTTAGATTATAGTACTGACGGAAAACCACAATTTGAACAATGTGTCTGTTCATCGAAAGTGCCAGAAGCAACACAATATCCTAATGTTCACACGGCGGTTGCAGAAAAAGATGGTGCCAAAGAAGATTGGTCCTATCAGCAGGAGCGGGTGTTTCAGGAATCGGGCAAAAGCAGCGGGACCTATTATCCTTCCATCCGTTATTATACCGGACGGGATTTTTCAGGTGCCTTTGGCGCGGATTATTTATTGGATTATTTGAATGGTGAGGGTAAAAAGGAAGTTCCTCAAATCAATCCTCATTCACAGTTAATAGGAACCTTGCAAAGTGTGTGTCTCTCGGGGATGTTCAAGAATGTGCGGATGCTGCGAAATATGTTAACTGGTATGCGAAATTGTTTGATTGAAGCGAAATATACCGGATTACAGGATGCGGGAATGTGTAAGACTTTATTTACCCAGCAGGTGTGCGGATTATTATATCAGGGGATTGCTTATATGGCTGGGGGATGCAGTGGGTATTCTATCGATGATAAAAGCAAGGAAGGGCCACTTGGTGATGTGGGAGTCATCGTCTCGGGTGGCTTTCAAGCCTTGGAGCAATCCTTGCAAAGTTCAGTGACCGATATTTCAGAAGATTATGGGAATGCCAAACTCAATGAATACTTTAAAGGTGGGGCAGAGGGATTTGCACAAGCTATGTGCATGGCGGCCTTTGGCTTAGAATTTCCGTTGCTCAGCGATGATTTTCTGCTGGATGCAGCCTATGCCTTTCCCATGAAGACCAATGTGGTGATGGCGCCAACACAACGAGAACTGAGCACCTATAATCCAGCAAGACAAACTGCACTGTTTACTTATAAAATTGGCGGGGTTATCATGCCAGGATGCAGGATACGGCAATGGAAGGTATCACTTAAATGTATCGGGCCCGAGGATTTAGGATTTAAGGGTGTTGATCCGAGCTGCGGGGGCAAGGGATGTGATTGTATTAATGCGCAGAGTGTGAGCTCGCCACTGGAAGGGGAGAAAACCAAATTACTCAAGACTAATTTTAATTTACCGCCCACCGAAGTCTTTAGCCTTCCCTTAGATTCCTCTATCAAAGTTGATTCCCATTACCGATATGATCATGTAGTAGTTGAATTGGAATTGGATCCATCAGAGAAAGGAAATGAGAACGAGTGCTTTGATGAAGGATATTTGAATGGCAATAAAGGAATTTATTATGTGCCCTTGAAAGATGTTTTACTCCCAACGGAACTGAGCTGCCATGCTGATTTGGTGACGGGACGATATGTCTGTCCGGAGTTGTCACAGTTGTTTGGCTTTGGTGGAACCTATTTGGAAGAACCCTATGTGCTGTGTAAGGATAAGAAGACAGAGACGTGGGTTGATTGTAAAACACCTAATTTGTTTTTACTAAACGACCCCATCAAAGTTCGGGTTCACCTGAACAGCGATGGGAAAGCAAAGTGCTTGAAGCGAACTATTTCACCCTTTGGAATGCCGGGAGTTTCTGATTTACCACCTCGGCCTTTGATGCAAAATGCTCCCGGGCCGATGTTCCCTGAGGAGAATTTGGGAACGGTGCTGGAAGGAATGTTTGGAGGAGTGTCGGCGAGTATAGCGAAATCACTCAATAGCAATCCTCAGTGCGGACCACCAACTGTCGTGACCTCTCCGGCCGATTTGCAAGCAGTTCCCGGAACCTATCTCTTTACGTATACAGCCTCTCCTCAAAATGATGGAACAGTACTCTTACAAGTGCCAGCTGGCGTGAGTATTCTGCCTACAGGAGGATATTCTGCACCACCTGGTGGATATTTAATAAAAACAGAAAGCGCTGGTACTAAGACTAGTTTTACGATTGCTGAGATTAATCGAGTGAACTTTAATGTTGGTGGTTATGTTATCAACAATGTGCTGGGAACAGTAAATTCTGCTGATTCTGTTAAGACCTGCGGCTATCAAGTTAATGGTGCTGGAGCGGTGAGTGCTTCGGCAGTTCCTAACAGCCGGCAGTTTACGGTGACCTATGAGTTATTAGAAGCGGATGAAGTTGGGGGATGTTTGAATGCGCATCAAATTGCGAAGGCATCAGCAACGTCTCGCACCAGCTATGCCCAGACGATTACGGTGCAGCGACAGGAAACTGCTTTTCAACAAACAGGGGGATTGCATCAAGCCTTCATGGCTGGGAATTATGAAGGGGTGCAGATTACCACCTTGCAAATCATGCAGCAGAAACGCTCAGATATCAATAATGCCTTAGCGATTTATTATGATATTGCCAGCAAGATTATGGATGGACGGGGCACTGATGCACACAAAGATCAAATAGTTAATCTATTAGGTTTGTTCTTTGAACGGAAATTTGGTGCTGAGGTATTGCCTCAATATTCTTGTGATGTTCAAAGTAGTGCTGATTTTCAGAAGATGAAAATGTATTTGACGGAAGTGGCAGGTAAGGTGGGGTATATAGTTTTACCGGGGGCGTGCTCATGAATCAACGAGCTTCGGTGGTCATTGAAATTATACTCTTTATGGTGTTAGTGGTTGTGACTAGCGCAGTAGTCTTGTTACTGGTTCGCTCGGGGGTAATTATGGTTAAAGCTGAGAATGAGGATATTTCAGTTTTAAATGCGGAATTTTTGCCTTATGAACGAAGCGGTACGGTAGTGATGAAAGAGTTTGAATTTTGTACAGCTATTGATGAGCAATTTCATTGTATTACACCTACGACTCATTTTACGCCCGGGAGCGAAGTTCATTTCCTCTATAGAGTGGAGAGCAGTAGTTGGAATGGCGATATTGCCTTGGTTAAGAATTATCGAATTACAGGGCCAGATAAAGTGGTTTTACTGGATGTGGATGAGAGGAATAATTATGTCTATCAAGAAAAAAGCACTGAAAAAGTACAAACCTTGACTTTTAAAGATTATTTTATGGTTAGCCCTTTGGCACCAGCTGGAGAATACACTTTGGAATTAGTGCTTTCAAATCCTTTATTAGACAAGAAAGTTACTGTTACGAAAAACCTTGAGATTGGATCATAAAGTGGAATTGAAAAAATATTGGTTGGCTGGACTTGTTATGCTCATGGTACTGATAAGTGTGGTGGCAGTTCTTGCTCTAGTACCTCAGGAAGCAGGTTTTGACCCAGGTGTTCCACTGGTAACGAGTGGAGAAACGCAAGTTCAGGGACAAAATATTGAGACTGAAGAACCTCCTTCTCCCGAATCACTAGTATCTGAAACAACCGCAACTCTCCCTTTAGAACCAGTTCTCTCATCGCCGCTCTCTACTAGAGTACGAGAGATTGATGAAGTGTGGGCTAAAAAGATTGGGCTTTTTGTTAGAAATTCTGCGGAAATTTGGAATTTAAATAAATGGGTTTCGTTTGAGAGTGTGTACGCTCCCTTACCAATAGTTCCACCAATTACAGTTGCAGGAGTTCCAGGCACTGTAACTTTAAGCTTTGCAAAACAAATTAATGGTGTTTCAGAGAAAAGTAATCAGGAGCAATGCTTTACGGCTGGTTATGGAGTTGGAAATAGTGTTCAGACGGAGAAAGTAACGGTCGGAGGAAAGGCTTTTGCAGTAAACAAAGCGATGGCGCAACCATTACGTAATGTTGCTCGAGTTATTGAACAAATGGGATATAAAATTAATGCTGTCGGTTCCTGCCGTACAAATGGAAATCAGCCAGCTAACTGTGGAAATTTTCATTTGGCTTGTCTTGCCGTTGATATTAATCCTTCCCATAATCCTCACTGTCCTAAAGTTGCTAACTGGGCCACTTGGTGGGGGTATACGCCAACTCCAGAAGAGAGAGAGCGTTGTCGCCGAGCTGAGGTTATTACTGATATTCCACCCGAAATTGTGAATGCTTTCGAGGAAAATGGTTTTTACTGGGGGGGGCGATATGGGCAACAATATGGTAAGCCGACTCCCGATACAATGCACTTTGAATATGTCGATGGTTCGGCAAAATGCTGTTCGCGTACGTATGCTCCATTAACATATAATTATTTGACTCCTGCCCCACTTTTAGTTTCCACCATACCCGGTGTTGCTCGTGAAGATCAATATGATCAAATAATTGCTGAAGCAGCAAGTAAGTTTAAGGTGGATGCTCCACTGATTAAAGCTATCATTAAACAAGAATCTACTTTTAATCCCATGGCCGCTAATGGTGGTCTAATGCAGGTGAATGATTTTAGTACACATTATAATTCCATGATTAGGAGTTATCCTGAATTAACATCCATTTCTAATAATCCTGCAGATCCACGAACTAATATTCTATTAGGTACGTATCTTTTTGATAAAACTCGTAAGGCACTTAAGGGATGCACTGAATTGAAATGTCAAATAGCTGCGTATAATATAGGAGCAGGATTAGTTAATAAAGCTGCTTTGGGAGTTGGAGATACTTCAACTTGGACTTCAGTCTATACTCAATTACGTCCTGAACTTTTTAGGCAATTTGATGTTTACAAATCATGGTCAGATGATAAAATTCTCAATAGAATTCAGTTAGTGGGGCGATATGTGGATATGGTCATTAGCAATACTCAATCATATACTGGTCAGGTGTAAATGTTTACTATAACCTCCCTCAAAGCCCGTGAAATTTTAGACAGCCAGGGGAATCCTACGGTGGAAGTAGTTCTGGCGGGAAGTGCCACAAGCTTTAAATAGTAGTAAGATAATACTTAGTATCATGTTACTAAAATTTATAAACCGGAAAGTAGAACTGCAGGCATTAGAACAAGCCTATCGCTCTTCTAGAGCAGAGTTTTTTGTCATCTACGGCCGGCGAAGGATTGGCAAAACTGAATTATTGAAACAGTTTTCTAAAGATAAAACCCACTTCTATTATTTGGCAAAAAAGCAGAAACTCGAATTGGAATTGGAAGAGTTCCAGCGAAAATTTGCTGCCCATTTCAATATTTACTTAAAACCATGCACCCGTTTTGAGGATTTATTTAGAGAGATATTCATTCAAACACGATTTAAAGAAAAAGTAGTGATAATTATAGATGAATTTCCTTATTGGATAGCTGAAGATAAAAAGGTTCTTTCTGAATTTCAATATCTTTGGGATGAAATATTAACTTCTCAATCTGTTTTTTTGATACTCTGCGGTTCATACATGAGTGTTATGGAGGAACAGGTTTTAGGCGTAAAAAGCCCGTTGTATGGCCGAAGGAGCGGGCAGATAAAAGTAGAGCCACTTCACGTTAAAAACCTCGCTTCTTTCTTTCCTCACTATAGTGTTGAAGACCTTATTAAAATATATGGGGCAGTTGGCACCGTCCCTTTTTATCTTAAAGAGATGAGTGATTCCTTATCTTTCATCGATAATATCAAAAACACTTTTTTTAATAAAGCCAATATATTACATCAAGAAGCGGAATTTTTATTGCGAGAAGAGCTGCGGGAAGTAAATGTGTATTTCAATATTCTCAAAACCATCATTGATGGCTCAACCACCCTTACTGAAATTGCTACCAAATCCAGAGTGGATATTACCAACATCAATAAGTATCTGGCTACTTTACTTAGCCTTAGACTTATTACTAAAATAAAACCGCTTACTGCTTCGAACAAAGAAAAGAAATACCTCTATAAAATAGCTGATAATTATTTTAGATTTTGGCTTACCTTTGTCTACCCTTATCAGAGTGAAATAGAGGAAAACAGCAGTCAGCTTCAACCGTTGCTGCAACAAGAGTATCCCCATTATTTGGGTGTGATATTTGAAGACATCTGCCAGAAAATAATAAAAGATATGAATATAAAGATATCAAAAATAGGGTTGGAAGTAGGCACTTGGTGGTATAAAGATAAAGAAATTGACCTGCTGGCTATCAATGAGAAGACCTCTGAAATTTTGCTAGGTGAATGTAAGTGGCAAGAGCAAGTTGATGCCATGGAAATCCTATCCTCACTTAAAGAAAAAGCCAATTTTGTAGAATGGAGAAAGGGAAAAAGGAAAGAATGCTGGGTAATTTTCGCTAAATCATTTAAAAAGAAAATTTCAGAGGAAGGGCTCTATTTATATGATCTTAAAGATATTGAGAAGGTCTTACAAAGAACATGACTGCCATAACCTCTCTTCGTGCCCGTGAAATCTTAGACAGCCGGGGGAATCCTACTTTGGAATTTCTTTTGCTGTGTTGCATAATTGAAG
>DUFZ01000002.1 GCA_013331635.1 Candidatus Woesearchaeota archaeon | reverse complement strand
TCACTTTTCGAACTGTGCCGTATTGCAAAGGCTACTATGAAACCCTCTCGCTCGTGAATTGATGCTAATCCCTCCTTTCGCAACAACCCTAAGACCATCACAAAGTATAAAAACCTCGAAGGTTTACTGGGCTGATATGATTCTATTTGAGGTGGCAGCTTTTCCGGCCGGTGATGCAGTAGCAGAGTTAACTACTTTGATTGACACGGTGCGCCCCCTGCTGCTAAAGCTAAGCCTCATCGCTGGAGGGGTGCTGGGGTTATACATTTTACTGCTGGTTATGCGCGTTCATTATGAACGCAAGAAAGTCAAAGTGCTTCAGGCCATCCAATACGATTTAGACCAGCTTAATATTCACTATGGTATTCCTCACTCCAGCCAACGCAAAGGTTTTTTTCAAAGGGCATGGGCATCCTGGTTTACATCTGCTGAGAAAGGTGAGGATATTTCTCCAAAACCAACCAAAGAAAATAGAGTGAAAAAGAACCAAGAAAAATAGCAAAACTACAGAGGTTGTAGCCCAGGACCAACAAATTGGCTTAAGTTTCTATCAAAATAAGACCAAAAATTTTATATATTACATTATTATACACTATGTACAACAAAAAGTTTGCCCAAATCAATAGGGCACCATATACTATGGAAACCATTGCAAAAACGTGGAAAATAGGAGGATCGTTAGTGGTAACTATCCCCAAGGCAGTTGTAGAAGAAGAAAGCCTGCAGGAGAACCAGCTTATCGAAATTGACATTCACAAACTCCCAAAAAGTGGTTTTGGACTCTTTAAGGGTATAGGTCCATTTACATCAGAAAGTGAGTTCAGAGGACAATTGGATGAATAGATATGTGATTGACGCCTATGCTTGGATAGAATACTTTGATGGGACAGTTTCTGGAAAAAAAGCAAAAGAAATTATCGAGGACCCACAACAGGAGATTCATACCCAGGTGATTACGCTGTCAGAATTAGCCAGCCATTTTCGTCGTCGAGGTATTCCCTTTGATGAGGCTAAAAAAATTATTTTTTCTCTCTCATCTATATATCCTTGCACCCCGGAATTTGCCGAAGGAGCTGGCACTTTCTATGCTGACATAAAAAAAGAGCGAAAACATATGAGCCTGGCAGATGTTTTTGTCTTATTCACTGCCAGACAAATTCAGGGCAAGGTCATTACCGGTGATGAAGATTTTAGAGGGCTGCGTGAAGTAGTGATGATAAAGTGAAGAGACAGGAATATATACCCCACTGAACTATCGAAATATATAAAAAGACTTTCCCTCTTCTCCACCAGATAATCATTATTTAAAAGAAAGCAGGTGGTCTACATGAAAAAAAGTTTCAATATGCTTATAATGTTTGGTATTTGTATGGTAGTAGTAGGAATGTCGATGGCTTTTGCAGTAGGTGATGGCATGGATGATGATGATTCGGTGATGGAAGAATTTGAAGTGGATGTTGCCAATAGTCCCGAAGGAACCAATGAATGTAAAGAGGCCCTTAAAGAGCAGAAACGAGTCTGTAAGGATGCCGCCCTTGCGGTTAAAGATACCTGCACACAAACTGCAGACACTCAAAGTCAAGCTTGCACCGGAAAGGATAAAAGCGAGTGTAAAAGGCAAGTAGAAGAAGAACGCCAAGTATGCTTCAAAAATGCTGAGGCAGATAAGAAAGCCTGTGTCGTGAGATCCAAAGAAGAAAGGAAATTATGTAAAGAGCCTTCTCCTTTCACAACTTTTATTGTGCTGTCGGAAGAAGCGACTGCCCAAGTGGTGGTAGATCAGCCGGCAACTATTTTGAAACAGATTCAAGCCAGCCAGGCATCAGGAACGATATTGGTAGGATTGCCGGTTGATGCCATCGATGTGCATGTGTTTTCAGTGTCAGAAGGAATTGAAACCAACATCGATGCCAGCGTGACTGTAACCTACAATGCTACGGATGCCCAAGTGCGGGTGGATAACATTCCAACGGTGGATTTGAATATTTATTATACCATTCCCGGGCCTACACAAGAGGAGGTGATTCAGTTTGTAATTGATTCCAAACAGGTGACGGTTTCATCCGGATTTCACTTTACCAATGTGCTGGCGAGGACCAACATACATCCCTTGCCGCCAGAGTTGGTGAAGCTGGAGCACGTCGTTGACGGCGTACGTACGTCGGTGCAGGATATCACTTTGATTGATGCTGATGGGGATGGATTCATTGAAGAAATTACCTGGATTGTGCCCCATTTAAGCACTGAAATTTATCTGATTGGGCTCAATACTGCCTTTGAAACTGCCCGTGCGGATGATCCTACCCTTCCCACCGGCTGGTATGTGCAGACCGATGGATCTAGTAATCAAGATGATGGTTGCTTGGACTTAGGTTCATGGATATTGACCAATCAAACTTACTCAGGTGTCAATGGGGCGATGTACCTTACCTACTTGGATATTTACGGCTGCGGCCTCAAGCTGCCATCCTTCCAGCCTAATGTGGAGGGAGTCATGAACATGACTTTCAATTTCTGGTCCAATTTCACCAGTCCCAGTGATGAACGAGATTCAGCTATGGAGATTATAAATTACGGCAATGACAATGAATGTCATCTGGTGTTTAATGCTACCACCATAATCGAGCAGGAAACCTGCACGGCAACTATAACCAACTTGGGAAGTGGCTGGAATCTGGTCACGGTCACGGACTGGGTGATATATTCTCCCACTGAGGTGATTGCGCTCTTTATCACCCCTCCATTTATCTTAAATCAGTTAGGTGAAGAAGGTGTGATGATTTTTGATGACATGAAAGTGACCTTGCCATCATAGGATTTTTTTTCTTTTTATTTTTTTTCTTTTGGTCTCATTTTTCTGGGTGGGAAGGCTCAAATTTCTTTTCTGGTCTCAGACACAACTTTGATGGCGGTTCGATGATTTTAGACAACAGGGTAGAAACCACTTGAGATATTTAATGAACAGATAACTTTTTCTTTTTTTCTTTTGCTTGTCTTTCAACTAACTCAAAGAGTTTTTCCAGGGTAACTGGTGGGATATTTACATCCATCATTTTTCGAAGATCCTCTAAAAAACAGGTTACATCAAATACTGCTCTTTCTTTTCCTAACTCCATTTGATGTTTAGCTTCTTCTATAATAATATCCCAATTTATTTTTGTGGAATTGATAATCTTTCTGGCGTCGTCTTTATCTTTTAAACGATCAGTAGCACATTTCATAAGGATAATATCATGGGGGTTAGCTATTTTTAGAATGAGTGTATCTCCAAACTGATGGATTTGTTCTGCTCTTTTTTGTATATTTTCTGAAAAAATGAAATCAATTACTTCCACGACGAATAAATCAAAGCGTTCATCATCAAGCTTAAACATTTCGGGACGATTTCTTTTTGCACCATACACTTTAATTGCATCCATTTCCTGATATCCTAAAGAGATAACCGCTTCTTTAAACACCTCTTTATCTTTCTCATCCTCAAAAACAAGATCAATATCTAAAGTGGCATCCTTAAATCCCAGGAACATCATCGCTGTTCCTCCAATGGCATACACCGTCACTTTTCTTCCTAGTCTTCTGGAAACGTTTAATAATAATTGTTGTTGTTGATCTATGGTAATCATTGGTATTCCTCCAAATCTTTTTTGTTAAAAGGAAGATATATTTTCCATATTTTTTCTATTTCTTTAAAATCTTTTGACTCTAATCCCGTGATGACATACTCGAATTTATACTCTTCTTTAGGTAAAGCACTGTGTCTGAATCGTTGAGTTATTTTTCTCACCCGCATAATCTTACGCGCGAGATCATATAACGCCCCCACTTGTCTTTCTAGGTGATTCTCTTTGGCAAGCTTATATAATTCTACCCAATTATCAATTCTCTTGAATAAAGCTAATGAAGCGAGAATGATTCTAAGACTTTTAGTTTTGAGAGCATAAATCAAAGTTTCTGCTAAGGTTGGCTCTTTGCCATATATTTTGTAAATAACTGGTGTGGTAATTTTTATAGGTGAATAGTGGTTAATGATTTCATAATAGCTTTTTCCCCCCAGTTTGTTCTCTACTGAGATGGTATACACGCGTCGATTATTACTTAGTCTTCTGGTTTTAACATACCCTTGTTTTCTAAGACGCAGTAGGTAGTAAATGGCTTTCTTTTTGTTTATGGTAAGAATATCCATAACTGACTCTATCGTTTGAATCCCGGCTAATTTTTGAAAAAGCTCTTGTTTATCCATAGTTAATTCTAGATATAACTAATATATAAACATTCCTATTTTATTTATATTATAGTTAGTTCTAGGTATGTTTAATATATAAACATTGATAGCTAATGGGGGAGCAAACTATTTAAATAAAAATATAATAAAATAAATAAATAGATAAAATATATTAATAAAAATTAGATAATATAAATATTAATTAACTATTATTAAATTTAAATAAATAAAAAATTATATTTATAGCTAAAAATGAGTATAATTATCATTTTAAGAGTATTTAATTACTATAATATCTATTTTTTCTAAACAAAAAGCGAAATATTTAAAAATAAATGAAATATACCCCTCTGGTGAAAGAGGGTTCGGATACATTAATAGAAGGTATTCTCACCAGTTTTACCTCCCAGCAGCTGCTCAAACAACTATTAGGGTACCTCCATACCCACCAGAATTTGCAACTCTCGGAGGTAATTGCCCTCTATCAAGATGCGAAAAATGAAGCGTTGATTCCCCTCTCCATCTTTTCCCATTCGCTCGCCCCCATGGAAGCGCTCACCAAATTTCTCAAGGAGAATGAACAGATGTCGTTACCGGAAATTGCCTTGCTACTGCATCGCGACCAGCGCAGCATCTGGGCCAACTATCGAAGAGCAGGAAGGATATTGAAATCTAAATTGGCCTCCACCTCAGAAACCTACGTCCTTCCTCTCTCTCTGTTTCAAGATCGCTCTTTTAGTATTCTCGAAAGCGTGGTTCTCTATTTGAATAGCGTGCATCATCTCACTCCCAAGCAAATGGGAAAACTTCTGCACAAATCTCCCAATTCCATGGCCGTACTGCTCAAACGAGGTAAAGAAAAAAAGAATGGTTGATATGAATGATACGTAATCTCGATTCAGAGACACTGCGAAAAAGAAAGGCAGAGCTAGAGGAACGCATCCGGGCGCTGGAACAGCAAAGGGCTAAGACCAAGTCCTTGCTGGGGGAAGTGAACCGACCAAGTCGGCGAGGAACTGCCAGCCAGATACGAGTGCTTCAGGAGCTCCTCGTACAGGAGGGGGAAGAAGTGCGAGAAGCATACGACGAACGCCAAGGGCTAGAGAAAGGTAATGCTCAAGCCATTTTGCCAGCAAGAAAGTTGGATCTAGCCAAAGTGGGGGCAGTGCTGTTCCTGGGCGTAGCGTTGATGGTAGTAATGCTAGCAGCCGGGCAGTATTTCAATCTTCTTGATGTTTCAATTCTTGGTATTCAGAAAAGTCTGAGTTCTGAGAGTATGATCCCGGAGGGTAGAGTTCCATGGAGCACGATACCAGAAAATACCTTTGGAAAGATATTTCATTCTCTCGGGCAAGTGCTAACTGGTCTGTCAGTGAGTGAGGTACAGCCCGAGGAGGTTTCTTCTTCTGAATCAGTATCTCCACTCGAAGTAGATGCTCCGCCCGCCAGCGATTTTGATACTGCTCGTGCTGATCGTCAGGATTTACCCAAAGGGTGGTTCGTTGAAACGAGTGGATATAACGATGCGGATGACGCCTGTAGTTCCTTGGAGGTATGGAGTTTGACCACAGAAAGTTATTCAGGCAAGAAAGCGATGATGTATTCCTCGGCAAAGGATACCAATGGCTGTGGCCTGGCATTGGAATCATTCACTCCACCCGCAGAAAAAAAAGGGAATAACCTTACTTTAGGGTTTGTCTTTAAAGAGAATTTCACCAACCCCGATTCGTTGTTTGAATTGCTTAATTATGGGGATGATAACTGCGACTTTAAATTTAATAATAGGATGGTCACTGAGATCAACGACTGTACTCCCACTCTCACCAGTCTGGGCAATGGCTGGAACAAAATATCAGTACAATGGCCAATTTCCCAGGGGGGAACTATTCATCTTTATTTTACCCCACCCTCTATCCTGAATCAGCTAGGCGAGGAAGGAATGATCATCATCGATGCGGTAACTCTGACCTGGAATAATGTCCAGCTGGTGAGGATAAATGAAGAAAGCAATTTACCAAACAGTGATAACTCTTCCAGGATGAGCATATCATCTTCTATTGCCACTGCCGTGACTGAAAATAGCAGTCCATCTCTTCCTTTGCAGGAAGATACTCCTCTTTCCCACCCTGACACCTCTTCTCAGAACCATACTTTGGAGGACAGTGCATCATCCTCTTCCATAACCATAGCAGGTGAAGATTCATGAATCGGGCCAAGGCGCTGTCGCTGGTATTGATCCTTAGTATCTTACTCTTGCTCCATTTGCTGCTGTTTCTTCCCGCTACCCAGGCCCAGGTCAACGGGACTATCGTGTGGGGGAACAATACGCCTGGTTTCTTAAAAACCGCCACCTACACGCAGGGTCCTCCTAGTGGAACAGGATCTGTTCGTCAGACGGGGAAATCGTACAATATTACCGCTACCTCCGCGAGTGCTATTCAATTTGCCGTTATTAAAGCAGCTCCCACCAGAAATGAATATCTCGCTGGCCATCAGAAAGCCGATGGGAGATTGGACATCTTTCAATGTCGGCGCAATTGTAATGAGATAGATGACTGGAAATTGATTGGGACGTTTGCTGATGCCCAAACGAGTGCCAATGCTACCAGACAGGCGTTTGATATCGCCTATGAAGAAATTTCCGGAAGGGCGTTGGTCGTCTTTGCCAACAATGCCGTTGGTAATACCCCCAATCGGGCTTATTACTGTATCTGGGATGGCTATCGTTGGTCGCCGGCACCTAATTGTGATATGACCTTTACAGCGAATGAGGGAAACCAAATCGTGTGGGGTAACGGTGGTGGAATGGGCGTCCCCCAGTGGATTAATCTCAAAGCCAGGAACGATGAAATACTCTTAGGTGTTTCGGGAACGCGGGGATTTTCCCTAGGATTATGGAATGCAACCAATTGGTCCCAGACGGCAAATTTTACCCCAAGTTCCGGCACGCCACTGGCAACCCTCAGCGCTCCGGCCTTTGGCATAGCATGGGAAAACATCAGCGGTCAAGCAATGGCAGTATGGGATACCACGGCTGCCGATGGGACTACTTTTTTTAGTTTGCTCAATGAAAGCCCGAAGGTGAGAGCTTGGAATTCTTCCAGCACGGCCGGACCTGATACTGGATCGGACACCAACAACTTCATCACGCTAGCCAGAGACCCTTCAACCGATCGTATATCAATGGCTATCTCTGATTCCGGAGCTGATGCCCATATTTATATTTGGAGGTCTACTCTCACCACCAGTGGATTTACCGCCTCTGGTTCTGATCCGATTGATATTTCAACAGAGAACGCGGGAGGATTAGTTGTGACTACCACGTGGAACAGGAGCGGCAGCAGTGCCTTGTTTTCATGGACCGATAGTGCTGATCTTGAGCAGGATGTAGTGTGTTGGACCACGGCTGGATTTGGTTCTGTTATTGCTGATGTAGGGGTAACCGCGAGTGATGATGTGGATCAGAGAATTACCTTTCCCAGTCCAGCTGAAGGAACCTCATTCATGTTCATGGGGGACATTTTGGATGATCTCTATGCTCAAGTATGGAACGGTTCCGGCTGCGGGAATGGCAGTTTCAGCGCTGTCATTGGAACCACAGGAGTTAAAGCCACGGTGGCAACTTCCCTTTCCACCACCACAGATAATAGTGCTCCCAGACCTTTCTTTTTTGATTACCAGCACAGTTTTGGCGATGACGATATCCCCCGCATCGAGATCATCGCGCCAGAAAATAATACCATTGAGACCACCATAACCCCTACTTTCTCCTTCAATTTCACCGACGGGTTATTTAACCAGACCTATGGCAATTGCACCTTGTGGCTGCAGAATGGAAGTTCAACGGGAGCGTATGGTTTTAACCACACCGTCTTTGATACCCAAAATACACCCATTATTCCCAATTCCAGTATGAACAATGCCCCCTACACTTGGTGGATCAACTGCAGCGACGGGATTAATAACAATGTGTCTGCTCATAGGAATATTACAATTGATTTTAGTCCTGATATTGCCCTTCCTTACATCAATCTCATCGCGCCGGTGAATATGACTATTAACACCACCAGCGGAAGACCTGAGTTCTTCTTTAATGCCACGGATGAGCAGGCCAGCACACTTGACTGTACCTTATGGATAACCAATGGCGAGACCATGGCATACGGCAGGAACGAAAGTGTCAATGCTACTTTCAATGCACGGTATACTTTTATCACTGCCAATGCTACTCTTGAAAATGGCGCCTATCGCTGGAATGTGAGCTGTTTTGACGGGACCAATTACAATGTTTCTGAAGATAGGAATATTACCATCAATACTAGGCGCTGCGGACTGCTCAATAATGCTACTCCCAATGGCAATGACGGCCAGCCCCAGAACAAAATGGCTCACAACCTTTTTGCCAACGAGACCTGCTTTACCATCGGGGCCAGCAATATCACCCTGGACTGCGACAACTGGCAGATCAATTATTCTGTCACCGGCAGCACCGTGGGAAGTTTTGCCATGGCCATCAATAACAGCGGTAGCTATCCCAATGTTACCGTGAAGAACTGCAATATCATAGAAGTCAATGCCTCCCAGGAAAATTTTAGCGCTATTTATCTCTTTAATGCGAAAAATTCTACCATCTTTAATAATACCATATTTACCTGGGGGGTTCAAACAGTTGGCATTAATCTGACCAATTCTTCTGGCGCGAACCTGAGTGAAAATAGAATTTTTGTCTCAGGAATCACTGGCTCGGGTATAGGGATTATAAATACCAACAGAACGATGGTTTCTTCCGGTAACATCACCGTGAATGGAAGCTCAACAATACTCGTCGTGATATCTGGAAATTCCTGGTTTAATACTTTTTATTCCAATAAACTTACGGCAAGATCTAACAATGCGATTACTATCAGAACAGGACAAAATAATAACTTTTCTAATAATAATATGTCTTTTAGCACTGCCAATGCCGGGAACATTATCCCGCTTACCGTCTCCAACAATAACATTTTTGAAGAAAACAATATCACAACAACGGCAACCAGCGATTTGATACTCATCAGAACCGCCAATAACACCATTCGGAGCAATAAAATCAGCACCAGCAGTTCTGCAGTCATTCTCATTCATATAGATGTCGGTGCCGGTAAAAATACTCAAGTTATCTCTAATGATTTATTTAGCACTGCCGGCGGCGGCTGGTCTCTTATTACTATAAATAACGCTGGTGGAGGGAACACCGTTATCGGCAATAACCTTACTACTTATAACCCCGGGACTATCCCTATCACGGTTGGCAGATCAGCCCCTACAGAGTATACCATCATCGCCTACAATAATATCAATAGTACATCGACGGGCATCTTTATCGGAAGTGGTTCTAATAACACTAATATTACAGGAAATAATATCACCGCCATCAATGGCTATGGCATTTGGATTGACCGGGGAAGCGGCGATAACGCTACGTTGTACAACAACAACATCTCTGACAGCCTGTACTTTGAAATCATGGACAATTCCTCGGAAGTGGGCTGGGTGAACAAAACTTTACAATATGGGAATTCGTTTGGCGACATCAGGTGGATTAGTAATTATACCTCCAGAAGTTTCATGGGAAATATTACTATTAATGTGACCAATGAACAGGGTATCGGCCTGAATCGCAATACGTTCTTTGGCAGCAATGTGGTAGCTGTCAATGTTTCGGCTTTTTCCACCGCTGCCAGCCAAAGCACGGTCATGCCTCGGATTAATTCCTCCGCCCAAATTACTATCATTTACCCCGGAGCGTCATCCGCAAACCAGATACTGTATGTGTCAAACTATACTACCACTGCTGCTGAAATTTTTCAGTCGGGCACGAACTGCATTGGAACGACTTGTTCGCTTGCTGGTTTTAACACCGTGGAAGATTCCGTTACCTTCAATACCTCCGGTTTGGGAAGTTTTACGGCTAATTTCACCAACACCTGCGGGGACATTACGACCAATGTGAATCTTCAGCATAAGCTCCGCGCCGGCAAAACCTGTTTCACCATCCTGGCTAACCATATTACGTTGAACTGCATCGGCTACGGCATCGAATACGGCCGTGATGGAAGCACGGAAGGCTTTGCCATCAACAACA
>DUFZ01000032.1 GCA_013331635.1 Candidatus Woesearchaeota archaeon | reverse complement strand
TAGACACTCTGCCAGAGAAAAGTAGTTAAAATATTGAATATCACAAAAACCATGCTCCGTGACTTCACTCCCCGTCTGTACCAGCAAACCATCTTAGGTACTGCGGCTCATAAAAACACGTTGGTAGTTCTTCCCACTGGTTTAGGAAAAACGGCGATTGCCTTCCTGCTCGCAATTCAGCGGCTGCATCATTACCCCACCTCTAAAATTCTGATGCTCTCACCTACGAAGCCACTCTGCGAACAGCATGTCGAGACTTTTAAGAATCATCTCACTATTCCGGCTGAAAAAATCGTCCTCTTTACCGGTTCGGTATCGCCAGACCAACGAGCCGAACAGTGGAAAGATGCCACCATTGTTGTGAGCACTCCCCAAGGCCTGGAAAATGATGTGATCAACCGCCGGGTAAAATTGGAAGAAGTTTCCTTGCTTATTTTTGACGAAGCCCACCATGCCCGGGGCGATTATTCCTACGTGTGGCTGGCCGACCAGTATGAGAAAACCTCCCGCTTTTCCAGAATCTTAGCTTTAACCGCTTCCCCCGGAAGCGACATGGAGCAGGTCAAAGAAATATGTAGCAACTTAAAGATTGAGAAAGTAGAAGTACGTACCGAGCAAGATCCGGATGTTAAGCCCTATGTGCAAGAATTAAAAATGAAATGGGTTAAAGTGGAATTCCCGGAAGAATTTAGGCGGGTGCAGACCTTCCTACGGGAATGCCGGAAGAGTAAATTGCTGGAAGCACAACGGTATGGGTACTGTTCCAGTGCCGATATGAACAAAGGAGAATTATTGGGATTGCAGGGCGAATTGCAGCAGAAGATTTCTTTGGGCGAACGAGAATTTGAACTTCTCCGTTCCATTTCTGTTATTGCTGAAGCGTTAAAAGTAGATCATGCCTTAGAATTGCTGGAATCCCAGGGCTTGGAGCAATTACATCGGTACATCACCAGATTACAGCACGAAGCTTTGAGTTCACCGGTTAAGGCCGTGCAGAATTTAGTGATTGATGTCAATTTTAAATCAGCAGCATATCTGATTGCAGAACTGGTCGCTAAGCAGATTGAGCATCCNNATTTTTGTAGGCCAGGCCAAGAAAAATGGTTTAGGATTTTCCCAGAAACAGCAGCAGGAAATCCTGGATAAATTCCGGGTTGGAGAATTTTCCGTTCTGGTAGCAACCTCTGTTGCCGAAGAGGGTCTTGATATTCCGAAAGTAGATACGGTCATTTTTTATGAACCCATTCCCAGTGCGATTCGCTCCATCCAGCGCCGAGGAAGAACTGGCAGGTTGGAAAAAGGAGAAGTGACCGTTTTAATGACTGCAGGTACCCGGGATGAGGCTTATAGGTGGAGTTCTCATCATAAAGAAAAAAGGATGTATCGTAATCTCGAGCAGTTAAAATCTGGTCTGGCTCTAGTAAAAGTAGAAACACCTTTACCCTTGCCCTTGCAGCGTTTTTTTCCTGAAGAGCAGGTGGTGGCAGTTCTAGCTGATCATCGAGAAAAGGATAATAAAATAGTCAAAGAGTTAATTGAATTAGGAGTTTCGGTTAAAACCGGACAATTAGAATCAGCAGATTATTTGATTTCCGGGCGAGTAGCAGTGGAATTAAAAAAAGTGCCTGATTTTGTCGCCTCGCTCATTGACGGGCGGATGTTGGAGCAAGTGCGGAACTTAAAAAAGAATTTTGATAAAGCTATTGTTATCATTGAAGGAGAGGAAGATATTTACGCCGTGCGTAAGGTTCATGCCAATGCTATTAGGGGGATGTTAGCATCGATTGTGCTTGATTTTGGGGTGCCAGTACTCTATACCAAAAATCCGCGCGATACCGCTGGCTTATTAGCCGTGATGGCCAAACGCGAGCAGGATAAGGGCAGTGATTTTTCGTATCATGAACGCAAGCCCCATGCTGAAGAAGAGCAATTAGAGTTTTTTGTATCTTCTTTACCAGGAATTGGCCTGCAAACCGCGCGAAGCTTACTAGAGCAATTTGGCAGTATCCGAAACTTAGTCAATGCTTCCAAAGAAGAATTGCTGGCAATTAAAGGGATAGGAGAAAAGACCGCCGAGCGTTTGGTGATGCTGTTTGGGAAGGAATATGAGAAGAAAGAGGGGAAGTGATGGATTATTATGTAGATACCTGCATTTGGCTTAATCTTTTTAAAAAAGAAGGTGATGAAACCAAAGGCATTCCCTACTGGAAACTCGCCAAAGACTTCATTGAGCAGATTGAAGATGACAACGATTTCATAGTAATCTCTACTATCACCCTCAAAGAACTAACTTTCAAGTTGGGCAACAAATTCAATGAAGTAAAACAATTCTTCCAAGAAAGCGACTCTATCAAAATCATCAAAACTACACCAAACGATTACGACCAAGCACGGCAGTGGGAGCAAGAACATCAACTTCTCAGTTTCTATGATTATCTGCACGTTGCAATTGCCAAGAGGCTAAATGTTCCTCTCATTACAAGAGATAGGGATTTAATGGAATTCGCACAAGAGCACGTGAAAGTTTTCAGACCAGAAGATTTACTCCGCTAACTTATTAATCGCTTCAAGATTAAACTTTTCTTTAGATAGCTTTTTTCGCATTTCTTTTACTTCTTTTACAGAATCACCTGTATTAGGAATTATTCCTACTAATTTATCTAGAATTAATCTTCTTACTGCATCCCGAATAACATCTGACCTATTTGCATATATACCAGTTTCTACCAAATCATCTACTTTTTCTACAATCCCAGGACTTAGCCTAACTTGTAGTGTATCCATTACCATTGTAATGTAATTGTAATGCGTTTACTATAAAAACCTTTCGGTAAATTTACGGTAAAAAAAGTCAATATTCACTTTTTTAAAATTCTAGAGGCTTTATACACACCATAAGCCATATTTGTACCTAATGCATAACACGCCACATCTTGCCAATCAAAATTAGCAGCTCTAGGAATAGAATCAAGATATTCAACAAACGTGGTGCCGGCAACAACAAAGGCTGCGTTTCCCAGTATCATCGAATCAAGCGTCTTTAAATCTGATTCAAGTGCCGTGGATTGCGACTTTAGGATGTTTAAGCCTGTCACTGCACCTAAAGAGACCATGGCAGCGGACCAACAGAAATCGGTAAGATGTCCCATATACCATTCGTAGGGAATTTCTCTATGAAATACCCGCATCTGTTGATTTTTACCCCAATATCCCGCGACTACATTGGCAATTGCAAATGATCCGTTAACTACTCGTGCTTTAAACATTTTTATTTTGGAATAAGATTGTTTTAACTAGTTTATGGTTGGATTACTAATCCTCAAACAGCGCCCCTTTCACCACCAGCACTTTTCGAAATCCTAATTGATCCATCAACTCCGCCGTCTTAAAAGCTCTGCCTCCAGTGTGGCAATACACTACATACGTTTTACTCGGTGCAAGTTGTTCAATCTTATCGGGAAAATCTTCTTCATAAAAATCAAGATTATGCGCCTTCTGCAAATGTCCTTGGGCAAATTCTTCCGGGGTGCGCACATCCAGGATAGTAAGATCTGCCTGAGGAGTCGTTGTCAATTTACGCGCTTGTTCCGGCGTTATAATCTCAATCATAGTTTTATCTTTCCCGTCTGCCAATCTTTTAACAGCAGCCTAGCAGCAGTGTTAAGGTCTGGTTTTCCACCTTTTTGCAGGCAATTGCGCCGGATAGCAATTTCTTCCAGCATTTCTTCTGGGGTGTTAGTCTGAAGATGATAATACTTTCGCAGCAGTTCGCCATATTCGGCTATCAGCCCCAAAGCCGCATCCTCAGAATCTCGGATCTTGCTGTAATCAATAGCACCAATTTTCCCATGTTTAAGTGGATCTTTTTCTTTCCAGGGAAATACGCCGGGAGTGTCGAGCAGCATAATACGCGCATCAACTCGAACTTTTTGAATTCCTCTGGTAAAGCCGCTCTCCGAAGAGGTTCGGGCTGATTTGCGCCCGGCTAAAGCATTAATCAATGATGATTTTCCAACGTTGGGATACCCCACGATACCAACGGTAACCGACTCCCCTTTGGAAAGCTCTAAAATTTTCTTCTTCAAGATAGTCGTGCCTAATTTTTGAGTGCTGGAAATAAAGACCGAAGGGCGCAAGTCTTTATGCAGGTGTTCGAGGTCTTCTTTGTGAACTAAATCTGCTTTGGTGATAACATAGAGAAGATTTTTTTTCAGTTGTTTGATTTTATGTTCAATCTCTTTGTTTCTGGTTTCTTCAATCATCCGAGCATCGAGCACTTCGATGACAAGATTGCTGTTGCGCAGTACTTCATTCACAATTTTCCAATATTGAGTCATAGTTATTCTAAGGGGCTGGTAGTTTATAAAGTTATTAGAGCTTCCGGCTCTGTCCTAAATCTCGCTTT
>DUFZ01000065.1:15904-16728 GCA_013331635.1 Candidatus Woesearchaeota archaeon | reverse complement strand
AATGATCGGGGTACCGGATGCCGATGGTGTCTCTTCCGGTGGTGAGCCGGTCAGGAACACTGGATTTGTGTTTCAATTTTAGAATAAGGGTGTAAGGGCCGGGGAGTTTGGCCAGAGCGGTTTCTGCCTGGGCATTAATCTGGCAGTTTTTCTGAATCCAATCTATCGATGGAACCCAGATGGATAAGGGAGTGGCGGGCCTGTCTTTGAGTTGCCTTATCGTTGATATGGCTTTGGCGTTGGTGGCATCACATCCCAAGCCGTAGATAGTATCACTGGGATGGATGAAGATTACTCCCTGTCTTATCTTTTGTAGAATTTCTTTGGAGCGTAGTTTAAATTCTCGCCGGGTTAGGACTTCCATCTATTACTCAGAAAGTGGATTATTTATATATTTTATGAGACAAGAAAATTCAAGGCTAATATCCAATATTCTCGAGTCTCCTTTTTATGTCTTCTAGTTTCGCTTGCATAGTTTGTAATCGTTCATAGGCATGAGGATGTGTTATCCAATACAAACGACGTGCGGTTCTCTCTCTTTGCTGTTGACGGTAGGGTTCTTCTCTTTTATGTTTTTCTTTCAATGCGATTTGATACATTTCACAGAGGGCAGCGAGTCTTGCGTCAATGACAAGCACATCTGATCCTTGCTTCATACGCTCAGTGAAAAGACGATCTTCCAGAGATTCTTTATCCATAGAAGTTGTATGGTGAAAAACTATTTAAGCTTTTTGGGAGAAGTGCTTTTACTAAACTCAAATGTTTTGATCCGGCCTTTTTTAATGTCTTCCAAAGAGCGTAACATAGAGTGAAGAAACTCATTT
>DUFZ01000065.1:0-15885 GCA_013331635.1 Candidatus Woesearchaeota archaeon | reverse complement strand
ACTCACAAAATAAACTGTGCCCTTCCGTGTGCATAGCGCAGTTTTGTTAAAGTGTCTGTTGCTAGGGATTGAACTACTTGATGAGCTTGTATTAGTTCTTCTGTTCCTAACTTAACTTTTTCCCCCCTGGATTTTAGTGTTTCATAAAGTCCTTCCGAAAATGTTGTATTGAATGGAATTCTGAGCCGGCATAAAGTGCCGTAGAAATTAGGTCTTAATCGTGTTGCTATTACACCTAATTCTGGATGTTCTTTTTGGTGATAATGGTCAGAATGCCAGTCCATTTGACCCATAAGACTTCCTGCCCATTCAAAATGTTCTTGTTCTCCAACATCAATCTGTTGCCCAACTATGATCGCATTTAATCCAGTTGCAACTGATTGTAATCTAGAACTAGCTGCGAAGAGTTCTGCTTCATATTGCAAATTTCTGGTTAGACCCACATAATATCTTAGTATGCACACACTTATAAGAATTTCTATATTGAAAGTATACTTTCTCTGGTCATTGTTTTTGTAAAAATCCCTTTCCCCCAGCCATGGCAGCCAGGGGGATAGGGCATAGGGGTGTTTCGTTGAGGTAGTTTATACTGAAGCCATCGAAAAGTCATCAATGAAAGTTTGCCTTTCTCTTAATCCTAAAGGGAGATAGCGCTGGTAGTCGTCATAGGTCTGCAGCAGGTAAATGACTCGGTCGGTGACGTTCATCGCAACCACCCCCCGCTGAGCTGGTAGTCGAAGGATTCTTCCCGGGGCCGGATAGTTTCGGTAGTCATTTTCATGACTTGCTGCTCAAATAATCTTTTTATGGTTCTGGTGGTTAAATCAATCATGGCTATCACCTCCTGGTTGATGGTTTTAGGATGGAAGAAGTAGTTTATATACTCTCGCCGGAGTTGTCCAGTGGGTGAGTGGGTTTATATAAGAATGGTTGAAAGTCATAAATTTTTAGTTTTGGGGAGTTAAGAACACTGGACAAGGAGTGGAAATAAGCTGGTTAGTGGGGAAAATCGTGTCAGTTTTAGAAATGATAAATGTGCTTAAAATGTATTCTTTATACCAACATCCCGCTAATCATGCCTTCTTGTCCTGGTCTACTGGTGACTTTTACTTTTCCTAATTTTGTCTCAACGATAGCTCCTTTGGTAATGATGTTTCGACGAACTAAATGGGGATTGGCGGCATTTTCAATAACGTTGAGAATTTGGGTTTTGGTGGTTTTTCCTTTTTTATCGGAAACATTGATAACGTTGGTTGTGAGCAAGGATTGCTTGGCATGGCCGCCTAAAGTGCCTTTGCGTCGTACTTTTGTTTCAGGCGAGAGGCGGGTATTGGCTGGAAATCCGGCCAGTTCAGTCTTTTTCTTAGTTCGGGACTGATGGTATCTTCCACCGGAGGCTTTTCGTTGCGATCTTGATTGTGAGCGTGCCATGAATTCTGTAATTAAGCGGTTTCTTTAAAAAGATTTCGTTGTGGAAATGGGGAGACGAAACAACTTGATGGGTAAGCTTTTTTATTTCCCTTTTTTTTTCTTTCCATTAAATATGTGTTCTTTTAGCTTTTCGTTGCCCTTCCAGTCCAAGGCATGTTCGAGAACTTCTTCGATGGTGGTTACGGGAATTATCTTGACCAGATCTAGTTTGGCTTTCTCAACCACAATATCTTGTAAATTGGAATGGGGAACGATAATGATTTTGATGCCGGCATCGATAGCGGCTTCTACTTTGGATGACACACCTCCTACGGGCAGGACTTCGCCGCGTACGGAGAGCGAGCCGGTCATGGCGACTTCTTGTTTGATGGGGATTTCTTTCAAAGCAGAAATAATGGAGGTGGCGACGGCGATGGAAGCGGAATCACCTTCAACTCCATCATGGGTTTGCAGGAATTGGACAAAAATATCCCGAGTTTCTTTGATGTCCTCACCGAAGTATTTCATGATGATGGCGGAGACGTTCTTGACGGCTTCTTTGGCAATCTCGCCGAGTTTTCCGGTGGCGATAATCTCCGATTTTTTTCCTCCTATGGTTACGGCGGATTCAATCGCCAAAATAATTCCAGACTGGGCCGATCCGCCGCCGATGACTGCTAATCCATTGACCCGGCCTACTTGCCTTCCTGTAGTTACAATGACTTCGTATTCTTTCTTTCGTTCAATGTATTTATCGGCAATCTGCTGTTCGAGGGGACGGGCGAGAACTTTCGCTTCTTTGACGTGCTGGGCGGTGGCGAACTGAGCGCCTTGTTCTTTGGCCAGATCACCAGCGGCCCGGACCAGCCCGCCTAAGCTGCGTAAATGTAGGGTGAGATGGCCCTTGCGGTTGGCCTGCCGCCGGGCTTCTTCTACGATGGCACTCACGCCGTCAATGGTAAAGTGGCCAATTTTTCCTTTTTCTTTTCGCACTTCCTGAGCCACAAATCTTGCTATTTTTTCTCGATTTTGGGGTGTGTCGAGCATAGTATCATTCATATAGACTTCATAGCCATAGCCTCGCATTCGGGAGCGCAGGGCCGGATGCATATCTTTGACGGTTTCGAGATTGCCGGCTGCTACCAGTACAAAATCGCAGGGAACCGGTTCGGTGCGTACCATAGCTCCAGCTGATCGTTCGGATTGCCCGGTGATGGGAAATCTCTTCTCTTGCAGGGCAGAGAGCAATTCCTGCTGGGTCCGTGGATGCAAAGTAGCAATTTCATCAACGAACAGGACACCGCCATTGGCTTTGTGAATCATGCCGGCAACGACACGCTGATTGGCGGGAGTTCCTAAACCTCCCGACTGGAAAGGATCGTGAAGCACATCGCCGAGCAAGGCGCCAGCATGAGCACCAGTGGCATCGAAAAAGGGGGAATTTTTTCGCCCAAAATTGTCAACGATGAGTTTAGGTATATTGAACTGTTCTGATTTGAACATCCGTGGACCCATGCTCATCATCATGACGAATACAGCGAGAAATATCATGCCGCCAAGGAAAAAAGCGGTAAACATGAGATCGGATTTGTAGTAATGGCGCACCCACCAGGGGGCTATCAGCGTGAGGGCAGCAACGATAAAAAGGAGGAAGTTGTTGTTTTTGAGCATTTGCTTGGTATCAAGGTAATATCGCTTGACTTCTTCCCTTCCTTTTCCTGCTGGGATTTCTTTGATGCTGGGATTGTTTTCATCGTTGGGATTGGGAATGGCCAGAAGGTCTTTTAACTCAGATTTAGGAAGAAGTTCGGCGAGGGCCATGCCCAGCATACTTTTTCCGGTTCCCGGTTCGCCGATGAGCAGGACATGGCGGCGCTGCAGGGCAGCTTTTTTGATAATGCGAACGGCTTCATCCTGGCCGATGACTTCATCGACTATTTGTGCCGGAAGTTTGATATCTTTGGTGGTTTTCATGGGTAAAAAAGTGTGGTGTTAGTGAATCTCTTTTAGGGTGTGTTCTTTAAAAAGGTTGTGATACTTTTTGTGGGGGTGTTGGTTATTGTTCAAGAAGGATTCTACTGGCATGGACATACACATCTCCCGTTTCATTTCCAGCCACTTCTTTTAATCTTCTGAAGTTAGGGTCGGGGAAGAAGCCTTCCGTTGTGGCAAATTCTGCCTCCCGATAGTCTGGAAACCGGCGAAGCAGTTGGAAATAGAGTTGGATATCCTGTAAGGTCTGTTCTGCAGAGACGAAGCATCGTTGTGTCAGTTCTTCAGATTCTCTGCAAAATATTCTTTCCAGACCATTAGCAGTGGCGAAAGACAGGGAAGTGGCTAGATTTATCGCGATATGTCGATAATGACAAGCTCCCGGCAAAGAAGCAAAATGGCAACCATACTCCTCCGGAAAAGAAGAAATTACTTCTTTGTATTTTTTCCCTAATGCTTCCAGTTCTCTCAGTCGTTCTGCTAGGTCTGCCATTACGTACAGAAAAGCCTTCGTTTTTTTTAAAACTATTGAAAAATAAGCTCATTATGCGTTTGCTGAATGAGATTAAAAAAATGGTTTTACTCCGTTGCTTTACTTTTCGCTACTATTCTAATAAATATTTCTTCAAAATGGCCTTTCTGCTGGGTTTCTACTTTTTGTTGATGTTCGAGATGAAGCAAGGGGATGAAGGTGTATACTTTTTCCTGCCGTCCAGCTCGAGGAGGAAGCAATTTGCTGAAAGTGAGGGGTATTTCCTGCTCTTTGTTGGTGTAGTATTGTATCTTATGATAGGTATCGCGGATGGCTTCCATGATGTCCATATTTCGTTTGGGGATAATGAAAGGGGTTGGCCGTTGCTGGGCCAGGATGCGTTTTTTGGTGGCCATGGCTCGCTGCAGGGCAGAAACTAAATCATGGATGGATACTTTTCTATTTCGAGGCTGGGGATTTTTGGGAATTAAGGCAAAGGAAGTTTTATCACGATGGAAGCCATTACTCATTCCATTTCCCATTTCATCCTCTTCACTTATCTCATCGGTTTGGCTGATGAGCTGGTCGTAGTTAAAAATATCATGTTCCACGAGGTGGTTGGACTTCATTTTGAGCAAGAAAGCGGCTGCCAAGAGTATTTTTCCAGAAACGCGAAAGTCGTGCTCCTGTATCTCTTTGATGGCTTCAAGGTATTTCTGGGTAAGAAGAGTGATATTAACATCCCATGGATCCATCTGTTCCGTTTTTACTAAGTCATAGAGGAGAGTCTTCCAGGTAACATCTTCCTGATTAAGCAGCAGGTCAAAGATTTGTTCTTGCATAAGTGATGTATTAATCTGGGTTGGTTTTTAATACTTTGGTTTTTTGTAGTCTTAAAAATCTGTTTCTTAGCGTTTCTATCTATTGGTCAATACAAAGATTTAAAAAGAAGGTGCTTGTTTTTTCTCCAGCATGAAAAAGTTGGTTCCGGGTTTGTTGTTGTATGCGGGTTTAGTTGTTATTATGGCTTTTTTTGCAGCAGCTTCAGATGATGCTTTCATTCTTGCTGATAAAGTATCCGGTGCGTCGCCTTTATTAGTTCATTTTACGGTTAATTCTACGGCAGCCATCCAGAGTTATTCCTGGGATTTTGATGAGGATGGGAATGAAGACAGCACGGATGCTGCGCCGCAGTTTATTTTTGGTGATGAAGGAAATTATGATGTTCAGCTGAAAGCGATGACCACTGATAATCGGACCATTACTGTTACCAAAGCTATGGTGGTGGCTTCTTCGATGATGGTGTCAGTAACCGCGACACCGGCTACAGGTATAGCTCCTTTGGTAGTTCAATTTACTTCAGTGGCAACAGGGAAAGATCCCTGGGCCTTTGCCTGGGATTTTAATGGGGATGGAACTGCTGATAGCACGGCGCAAAATCCATCAACGACCTTTGATGCGCCGGGACAATATAATGTTAGTGTAATGGTAACTGATGCGACTGGTACTCGGGTGGTTAAAACTGTTCCTGTCGTGGTGGCGTTATTTGAATCTCATATTAACGTCAGCTCTTATTTCCCGGAAAACGTGGCCAAGGGTGAAAATCAGATTACCTTTATTGTGAATAATAATGGCGACAAGATTTTGAAAGATATTAATGCTAAGATTATCGGGAGGGGTATTCAGCATCTGAGTTCAACCTTGATAGCCAGCCTTAAACCGGGGGACCAGGATTCGTTGACCGTGAAAATGAATGTGCTGGAAGCAGGAAAACTGGAAGGTGCCATTAAAGTTCTGGATAGCAGTTTTCCGGTTACTTTTACGGTGGCGCAGGAAGTTGAATATAATAAAGAGGAGCTGGAAACCAGGCTTACGGTTCTGAAGCAAAGATTGGATGAGCAGGATAGTATTTATTATGATAAGAAATCACAGGGCTATCTGGTCTCGGAAGTGTTTGAGAGCATTAAAGCAGCTAAGAAACAGCTGCAGGATGGGCAGCAGCAGTTGTTGACGGGGAAGTTTGCGGAAGCGACCGTGAACTTAGATTTGGCAAGTTCAGCGGTGGATGATCTTACTACTGATTTAAATGGGGCTAAAAAACAGGAAGTTACTTTTATGATGTGGATGAAAGAAAATGCGGTGGCTATCACAGCAGTTATTGCGGCGATTGGCGCACTGAGCGGTATTTTAGTGAAAGTAGGGGGGCATGCCAAAAAAGCAGGAGCGCAGGCAGTTAAATTGACGGAGAGTGTGAAGAATAAAATTACGGCAAAGAAAAATGGGGAGAAGAAGGAAGAACATCATTCTGAGCCAGTTGCTGATGAAGAGAAGAAAGAGGAGAGTGGGGATTTAAAGGGTTAGATGTCTTTTCTTATAATTTTGTATTCTTTAAAATGATGGGCCCACCCGGATTCGAACCGGGGATCAACGCCTTTCAGATTCTCTGTTGAGAATTGTAAGGGCGCTGTCATCTGCAGTCTCCTATGCAGAGATAGCCGCTAGACCATGAGCCCGCTTACTATCTGTTTTTGAGAGTGCTTTATTAAGCTTTTGATACAGAAATTAAAGCTCATGTAAAAATAAATCAGGCTTTACCCATCGGGCCTCGCTGCATGTATCTTCCCTTTCTAATATTAAATCTCTGATATCCACCAGGGCCGCCAAATTTGGGTTCCTGAACCGGTTCAGCAGTTTTAAAATAAGGAAATTCAGTTCCAGTCAGCATGGCTTTTTCGCTGAAGATCTGGGGTGCCGAAAACATTTCCGGAGGCTCATCGTTGTCAACCAGTATTACCTTGGCTATGGATTCTGGTCCTGTGCCTTTGACGTCGTATTCAAATTGCACCTGGAGAACTGCTTTTCGATGGGGAGCGAGCAGCAGGGCATCGAGGGCGGCAATCCGATGAACGGCGTGAAGCAGATTGTTGATGGCAAATTCTTTACGTTTAGCATCTTTGTACTTATTGGCCCATTTCCACCAATATTTTAAGGTTCTGTTGCCTTCGGTATCAAGGTGAGCTCGTAGGTTATTAATAATAGGATCTCCCGTACTTGCTTTTCGCAATAATTTCTGCACCGTTGCAAGGATTTGCGGCTCTCCGGTTTCTCCACTGGCTTTGAGTTTAGTCATGACCATGGGAATTCCAGATTGTTCACTAAAGGCAGCCAATTTCTGTTCGATGAAGCGAGCACGCTTATCACTTAATTTTAGGTTGTATCTACTTGATCCAGTGGGATCAGCAAATCCTGAGAGTTGAATTTCTAAGGAAAAATGAGTGTCTTTGATAAAATCTTGATATTTATCATACCCGGCTTGTTTGGCAGCAGCAATAACTGCTTTGAGAATATCAGGAAAAGCATCTTTGATATCTTTGGCAGCATCGACAGTTTGGTTGGAAACATCGAAGGGAAAGTTGTTAGTCACCACCAGATCTTTGGTCACATGAATTTTGATTTGTTGTTCCACCACGTCTCCTATGACCACTTCTCGTTGGGGTGCTGTTGTGATAGCGTGAGGAACTACCTTAGTTTGTATTGATTCTGCTGTCCTTCCTACTGCTGCAGCGGTCATTAATCCAGCTAGACCAGCAGCAATAGCAGTTCTAAATCGACTGCGGGCAGCTCTGACGTTGAGGATGGTATGCTGGCCGTAGGCAATAGCTTGTTTCTCTGCTTTATTGACGGTTTCTTCTTCTTTTCGTTCGATGAGATTAAGGTCGATCAATAATTTGTTGTCTCCGGAGAGGTTACGACGTACGTCGGCTTTGGTTTTTTCTAAACTGTGTTGTATCTTATGCAGCATATAGCCGGCGTGTCCTAGTATTTGTTTGGTTAAGGACATCCGCTGCCAGATGTAATCAGTGAGAGATTGAACGTGCTGCTCAAAAGCGGTGAGCCAGCGAAGCAGTTCATAATGAAGAATCCCGCTTTGTTCTAATTCTTTTTTACTGGCAAAAACACCCGGTGCAGTTCCTGCTCCTACTTGGCGAGTCATCCAGCGCCCAGATTTGGTTTGCTTGAATTGGTTATTTCCAATAGTATACCATTGATCTACTACTACTTTTTGGCGGAAGAGCTGATATCCGCCCATTTTTTCCATCTTAAGGTAGCTTTCTATTTCCTTGGCTGCTTTATGGATATCTTCCAGCACTTTTCGTACCTGTTGATCTACATCCCGTTTTTGCAGTTCCCGGGCGTCAATCAATTGGGCTAATTTGTCGGTATCTCCAACTGAGAGGGAATAAGCGCTTTTTGCTCCCAGCAGTTCCCGGGAGAAGACTTCATCGGTCTCGCTTACTTCTTGTTCAATGGCATCCAAAATTTTTTTATATCTAGTGGAGATGGCAGTGAGCATCTCGCTCAGCAGGCGATGCAGAGTAAAATCAGACAGGTTTTTCTTATGTTCAGCAATAAGCTGAATGAATTGCTGCATCACTGCCAGCGGCTCTTGGATATCTTTCTGATAACTGATAAATTCTGCTTTTTCTATCTCACTGATATCCTTGCTGATATCGGCGATCATTCGTTGATGTTCTCGTAAAACGCTTTCAATTTTTCGTTGATTGGGTCTGGTGGTATTGGTGAGAATTTCTAGATTGGCTTCGAGTTTCTGCAGCTGATCTAATTTCTGATCCAAGCGCTGGGCCAGATTCGCTGCCCGAACGCTTACCCGCTCATCGCGGTAGAACTTGCCCAGGACTAAGGAAAATATGCCCATTTCAACATCACCTATTTTTATTTGCTTCTATTTATCCAATAACTATCTATATATCTATAATATCTACAGCAATCTTTATCAATTAATATACTTTTTGGTGTTGTATGAATAATTCTATGCCTACAACGGATGTGGTGTACCAGCCAGCGGAGGATTCCTACTTGCTGCAGGAGTATGTGAAAGAATATGCTTTTGGCCGGGTGCTGGATATGGGAACCGGCTCTGGTATACAGGCACTTACAGCTTTGAAGCGGACTAATGTGAAGGAGGTAGTCGCAGTAGATATTGATGAGGAAGCAGTGCGGCGATTGCAGCAGGGCATAAAAGAACAACGGCTGCGAAAAATAAAAGTTATCAAAAGCGATTTGTTTGACCGAGTGGAAGGCCATTTTAATCTAATTATTTTTAATCCGCCTTATTTGCCTAAAGATGACGTTGATAAGGAATTTAGTTTAACTTTGAGTGGTGGAAAAAAAGGAAATGAAATAATTGAAAGATTTTTGAAAGAAGCTAAAAAACATTTAAATGAAAATGGAAAAATTTTGATTGTTTTCTCTAATTTAACTGGAAAAGAAAAAGTTGATAATATCATCAAGAAAAATGGATTTAAATTTCAACAAATCGATTATCAAAAACTTGAAATGTTCGAGGAGTTATATGTTTATGAAGTGTATTAAAAATTGATGTTTTCATCATTTACTGCTTTAATGCAAAAACATTGATCCAAATGTTATCTTTTCGCTCATTTACTGAGGACTTTATTATGCTGAATCCAGCATTTTGAATAAGTTTCTTGAACTCATCCTCTTGATAGAATGCATAAAATTTCGCATTTCCAAGATACTCTGCTTTAGATACCATCTTCTCTCCTTGTCCTTGCTTTACGCAGAGATATAGCAATCCTCTATTTTTCAAAACTCTTCTAAATCCTTCAAGGGTTTTTCCTGCTTGACTTTTAGGAATGTGCAGGAAAGCTGCACAGCACCATATCCCGTCAAATTCTTCATCTTTAAAATTCAAGTCTCTCATGTCCATTTCAATGAATTTTGCTTTTGGAACTATTTTTTCAGCAATCTCGATAAATTTTTCAGTAAAATCAATTCCTGTAACATCAAATCCTTGATCATGAAAATATTCTGCATCTCTTCCTCCAGCACATCCGATATCCAGAATCTTATTTCCTTTCAGATGACTTATGAAAAAATCAGTTAAATCTTTCATCTCAGAAACATCTCTTCTGATGCTGTCATAATGTTCGGCAGTTTTTTCATAAACTTTTTTAGTGTGCTGAATCTTGTTTTCATAGCTTTTAGATTTTTCCATTCTCTCACTTGATTTTTAAATATTCTTTTAATTTTTGAAATGCTTTTGATCTCATGCTTATTTTGTATTTAACCTGTAGACCGAGTTCTGATACTGTTTTTGTTTCTCCATAGGGAACAAAGATATAATCCCAGCCGAATCCTTCTCCGGTTCTGGGAAAAACAATCCTTCCTTTTAATTCGCCTTCAAAGAATTGTATTTTCCCCTTATGATAACAGCCAATTATTGATCTAGCGATTGCTTGGTCTCCATATACTTTTGTAAGCTTGGAGATGCCTTCAAGTCCAAGAGCTTTTTTAAACCATTTGGCAAGAGGTCCTGGAAGGCCATTCATTCCTACTAAATAATAAGATGTGTCTTCAACGAGAAAAATTGCATCTTTATGTCTGTTATTATCATGATGTTTTATTGCCTCATTTAATTTGTGCTTAATTACTTTGTGAGGATCAAGCTCCTGGATTTCATCAAGTTCTATTGAAAGCATTTCAAGTTCAGGGATTATCTGTATTGCTTCATTGAATTTGGTGATGTTTCCTGTGACAAAAAAAAGTTTTTGTTCATTCTGCATTTTGCTATTGCCATTTTTTGTTTTTATTTTCATAAATCATCAATTCTCCATCTTGGCTTTATATCAATCTTTTTTCTGTTTTCAATGGATCTTCCTTTAATTGCTTTTGCTCTTTCAAATATTCCTCGGAAAGCAATCATTGCTCCATTGTCACCGCAATATTCAAGAGGGACTGGAAAAAACTTTGCACCTCTTGACTTGCACATAATATTAAGCATCTCACAGAACCTTTTGTTAGCAGCAACCCCACCTATGACAATGCACTCGCGCTTTCCAGTATGAGCCATCGCCCTCTCTGTAACTTCAGCAAGCATTGAAAAACAAGTTTCCTGCAGTGAATAACAAATATCTTCTTTAGGAGTTCCCTTCTTGAAGAGCTGCTCTGCCTTTGTTGCAATTCCAGAAAAATCAACATCCATTCCTTTAACAGTGTAAGGCAGTTCAATATATTGTGCACCTTTAGTTTTGGCAAGCGCTTCTATCTTAGGTCCTCCTGGAAANNGGGAGCAAGCCCGGGACCTTGAGAGAAAGCAATGAAGTCAATATCTCGCATTTTCAAATTTGCTTTTCTAAGAGTGTTCGTGAGAATGTTATCTGCAGTATTTTTATGATGCTCAGCAACAATGTTAGGAATCATCCCTCCTTCTTCTGAGCTGAAAGAATCTTTTTCATTGGATAGTATTCTTTGGTTGATTACTCTATCTTCACTCTTCCCGCTGTTCTTTTTATCAATTTCAAAACTAACTATCCCAATTCCAAAAGTATGGGCTGTTCCCTCAATTCCGAGGCAATGCATTTTTTCAGTTAATTTCTCAGTCAATTTTTTAGTCAATTCTTCAGTCATATCAATCAAAATTAACGGCAAATATTTAAATAATACGCATGTATCTGAGAATATCTTAAAATGAATGAAGACAAGCTGAAAAACAAAACAGACAGTGGGACTGAACATAAGAATGGAGAAGGCAAGATTGATAGTAAGATTGACAGTAAAATTGATAGCAAGAATGACAGCAAGAATAATAGCAAGAATGAATTATTGACTGTGGATGAGATAATATCCAAGATACTAAGGTATAATCCTCATGCAAACTCTGAACTTATAAAGAAGAGTTATGAGTTTGCAAAAAAAGCTCATTCTGGGCAGAAAAGAACCTCGGGAGAGGAATTTTTCATACATCCAGTAAAGGTTACTGAAATACTGACTGATATGCAGGCGGATTCTGCAACGATCTGTGCTGCTTTACTTCATGATGTTGTTGAAGACACAGATATTTCAGAAGAAAAATTAAGAAAAGAGTTCGGAGATGAAATTACGAGTTTAGTAGCAGGGGTTACTAAGATAAGCTCAATGCACTTTGACAGTAAAGAAGATCATAGGGCAGAAAACATAAGAAAAGTAATACTTGCAACCTCTAAAGATGTCCGAGTAATACTGATACGGCTTGCTGATCGGCTTCATAATATGAGGACTTTAAAGTATTTAACTCCAAAACAGCAGCAGATAATTGCTCAGGAAACTTTAGATATTTTTGCACCAATAGCTTACAAGCTCGGAATGTATAAAATCAAAGCAGAACTTGAAGATCTTGCTCTTCGCTATTTAAACCCTGAAGTATATCAGACACTTAAAAAAAATGTTTCTATGAAAAAAGAAGAGCGTGAAAAAGAAGTAGATAGGATTGTGAAGATCATAAAAGAAGTTCTTGATGCAAAAGGACTCAGATATAGAATTGTAGGGCGGGCAAAACACTTTTATAGCATCTATAAAAAGATGGCGAAAAAGAATAAAAAGTTTGAAGAAATATATGATCTTGCAGCTGTAAGAATACTTGTCCCTACGGTAGAAGATTGTTACACTGTGCTCGGAATGATTCACTCTAAATGGCGCCCTATTCCCGGAAGATTTCACGACTATATAACAACTCCCAAACCCAATCTTTATCAATCACTGCACACTGATGTGATGATTGACAAGAAACCAACAGAGATACAGATAAGAACTAAGGAAATGCATTATGCTGCAGAAGAGGGAATAGCTGCACATTGGAGATACAAAGACACAGAGAGGGATAAAAAATTTGACAGGCAGATAGCTTGGCTGAAACAGATATTAAGCTGGAAAAAAGATGTTTCTGCGCGTGAGTTTATTGACTCTATGAAAATTGACTTGTTCGCGTATCAAATAATAGTATTCACGCCAAAAGGCGACCCCATAACTCTTCCAGAAGGATCAACACCTATTGATTTCGCTTATCACGTGCATACAGATATTGGAAACCACTGTCAGCGGGCAAAAGTGAATAACCAGATTGTTCCTCTTGAGTACAGCTTAAAATCAGGCGATATAATCGAAATCGTTACTTCTCCAAATTCTAAGCCCTCAAGAAACTGGCTCAAGCTTGTTAAGACTACCTTAGCAAGATCGGAAATAAGATCAGCACTAAACATCAAAGGAGTTTCTCATGAAGAGCATGAGCTTGAGAAAAATCTTGAAGATCAAATAGAAGTAATGGATGAAAAAAGAAAAAAAGACCCTTTAAGAATATCAAAATGCTGCGGTCCAAAACANNGATCAGATCTATTATCAATTATTGCAAGCAAAGGATTGAATGTCTCGTCAATATTCACTAAAAGCTCGAGACAAAACGTGAATGTGCACCTTAAATTAACGCATAAAAACACCGAGGACCTTGACTCTGCACTTTCAGAGATAAGAAGCATGAAAGATGTAATAGCTGTCAATAAGGTGAATGAGTAGTGAAGATTTTTTTTGAAAGAAATATTGTAACCTCTTTATAGTGGATTCTTAAGAAATATTTTTATATGGTCATCTAATACCGTCTTTATGATTCACAGAAAACCGTATGATAATGGTCTTGTTGTTGTTTGCAAAGAGGTTCTAGGAAGAAGTGTAACATCATTAATTGTAGGGATCAATGTCGGCTCTAAAAATGATCCTGAGAGACAAGAGGGATGCGCGCATCTTCTTGAGCATATGCTGTTTTCATCTAATGAGTTTAGAACACAAAGCGAAATAGTGGAAGCAGGAGAATTTAGCGGGATGAATTTTAACGCACACACAAGTAAGATTAGCACAGAGATGGAATTTATTTTGCCTTCTGAACAATTAAGATTGGCTCTTGAATTAGCATACCAATCTGTATTGAGCAGGGAATGTTGTGAAGAAGAGCTTCACCGTGAGAAAACAGGTCCTGTAACTGATGAACTAAGAAAAAATGAAATGAAGCTCGAAAAAAAGTTCTTCGTCAGAGTTATGTATCCTAGAGTTTTTTTGGGCACTCCTTTTGACCATGCAGTGATAGGCACTCTTGATTCTTTAAAAAATTTAACTTTATCTGATTTAATTAAAATGAAAGACATGTTTTATGTTCCTAATAACATGGTAATTTCAGCAGCAGGGTCTCTCAATCCTGATCTTTTTTTCAGCGAGATCGAGTCTAGTTTCGCAACAATGAATCGTTCAGTAGTTGTTCAGCCTGAAATTAATTGGACACTAACGCCGGGCGTAGAGTATGTTGTCTTCCCAGAGCTGAAAGGTTCTGATAAAGATCACGATCATGCATATCTTCATATCATCTATCAAGTTAACCCTCCCAATTCAGTGGACAGCTCATGTTTGTCGCTCATTAGTTATATGATCGGCCAAGGACATACCTCGTTACTATTCAAAAAATTGAGAAATGAAAGAGGGATAGGATACTCGCCTTCTGCATCTTACAGTTCATTAGAGCAGTGCGCAACTTTCAGAGTAGGGCTTTCAGGATTACATCCGCTAAAGATTGAAGAGTCCGCTCAAGTTATGTTCAAGATAATTGATGATATAAAACAAGGAAATCTTACTGATGACTTTTTAGAAGGTAAAAAAAATCAGTTAATTTCCAATCTATTAATAGGTATGGAAACTGAAGTGGGCAACTCAACTTATCTTATGGGCTCAGAATTTAGAGAATACGTTTATAAAACTCCAGAATTATTGATTGAAGCAATAAGAAAGATTACTCGAGAACAAGTTCAAGATGTCGCTCAAAGAAACTTTAGCAGAGAACCTTTAATTGTTATTGCAAGTGCTCCAGGCTACAAAAACATCTTTACTCAGTATCAATAATTTCCATTCATTGCTTTTATTTTCTTTAAAATCTCTTCATGTCCTTTCCAGTCTAATGCTTCTTCTAAGACTTGAGCAATATTCTTTACAGGAATTATCTCGATCTTTGCTAACTGATCTTTTTCAAGAACAATATCATTCATGTTAGATGCAGGAACAATCACTTTCTTCAGTCCTGCTTCAATAGCAGCCTCAATCTTTGAAGTAACTCCTCCGATAGGAAGGACTTCGCCTCTGACTGAGAGCGATCCAGTCATAGAAATATTTTGTTTTATAGGCACTTTCTTAAGAGCAGAGATTATTGTTGTGGCAACTGCGATGGATGCAGAATCTCCTTCAACTCCTTCGTAAGTCTGTAAAAACTGAACGTGAATATCATACTTTCTTAAGTCGCTTCCAAAATATTTTTTAATAATGGCTGAAACATTTTTTATTGCTTCTTTAGCAATCTCTCCAAGCTTTCCAGTTGCTATTATCTCTTTTTGTTTTCCCCCTTCAGTGACTTCAGCCTCGATTGGAAGAATGATTCCAGAGAAAGCATGATCAGAACCAATTACTGCCATGCCATTAACTCTGCCAATTTGGCTTCCTTCAACTCTTATAACCTCGTACTCACGTTTTCTCTCGATATATTTGTCAGCGATCTTCTGTTCTAAAGTTCTTGCAAGTTTTCTTGCTTTAGCAATATGATCTTTTTTTACAAATTCAGCATTTTCCTCTTTAGCAATATCTCCAGCCGCTCTTATTATGCCTCCTAATTCTCGCAGTCTCAGAGTTAGATGCCCTTTTCTACTAGCCATGCGCCTTGCAATTGTTATAATTTCCTCAACAGCCTCGTTAGAGAAGTGAGGTATTTTTTTGTCTTTCACAACTTCTTGGGCAATGAAAACTTTAAACTTATCTCTGGTCTCTGAAGTATCTTTAATCGTATCTTTCATATAAATCTCGTATCCATATCCTCGGATTCTTGACCTTAAAGCAGGATGCATTTTTTTGATTGTTTCTAAATTTCCTGCAGCTACTAAAATAAAAGCGCAGGGCACTTGTTCTGTTCTGACCATTGCTCCTGCAGATCTTTCACTTTGTCCTGTGATAGGAAATTTTCCTTCTTGTAATGCTGTCAGTAATTCTTGCTGAGTATGCTGATCTAAAGTTCCAATCTCATTGATGAATAAAACTCCAAGGTTGGCTTTATGGATCATTCCTGCTATTACTCGCTCGTGTGACGGAGTTCCCAAGCCGCCTGATTGAAAAGGATCATGAAGCACATCGCC
>DUFZ01000082.1 GCA_013331635.1 Candidatus Woesearchaeota archaeon | reverse complement strand
TGGTTTCAATGGAATATACACCTTACATCGGGCTTTTGCAGGAAGGTTACAGTGGTCTTCGTTGGTCCTTTTCCTTCTTAATAATATGCTCGTATTTAGCAGTACGCTGAATCTATTTGAAGGCAAAAATAAACGTAGGTCCAAAAAAAGCAGAGAGGGGATTAAATATGAACAACACCACAATAGAACCACAACATAAAGGGGTGAGAACATGGATTTCGACCTTTTAATTGAGAAAGTGGATGTACTCTTCAGTAAGGTTAAGCTTGGTAAAGACCAAGCGTATGTAGTAATGAAATTCAGCACCCTCCCTCCCGAATTAGCCGAAGAACTGAGAAACAATCCTGAAGAATTTTTCAAGGTCTTGAAGCTTCAAGTAAGAAAAAGATTAGGATTAAAGAAGAATATTGAGGTCATGTTTAGTCATCTCCCTAAATCCTATCAAGCCAAAATTGAAGATATTTCTGCGCATTTGTTAGGTAAGTTCATCCAAGTGAAAGGGAAAATTCAGACAAAGACCGCTATTATTACCAAAATCAAAAAAGCTAAATATGAATGTCCTTCTTGTGGCAACTCTCTCCAAGTCATGCTGGGAGAAAAGAATACGAAGCCAACCCGCTGTGGTTGTGGAAGAAAGGGACACTTTATGGAGGTTAGTCGTACCTATGAAGATCACTTTGAACTGATGGTGGAAGAGGATGGCTATCTTTTGCGGGTCATTGTAGGAGAGCCATTTCTAAACCCGGAATTTAAACCGATGTTTAAAAAGAATAATAAGCTCATCATCTCTGGTTATATCATAGCTATCCCTAAAAAATTACCGCGCGGTTCTGAAAGTACTGAAGTTGAAAAAGTCCTTATTGCCAATAATGTAGAAAAGGTGAGATAATGGCAATAAAAGATTGGCAGGAAAGAGTATTTTGGCTGGTCATGATTCTTTATTTTTTGGCTATATTTTGGGATTTTAAGTCATGTGGGAGATATAGCCTTCAAGTAGCAATTTTCTTTTTAATTTTAGCTATGGTACAGTTGATAGTCCTTGTTGCTACTAATATAAAAGAGGTGAAAAAATGGAAGATATAATTGCCAACATAAGTAAAGAGAACGAGTTTGTGCCTACCATCGCTAATTTGAGCGGAAATACCTTTGGCCACTTCTTTCGGCCCATGGTGGAAACGACCCTAGCGGTGGGAAAATTCAATGCACAACCACAAGACCCTTTGATCATAGTAAGCCCCAAGGGAATGCTGTGCATCGCCAAAACCGTACGCGAGCAAGGCGATGGAGAAGGAGCAGTTTATTTTCTCTCCAAAACTATCACCTCTGATAAAACCAGCTATATCTGTATTGACTTTAACCGTCAATTCTTAGATTTCTGTCGTGCGGTTCGAGGGGATGATGTGGTACAAATAGGTTTTAATCAAGAATTTTATTTTCTGAATATAACCAGAGCTAGAGAAGAAAAACCATCTGGCCTTAGTGAGAAAAGTCTCTATCGCGCCCAGGCCAATTCCCTGCAAGATATCCAACAAGAGATGCACTTTACACTTAATTTACTGAGCCAAGCCCCTCCTACTTGGACCGGAAAGATGAGCATTCCTGCCAAGGAAATAAAGAAATTCTATCAAAATATCTGGAGATATCAGCATAGAGCAGTTTTCTATCATATCATCCAAAATAATAATGCCCTGGCAATTGCCTATTCAGAAGATGCCTTGAGAGAAATGTTTGATACAACACTCGCTGATTTTGGCATCGAAACACCTAAACGAAGATTTTTCATGAGCAGGCAGTTTGTGAGCGGGGAAGATGGAATACGATGCTCTGGCGAAGGCTCAGGAACGTTTCGAGCTAATTTTAAAGTGCTCTCCGATTTGGCCAATACGGGTTTAGATTTTGAATTTTCTTTTGGAACTCTTGGAACCCCCTATGGCATAACGGTGAGAAACGAGAAGAACTGTTTCAGAATGATCTGCGAAAATACCATTCAAGATGAAACCAGACTTCAGCAGGATTTACGAAAGACTCTCTTAGGACTGGTAAGCATGAAGCCAATAAGCATAGAACAATTTGAGACACCTTTATTGGAGGAACGAAAATGAACTTATTGGATGGTGAAAAAGTAGTGATAGAGTTCCGAAAGCTTTTAGAGCTTCTTTCTAAAAAGCGGAAAGCTGAAAATTTAACATATTAAAACAAGAGGCGAAATAACGATGAAATGTTCCTGCGGTAAAAAAAGCAAATTGGAAATTTTTGTATCATCAATTATAAAAAAAGATGATGGAAACCCAATAGAATCGTATGGGACCTGGCGCTGTTCTCTAACCTGCCTTGTAGCTAGCCTAAGTCAATGGGATATCCCGCCCCTGCGACCTCGAAGAATAAAAAGATGTGGCATCTGCAAAAAACCAGCCAGACTTAGTCTTGATATAGGAGAAAGCAAGAACGCTCGTTATACCTCTACTATGTGTGGGAAGTTTTGCTCAAGTGCCTGCATTAAAAAGTTCATTGAGGGTTATAAATTAAATGGATGAAATTTTAGTAAGCTACTTCTTCCCCATCCAATATCCTGCTCTTTTTACTTATTGAAGCCCATCATTTTTTTGAATTCATTGGCAGAAGTAGATGGTTTTCTCCCTCCAGTCATTCCCATTATTAACCAATCTTCCCTTTTTGTTTTCTGATTATTACCATGTGATGGATTCTTAATACATTCCAACTTAACTAAAAATGTTTCAATCTCATCAATCTGACGAGAGTTTGTTTTGCCACGTTTATTGGGATGTACAACAAAAAATAATACTGGTGAACCTTTCTTTGTTTCCGATAGTGCCTCCATATACTTCACTAATTTATCCGCAGTAAAACATTCTCCTTCAAAATCACATCTTGAAGTTTTACCAACATAGTAAGGAACAATTCCTTTAGCGGCCCTTATTCCAAATACATAACAGCCTCGTTTTGCTTTAATATTATCTGCTTTAGGATCTCTCCAAAAATTTTGCAGATTTTGAGAATCAATAATATTACCCCTTCCTCCTTTCTTTATGGGAATTCTTAGAGGTCCAATTATTCCGTATTCACTCATCCCTTGGGTTATTTTTTTATTCATTTTTTTGGCTCCCTCTTTTTCATTTTCCCTTCTACACCTTCACACTTCTCGCCGCCCTCTGCACCACTTCACTTAAAGCCGGATGAACATGCACCGCAGAGCGTAAAATATCGAGGGCTTTGAATCGATCTGCTTTCATGGCCACCACCACTTCATGCAGCAAGGTCGATGCCTGGGGGCCCAGAATATGGCAGCCGAGAATTTCTTTGGTTTTTGCTTCAACAATGAATTTCACAAACCCATTCTTTTCTTCCATGGCCGCTCCCATACCGGTATTCTTGTACTCATACCTACCAACAACATACTTCTTTTTTTGTTCCATCGCTTCTTGTTCGGTCAATCCTACTCCCGCAACCTGCGGATCGGTGAAGATGGCATGGGGCATGGGGTAATAGTCAACTGGTTTTTTAATACCAAAAAGATTATTCACCAGATATTCTGCTTCCAGATTCGCGCTGTGCTTGAATAAATACACCCCGGCAATATCGCCCAGCGCCCAGATACTCTGAGCCGACGTTTCTAAGAATTGATTGACCTGAATAAATCCATTCTGATTTACTTTCACTCCGGTTTTTTCTAGATTCAGAAGGTCGCTGTTTGGTTTTATTCCTGTTGCCACTAATATTTTTTCGGCGGTGATCTTCTGTACCTTTTTTCCTGTTGAAACCGTCACCACAATATTTTTTCCTTTCTTTTCCACTTTGTCAGTGGTGGTATTGAGTAAAACAGTATACTTCTTCTTCCATAAGGAGGTAAACTTTTCCACGATGTCTTTATCTTCCCTCGAAAGAAGGGCTTGGCCACGTTGGATAAGAGTGACTTTACAACCCAGAGTGCCGTAGAAATTTCCCAATTCTGCAGCGATGTACCCTCCTCCTATCACTATCAGGCTTTTGGGCAGTACAGTCTGCCGTAGTGCATCGGTACTGGTCCAGTAGGGGACGGTATCTAATCCTGGAATGGAGGGGATGGAGGGCCGGGCGCCGGCGGCAATGAGAATACGTTTGCCAATTATAATCTCTTTGTTGACCTGTAAGGTTCTTGAACTGATAAATGTTCCTCGGCCTTTAAACAAGGTAGGATTTTTGCCGGAACGAAGTGCTTGTTCAATTGAACGAGCATCATGGTCAACCGTCACACTCGCACGTTGAGTTACTTGTTTAAGATTTACGTGCTGCAAGGAGGCAGTAAGGCCAAACTTTTTTGCGTTTTGAATTTCCTGCGCTACTTCCGCCGCATGAATTATCATCTTGGAGGGAATGCAGCCGCGATTCAGGCAAGTTCCGCCTAAGGGGCCTTCTTCAACGAGTGCTACTTTCCAACCGCGCTGGGCTGCTTCCACTGCTGCATCTAATCCTGAACCAGCGCCAATAACAATAAGGTCAAATGTTTTCATCCTGTAGTGAGTTTCCTTAGTAATCGAACAATATCCTTGAGGGATGGGCGAACTACATATAAAATTCTGTTCGAAACCAAGGAATTTTAGTATATACCTCTTTAAGATGAGAAAAAGAACAGAATTATTTAAATGAATCGGTTCATGGTGAACAGCTCCTTTCCTTATCGTAATCTTTATTAACCTCTTGGTAAACCTCAGAGTGAAAGAGGCAGTTCATGGCACACTACAGCACTATCGGAACTAATGTTATTCCTTCTCATTATACCATTACTTTTGAGTCAGAGGGAAGAAAATTCCAGGGACAGGCCAGTATCGCCATTGCTATCAGCAAAGCAACTAAAGTCATCAAACTGCATGCGAAGGAATTAGAAATTCACCAAGCTTTCTTGCAAGCGGGAACAGAATTGTATCCAGCAAAAATTACTCTTAACCCCAAGCCCGAAGAACTGGCCCTGCACTTTCCTCATGCCATTCGCGGCCAAGCCATCCTTAATATCAATTTTACCGGCACTCACAACGACGCGATGTATGGATTTTACCGCAGTGAGTATCAGCAGGACGGCAAATTCCAGGATTTGCTTACGACGCAGTTTGAAGCGGCCAACGCCCGGGCCTGTTTTCCCTGTTTTGATGAGCCGGCTTTCAAAGCTACTTTTGATGTCTCTTTGATCGTTGACGCAAAGTTGGGCACTATTTCCAATATGCCGATTAAAGAGGAACATCCCCAGGGGAAGGGCAAAAAGAAAGTGACTTTTCAGACCAGCCCCAGAATGTCGACGTACCTGTTGTACCTGGGAGTCGGTGATTTTAAGTCCATCAGCACCAAGAAAGGAGTAGTAGACATCCGGGTGTTTACGACTCCTGATAAAATTAAGTATGCTCCCCTGGCTTTAGAATATACCAAGACTTTCCTGAGCTTTTTTGAAGATTATTTTAAGATCAAGTACCCTTTGCCTAAACTGGATATCATCGCCATCCCGGACTTTGCGTCCGGGGCGATGGAAAATTGGGGGGCGATTACTTTTCGGGAAATTGCTGTGCTGGGTGATGAAAACACGTCAGTAGTAGTCAAGCAGAACATTGCGATCACCATCGCCCATGAACTCGCCCATCAATGGTTTGGCAATCTGGTGACGATGCAATGGTGGGATGATCTATGGCTGAATGAAAGCTTTGCCACTTTTATGAGCTATAAAGCGGTGCATGCTGCTTTTCCGCAGTGGGATCTGCCCCTGCAGTATTTCTATGACACCATTGCTGATGCCTTATCGGCGGTACAATTGGAATCTACCCATCCCATCAACGTCGTGGTTAAAACCCCGGGGGAAGTTGATGAGATCTTTGACCGGATCAGTTATGATAAAGGGGGCAGTGTTTTGCATATGCTGGAGGATTACGTCGGTGAAGAGCATTTCCGGGCTGGACTTACTGCCTATCTGACTACTTTTGCGTATAAGAATGCTACCAAGCAGGATTTATGGAAAGCCATCCAAAAAGCACATCGGCAGGAGGGTATTGCTACCATGATGAACCGCTGGATTACTCTTCCCGGCTATCCTGGCATCACAGTTGCTTCTTCTTCCCATGGATTTTCTCTTCGTCAGCATCGTTTTACGCTCCGTAATGCTTCTTCAACGGTCACTTGGCCGATTCCAGTGAGCTATCAAACTCATGAGGCTACGGTGCACCATATCATCATGGACGGCGCTACGGCAACTATCGCTGGGAAAGCTCCCTGGGTAAAATTGAACGATGGGCAGCATGGGTTTTATCGGGCTTTTTATTCGCCGGATATTCTGCAACAGCTGGGCCGGCAGATAGGGTCAAGGAGTCTTTCAGCCCTTGATGCCGCGGGCATAGAAAATGATGTCTATGCGGCGATGCTTACCGGAAGGTATTCTTTGGATGATTATCTGAGTTTCGTGAGGGAGAATTGTCTGGAAGCAGGATACCCTTTAAATGAGAGTGTCTCCACTCATCTTTCCGGCCTGAATGCGATTACCTATGGAAAGAAGCGGTACGCGGAAGTGCGCGCGGTCAGTCTTTTGTACCATACTTCTCAGCTTAGTCTCTTGGGGGGGGAACGTAAAAAAGAGGAAAAGAATACCACGACTATCATGCGTTCCATGACTTTAGCCAGTCTGGGCTTGATTGACCATCCCGAGACTTTATTGAAAATAAAAAATCTGTTGACTGAACTTCAACTAGGAAAAAAAAGCATTGATCCTAATCTGCGGGGAGTCATTTACTCTTTATCAGCCTGGCAGGGGGATGAAAAAACATGGACTTATCTGGTGCATCGTTACCAAGAGGAACATCTTCCGGAAGAAGCTCGGAAGCTGCTTCGGGCCTTGGGCATGTTCCAGGATAAGGCGCTGCTGCAACGTTCTTTAGAAGTGGGGTTGTCTTCTACGGTGCGCCTGCAGGATTCTTTTATGATTCCCATGACTATCGGGGGCAATCCCGCGGCGGGGTTTTCCTTGCTGTGGAACTGGACCAAGCATAACTGGAAGACGTTGATGAAAACGTACAGCAGCGGGACGCATATGCTGTCTTCGTTTGTCCATAATTTAGCGGGAGCGGACACCAAGGAACAGCGCCAGGAGATTAAAGCCTTCTTTGCCCGGAAGGAGAATGACCGGGATGATATCCGCATGGCGGTGCGGCAGGTGCTGGAGCGAATCGATGTGCTGATGGCGTTTATGAAGAGGAATGGGATTGAATAGGGTTAATTTTCTCTGACTACAGAACGTAATACTTCAGCTTTATGAAGTGAAGCGTTACCGTCTTCTCGCCTCTCGCAGTGTTTTATAGAGGGCAGACATCTCCGTCAAATGTCACGCCATTT
>DUFZ01000023.1 GCA_013331635.1 Candidatus Woesearchaeota archaeon | reverse complement strand
TGCTTCAATTATGCAACACAGCAGACTGTGAATCACCATCCATCTCTAAAACTATTCTACAATCCATCCAGCGGACTTTTTACCTTCCTCATCTGTTCCTGTGAAACTTTGGTATAAATTTGTGTCGTCTGCAAATTCGCATGCCCCAGTAATTCTTGAATGATTCGAATATCCGTCCCCGCCTCCAGCAAGTGCGTGGCAAAAGAATGCCGTAATTTATGCGGTGTAATTCGCTTGTGAATATCAGCTCGCAGCGCAGCGCCTTTGACAATTTTTTGTAAATTACGTGGTGTTAACGCCTTTCCATCATGCCCTTGAAATAAGAAACCTCGACGCAGCGAATGCACATTTACATAGACCAATATTTCCTGCACCACATCATCCGATAAAATAAACATCCGATCCTTACCACCCTTTCCGCCCCGCACCCATCCCATTTTATTGCCCAGTTCCAGATCATCAACGTTCAGATGCAAGCATTCCGACAACCGAATCCCTGATGAATAGAGCAGCTTCACAATAATCCGGCTCTTGGTATGCGTCAAAACGCCCAGTAACCGCTTCACTTCCTCGCGAGTCAATACGTCGGGTAAAATTCGGGCTAATTTTGGCGTCTTTAAAGTCACAATATTTTTCTTCAATATCTCATCATAATAAAATTTCAACGCCGCTTTGGCTAAGGCCACCGACGAATTTTTCATTTTTGTATCTGACATCAGATGTGCCAGATATCGTTTGATATCTCCTTCTGACACCTCAGTAGCTTTCTTCCTGCAAAATTCCTGAAACTTTTTGTTCTGGTACAAGTACGTTTCCACCGTACGAGCAGAAAATCCTCGCAACTTCAACTCCATCTCTAAATCCGGCATAGAGCTTAGACGAACTTTTAGAGGATATAAGCATTTATAACCACTCTTTAAGAGTATATGGGAAAGATTTATATAGTATATATACTTTTAACAAATATGGCCAATTTAGAAAATCTGGTAAAAAGTACAGCTAAAGTAACTGTAATCGGATTGGTAACCCTAGCGTATCCTTTCTGTGTAGCCTATGAAAAGATTGATCTGGCACTTCATCCTAGATACGAACCAAGGATTACCCCTTACCATCCACAAAATGGTTCAAAACGAAAAATGAAAGATTATGGTTTTGATTAAACTATTTAAAATAAGATATATTGATTAATTCTTATATAACAAATAAGGGACATTTTACAATAATTTAAGTAAAGATTATAGATTATTATCTTATAAATTACAAGTTATACTCAAATAATCTAGAAAATAGCAGGAGACAAATATTTCAGTTAAAACCTAAAATATTTACCCCTAACACGGCAGGACCATTTAATAAGTATATACTACATATTCTTTTCGCAAACTTTATAAATAAGTTCTTCATTTTAAGCTAAAAATGAGAATTTTACCATACCTTGGACTTGGCCTCGCATTAAGTATCCCTATACCCACCCATGCAAGTGACGAAAACTTAGAAAGCGAAGTAAAGGCCTGCCAAGATAAGTATGATCTTATTTTAGAGCCAGATAGTTTGTTTGAATGTATGTATGAAGCTAGAGGAAACCAAGGGGCAGTTGAATTCTATCGAGCAGTTATCCAATCGAGAGTAACTCATGGTTTTGAAAGCGTAATTGGGATGTTACAGTCAAAGACCCATGATGACTGTGAAAAGTATAAAGAGGAGTATTTAGCCTCATTTTCTGTCCTAGCACTGAGGGCTCTGTTACATACAGAAGACCAATTAGAAGGTGCAGTGATGGACTTGATCTCATTCGCTGAATATCAAACAGCCAAAACAGAAGCTCGGGAAGAGTTCCAGAAACGGGCAAAACGCTTGCAACAATTTCACTGCAACTAAAATTGACTATTTCTTGCTTAAACTTCGCCTAATATACATTAGAAGAACTATTCTGAACTATTTTAAGAGGAAAAGTACGCGCATAGTGGTGTTTGGGCTCCAAGACCCAGCTTTTTAGGAAAGAGGCATCGGAAGCAATTGGGGCGAGGCCTATGGGAGAAACTTAAAGGGAGATATTTATCTTTGCCTACGGTGGACAAAATCCCGTAAGCTATGAAACAAAATAATTTTACCTTACACAAGCCCCAATACCCCTTTTTACTGATGAATATAATAAGTAATTCTTAAAATATAAATGCATAAAACATCTAATCTAAAAACATAATCTTTAGTAGAATAAATAGTTTAATCAAAGATTATAATTTAAAAAACTAACATATCTAAACAAAGATTACAAAATAGACTAGATAATCTTCTAAAACTTAAAATAAATAATTAAAAATTATAAAAATAAAAGATTTAATCAAAGATTAAACTTATCCCACATAGTTAAGTTTCTCATCCTGAACTTCTTCAGCATCTTTCCCTTTCTGAATAATCCCTTTGAGTTTTTTCTCAAACTCAACTGCCTGCTTCAGTAAAGGCTTAGGATCAATCTTCAGTCCTGTATACAAATCAAGCGCTTTGATAATCTCAGCAGCAGCTTTGCTATCTGGAAGATTACTCTGTGCTTCAGCAAAGAACGCCACAATTGGTACTTTACTGCTTTTTGCCAGTAATGCCCCCGTCACTCCAACAATAATCCCTTCCATTAAAGGATTTGCTGCTCCCGCAAGCCTCTTAGAGATACTTGCACTCTCAGTCGCATAGTAAAATACCCTGCCTGAATCAGGATTAGGCGAGCCAACCCCTTCAAGTGAAATAATTTCCTTGGCACTTAAAGTTTCAGCCAGTTCCTGAATCTGATCAGCTAACTTCCAGCTGAGATCCTTGCCCACATTGATGGCATGCACTAAGACCATATTATAGTCCTTGTTATAATGCAATGACACCGGTTCAATGACCTTATTCTGATGGATCGCAATCATTGCCGGGACTTCATCCATCTCAATGATGCCAATCTTTTCCGTCTTTAAATGCTCCATCAAGAATTCAGTTGCGATGGTTCCGATCAGTCCAAAACCGGGGAACCCTTCAATAATAGTCACATTCTTCGGCTTCTTACTTAATATTAATTTCATCAGCATCACCCTTTGTATTGTTATGCTAGATATTTCTATGGAGTTTTTAAGCCTTTCGACACTGCAGCAAACTTTATAAACTTTAGAAATTTAATCCACCTGATGAAAGACATCTACTGGAAGAAACTAACTACTTTTGAAAAGATTATTTTTGTCCTAGGCTGGTTTTCAGTGGGAAACCTTATCTTCTGGATTTCATTCATTATTACCTATATCATTGGAAAAGATCGGAAGGGAAAAGAATTCCAACAAGTCTTCAATCCCCATACATTTAAGGTTCCCTACGTATTTGGCTGGATTACATTGATAGTGGTGGCTCTCTGTGTTATAATTATAGTCCTGGCTGCTCTCTTTATGGGAACTCTGCTTTTTTTTCACGAATTTAACTTTTGAGTAAAAATGTTTTTATAGTGCCATCACTTCAGCCATCAGTATGAAACTTACCCTCACCCAGCGCCTGATTCTGTACGCACTTGGACACTTTTATCAATCACTCAATCAGCCGCTCACGGAAAAACCACTGCAGCTCGAAACCTCCAAAATTACTTTTATTGAACATTTAAAAAAATCTCAGACCGTCACTAAGCAAGAACGCGCTTTGTATAAAAATCTTGAAATGCTGGAAAAAAAGAGATTAATTGATTATGAAAATCACATGATTAAATTTACCGAATTTGGATTACAAGAGCTGCAGAAAGTCGATAAAGAAATCAAGCACTGCAACGACATTGAAAAATACTTCCAGCAGGCAGAAAAGCCGCACCGAAAACTGCAAACCATGATGAAAGGGTAAGCTTTTTCTTATTCCATAAAACTCTGCAAGGATAAATTCACCAGGTTTTCTTTGGCTTGCATTTCTTTAAAAGATGGCTCCAGTTTAAGGAATATCTGGTCATTGATAAACGTTCGTAAGAAAGGCACTCCTTTATTCATCAGGACGGAAAGGCATTCAGGTACAAGCGGGGTGGGAATCCCAGATTTAGCTGAAATTTCTTCATAAGATAAAGGTGTAGTTTCCGTATACAACACCAAAAATATTCTTTTCTCCAATTGGTTTAAGGGAATTACATAGGGCTTAGACGTTGGCTGATTGAGCTGGAGCTGATCCAGACGCTGAGAAAGCTTATCAACTTTCACTTCCATTTCAGTGAGATAGTCAAACAAGGCCTGAATTTCAGACGTATTCTCATTGATAGATGTCAGGTGCTCTTCCAAGGCATGTCGGATGTTGGTAAATTCTGCTCTCATAGCTCTCGCTACCTCATCTTTTTTCCTGTTGTTATGCTGTTACAGATAACGAAACTCCACCTGCTTTTTTTCTACCACGCCCCTATAAAGTACCAAGTATTTACGGGGTTTAAATAGCTTTCGATTTGCCTTTTGAAGTTACTTGCCAATAGTCAGAAAAGATATTTAAAGAGTTCATTTTCCCAAACTATCTTATTTTTTGGCTTATTCAATATTATGGAGGAAAATGATATTTAATTTGGTGAAATCTAAACAAGTTTTATTAACCCCTACTCTATCACTGATGTATGACCATTCGTTCTCAAAAAGATTTGGAAGTAGCATTAAGCAGATTAAAGTCCTTTGAAAACCCTTCCTGGAAGCTGGAACAATACCCCACCCCCAGCCCCATCGCTGCCGAATGGATATGGAATATGGCCCTGCGAAGAGAAGTTGCCGGCCGCGCTTTTCTGGATGCTGGCTGTGGTGCCGGAATTTTAGGGATGGGATTATTATTGATGGGAGCGAGAGTAGCCTATTTCCTGGACCAAGATGAACAAGCAATGCAAATATGCAAGGATAATTATATCTCCTTAAAGAAAGAGTATGAGATTGGAGAAGCAAATTTTATGGTTCATGACATTCAGTTGTTTGATGGAGAAGTGGATATCGTAGCCCAAAATCCGCCCTTTGGCACCAAGAATGAGCATGCTGATAGGAAATTTTTAGAGAAAGCCTTTGAAGTTGCCTCAGTGGTCTATAGTATGCATAAGTATTCTACCAAAAGCTTTGTGGAAGCTATGTGCAAAGATTATAAGTTTAAAATCACCCAAGTTTGGAAATATGAATTTCCACTCAAAAAAACCTTTGCCTTTCATCGCAAACCCGTCACTACAGTAGAAGTAGGATTGTGGAGGATGGAACAAACCTGATTCACATCTTTTAAATAAGAGGAGTTATTCACCGGTCATATGACTACAGTAATTCAATTGTATAATTACCTTAAGCCGCTTCTTACTTCATCCAAGCCAGTGGATATTTTTACTGTCTATCAAAGGATACTTCATTTTGATGGTTATTTGCTTCAGAACCGGCCAGAATTGCAGTACTACCAACCGATTCTTCACCATCTCAAAGAAGCAGAGCGGGCTCATGACCTGGCTTCTTTTACCACCGGACTGGATGATTTAGTAAAAGCAATCGAAAAGAGAAATGGAGTACACCATTTAAAATAGTACCCCTTACCGTATCCGTATCACTTCCAGATTCTTAGGCGATACCGTTTCAATCTTAAATTGCTTGTGGATGGAACTGGCAAAATCCAGGCAGCGGGAGCTTTCTCCATGAACCACGATGACTTTTTTAGGCTGGGGATTACAGCGTTTGATATAATTCATCAATTGTCTTCGATCAGAATGGCCAGTGATTTCCACCCGGTGGACTTCGATATTAATGGTAAGCACTTGTTGTTTTCCGTTATCGCGGAACATTATCTCTTTCTCTCCGGAACGGATACGGTACCCTAAACTCCCCGGGGGCTGATAACAGGAAAATACCAAGGAATGTTTCTTTCCCTCTGCTAGTCCTTTGAGATATTCCACTGATGGTCCGCCTTGCAGCATTCCTGAAGTAGCCATAATTAAGCAGGGTCCTTCCTCCAACAGAACTTGTTGCCGCTCTTTCTGTGATCCTATTTTCTTAAACACTGGTGACAGAAAAGGGTTATTATCGTTGTGGAAAATCTGCTGGCGCAGATTGCGGTTCATGAATTCCGGATAAGCAGTATGGATGGCACTGATGTCCCAGAGCATACCATCAATGTAAATAGGGCAAGTAGGTATTTTACCTTCCCGCATGATTCGTTCTACGATAATCATCGCTTCCTGAGCCCTTCCGGAACCTAAAACAGGCATAAGCACTTTTCCGCCTCGGGCAAAGGTCTTGGTAACCACATCCACCATATAGTCATCAGCTTCGTTTTCGGCCATGGTATTATCTTTTCCGCCATAGGTGGATTCGATAATCAAAGTTTCTACTCTCGGAAACTGGGTGTTGGCTGGCTCCAAGACATTGGTTCGGGCGTATTTAATATCTCCGGTATAGCAGAGATTATGCAATCCATTCCCAATATTGAAATGGACCAGGGAACTGCCCAGCATATGCCCGGCATTGTATAAGGTCAATCGAATGTCCGGGGTAATATCACTGACTTCATCATAATCTAGGCAGATAGTGTGGAGCACCATCTGGCGAACTTCCTCACTGGTATAAATGGGCTCTTTTCCTTCCGAACGCTGGATTTTAACCATATCCAATTGCAGCAGAGCCATGATATCCCTGGTAGGAGCAGTACAATAAATCGGCCCGCGATAGCCATATTTGAACAAATAAGGCACTAACCCTGAATGATCCAAATGCGAGTGGGTTACCACCACGGCATCAATTTCGCTGATATTAAATTCCGGCGCGTCAAGATAAGGGTACGTTTCCGCTCCATCTTCAGCCGGGTCGATTCCACAGTCAATGACGACTCGAGATTCCGGAGTCTGCAGTAAAAAGCAGGTACGCCCGACTTGCCGCGCTGCTCCCAGAAAGGAAATGCGGATCCATTCATGTTTCTTTTCCCTCATCCATCCATCATAAATCCTATGCCCGGTTTGATCAAGAAACTTTTTTCGTTCATCAGCATGCTCATACAGTACTGAACGGATGCTTTCGATGAGTTTGGAACGAAGCGGGGGCATGCGCTTAATGAAAGGAACCCAAAAGGTTTTAGCCTTGATATCATGAAGAATCTCACCTTGTTTCCCGATAACCATCCCTGGTTTACTGGCATGGATAATTACCTGGGATCGGGGGGGGTCAAAAATAATCTCATCTATTCCTGCCTCTTCCGGGATAATGCTTTTGATTACTTTCTCAGCTTTAGCTACTTCCAGGCAAACACTGGGATCCGGGCGTAATTCAATGCGCTTCTTAAATTCCTGCACCGCCAATTTGATAGTCCCTTGATTATCCAGAAAGTACTCTTTATCTTTGGTATAGAGGACAATATTAGCCCCTTCAAAAGTAGCATCGGAGATTTTCCCTTCCGGAAGCACTTTTATTATTTCTTTTAATATATCTGGCATAGTGATAGTTACCTCAATTTTGTAAAACATACTCAACGTTCCGGACGCTTGAACTATGAGTACATCTCAAAAATCTCTTAAAGTACCTCCAAAAGGAAAGGCAAGAATAGCTTTACAGGCTAATTTCTAATTCCTTCTGAAGTACTCGCTTAATTTCTTTATCGGTAACAACAATGACATCTATTCCATTTCCGGTATAGGTGTCACGTTGTAACGCTGTATTGATAGCTTTAATGGCAACTTTGACTCCTTCAGTGGTAGTCATATCAGCACGGTACTGAGTTTCCAGTACACCGTAGGCAAACACTGATCCTGAACCAGAGGAGACATAATCCCTTATCTTAGTAACACTCCCATCCGGGAAGAGGTCATAGAGATAGGCACCGGAATCATCCTTAGCTCCCAGCAGGAAATGGCAAATGCCCGGAAGCATACTCATTCGCCGTATGTTCGTGAAAAGCAAACCCCCCAACAAATTGGCCGCTTCTTTCGCGCTGGTCCTCTTATGGGTGCGAACTTCTTTTAATTTAAGTTCCGCCCGAATGAGCTTGATAAGATACTGCGCATCTGATACATTGCCGGCGATAGTAACCGCAAAATCATCATTAAGGATATGGACTTTTTCAGCACGCTTGTCTACGACTAAGTTCCCGGCAGTCGCCCGCTTATCTGCCGCAAGTACAATACCATCCTTACAGGCTATTCCTACTGTAGTTGTTCCCGTTTTCAGTTGTTCTTCCATAATAAACTCCGAGAAAGATTTCTCATCCATCCTCTCTTATTCCCAGAGAAAAGCAGGGGTTGTTTTTAAATATTTCGTTTTGGGTGCTTAGTGTGTTATCCCGAAACTATTTC
>DUFZ01000001.1 GCA_013331635.1 Candidatus Woesearchaeota archaeon | reverse complement strand
TGCTGCAATAACAACCGATTCATCGGTGATGTCTTTTGCAAGGAGATTCTTTATCTCTAATGCCGTGTATGTAACATGAACGGAATGTAGTAATAAGCCCTTTTCAATATTGAGGTGAAATCTGGTAGAAGCCGGAGCCGTTAACCAACAAGTCTCCTTTTCTATAAATTCCTTGAATTTTATAACTTGTTCTTTTCGTTCAAGCAACAACTCAAACAGAGCATTATACTTCTCAATTAAATTATTTATAGTTACCAACATTGTTTATTATCCTCCAGGATAGATCAAACTATGAATACAGCAGATAATCTCGGCTTACACTCAGGAGGCAGGAGGTTCAAATACGCCAGCAACCCTGCAAAGTTTCTTTTCTTTCACTTTACCCTGGGTGATCTTTCCCCAGTACCCGGCATACATTTCCAGTTGCCTTTCGTAAGCCTCTTTCTTTGCTACGTTAGTTTCAAAATTGTCTGTTTTATAATCAACAATTACCCAACCATCAGGTTCTTTGAATATCAAATCTATGATACCATAGACAATTCCGTTGTCACTTGGGCTGGAGAATGGTATTTCAAAATATTTCTCTTCAGCTCGTAATACTCTTTGCCACATTTCGCTTTTTATAATGCCATCAACCAGCGAAATTATTTTGTGCAGGTCATCGGACGGCCTTCCTTCATCAATGAGCCAATTCTTTGCGAGTATTTCAAGTTTGTCTCTCTTGCCTCTGCCACAAGCTTCGAGGGCTTTGTGGATAATCCTCCCCCAGCTTGCCCCCTGAGCAGCATCACCCTTAAAAATATCTTTTTTGTCTATTAACTCAGTTACTGTAGCTACTTGATATGTGGGTTCATTCATCAGAGAAATAGTATCTGTGATATTTGTCTGTTCTTTGGTCAATCTTTTTTTGGATATAGTAAAAATCTCTCTTGGCTTTGGAGTAGGGAAAGAATCAATTTTTAATTCGGGTTTATCTTGTAAATAGGGATAAAGCGATTCCCAGGCCTTTTTCTTCTCACCTTCTTCATAAACGCTTATTACGAGAATATTCTTTGCACGAGTTACAGCTACGTAATCCAGTCTGTTTGCCTCCTCTTTATCATACAGTGTTTCGTCACCCCCATATCGTTCCCACTCTTTTGGTTCTGCAACAACCTCATAACTATATTCGCCTTTTGACTTCGTAACCAAGAAGTATCCAACAGAACTTTCTGAAGTACGTTTTACATGAAGCTGTGGTTCATGATCTTTTGCCACACCCAACGGATCGGCTAAAATAATTACCGGTGCTTCAAGACCTTTTGCTTTGTGTAAATTCATTATTCTCACTGACTTACCTGTGCCAGGGAAAAGGCCCATTTCCTCAATTCCTTCGGTAACCAACAATTCTTTCAAGTATTCAACTATTTCAGGAAAAGTTCCCGTCATATCCGACCGTAATTCCCTTAAGAGTTCTAGCGCCTTCAGTATATTTCCTGCTCTACTAGACCCCATTTTTCCTGAAATGGCAAGAGGAATAATACCCAAGTGCTCAATAATTATTTCGAGAGCCGTTACCGGTGAGTTGCGAGCAACTATATCGCAATATTTTTTTATCCTTTCAAAGGCATTTTTAATATTAGCAGGACCATTTTCTACTTTGCTATAGACATAAATTCTTCCACCTTGTTTAACAAACTGATAAAGATCGTTGTCGCTAATTCCAAAAAATAATCCTCTTAAAGCAGCTACTAACACTACAGGGTCTTTTGGGTCTGCAACAGCCTTAAGCACTTTATATATTTCATTTAACTCTGCGGAATTTGCAAAACTATCTCCTCCGGACATTTCGTACGGAATACCCAATTCTTCTAAAGCGCGGGCATACCATGAAAGCATATCCTTTTTCTTTGTGATAATCATAAAATCGCCCGGCTTTGCATCTTCTGTTTCTCCAGCCCGCACCTCTTTTTCTGTTCTTTCAAGCTTAAGGTTTCCATTGATAGCATTATAAATCCATGATGAGATACTGCGCGCCTCTTCCCGAACGAGCGGTTCCCTGCGGTTTCTCTCTACTTCAGGGAGAAGAATTTTGTATATTCCATGAGAATGTTTTGCTGAAAGCCCCCGTATGTTTACCAGCGGGGTAAACTTCGCTTGATATTGTGAATCCTTTTCGGGGAAAATATTTTTGAAGACTGTATTTGTTAAACCGGTAATGTGCTCAAGCGACCGAAAATTTGAGGTTAGTTCAATAACCTTTCCAGCCCCGTCTTTGAAAATGCTCTTTACCTTATTATAAATATCAATATCTGCCCTGCGGAATCTGTAGATGCTTTGTTTAGGATCGCCTACCAAAAAAAGAGTGCCAGGTTTAGGTCTTACCTTGTGCCAATCATCAATCGAATTATCTTCTCCTGTAAGAAGCATAACAATTTCGGCTTGAATAGGGTCTGTATCTTGAAATTCATCAACCAAAAGAAATTTGATATTTTTCTTATAATAAGCCCTTACCTCCGCATTATTACGCAGAAGAGTTGCACTTTTCATTAATAAATCCTGAAAGTTAAGAACAGACCTTTCCTTTCTCCATTCTTCATAATATTTGACCCCATCAAGAGCAAAATCAACCAGGGGCTTATGCAGGTATTCCCGCCATTGCCGTAGTGCAGGCACAACTGTCTCGCTTTGGAATTGCTGCGCCTCGGCTTCACATGTTTTCGCCAGATTTGTATCCCGCCATTTCTTTTGCGTTACTTTGATTTTTTTAGTTAAGAGGGTCAAAAGATTGACAAAAAGCCTTTCTTCTTCCAAATAACCTAAATCAATTAGCTTTAATCCACTTCTAACAATACTCTGCAAATCATCCCAACCTCCATTAGGCATAACTTTGGGTATGTCCTTTCCTAGCAATACAAGAAACTCTTTTATTCTTTTTTTTGCTAACTGGAAATCAGGCCGAGGCACAGATTGGGTAAATACCCGGATGTCCGGATAGCACACCAATTTCACGTATATATCTTTGAGTGACTTGTAGTCTATACCATGATCCTGAAGCCAGCCTATTGCCTGATTCCCTTCGAGCCCCTGATTCTCGATATACTGGCACCATACCTGTTCAGCAAACATGAAATCCTCGGTCTCTTCAATTTCTTCAAAATCAGGGTCAATTCCAGCCTCTACCGGTCTTTCTTTGAGAATTTTTGCGCAAAATGTATGCATTGTACTTATTGAAGCAGATTCAAAGCGCAGCAATGCTTGATTTATATATTTCTTTTCAGCATCGGTTGTATCATGACTCTTCAGCAATTCTTCTAGCCTGATCTGAAATCGCTCGCGTAATTCCGCTGCTGCTTTACGGGTAAAAGTGACTGCTATAACATTCTCAATTCCAGCGTAACCGCGACGTATAATACCTACCATTCTATCCACCAAACTATGGGTCTTGCCCGAACCTGCCCCAGCTTCTACAAAAAAGCTTGTTTCGAGTTCATGAGCAATCAAATCTCTTTGTTTTTGGTCAGGGATGGGTTTATTCATATTCTTTAAGCCTTATCCAAAGCTGCAGTTTTGTATTTTTCTCATTACCCAGTTTTTGCTTTATTTGATTTTGGCTGCTTTCACCATCACAAATTTCACTATAATCACAAAGGTTGCAACCCTCATTTTTGACATTGCGCATAAATGTACCGCTTTTAACAATATCAAATATGATTCGAAGGGCTTCTTGCCCTTTTACTTTCAAAGCAACGTCCTTTTGAAGAATACCACCTTTTCCGTCTTTTGTTCCACGTTCCGTTGGTAGAATGTACCCCGACCGGGTTACCTTTGCATTCTTATCAACTGATTGCAGGATTTTCACGGCTGCTTCTGCATATAAAATGTGCTGAATCTGAGTGCCGCCATTAATGTAATGCTTTTCGTCAAACCCAAAAGAACTGCCCGTTTTATAGTCCCACACGTGGTATTCTGATTCCCTGGCCTTGTCGATCCTGTCAATCCTTCCGCGCAAAGATATTTTAGTGCCATCTCCCAGGGAAATGCTCGCTCTCGTTTCATCATTATCACCAAACGAAACTTCCCACATCACCGGGCTTGTTTCCAATCTCTCGTTTATTTTCAGAAAAACCTCTGCATCGCGTTTTAGCTGTGTAAATTCACTCTGAAATACAACATCGCTAGGGGGAGGGATTTCTTCCTTAAATTCCTGAACAGTCTTATCCAAAATGTCTAAAACAACCTTCTTTTGTTTATCGAAACCTATTGATTTGCTTTCCTTGCACATCTGTTCGGCATAAAGTTTGAATACTTCGTGTAGTAACGTGCCTCTTTGTGCCGGACTGAGCCAAAGAGTCATGTCTTTTTCCACTTCTTCTGGCTTATAAATCAACAAAAGGTGCTTTAAAAAATATGCAAAGGGACACCTGGCAATCATTTCAATCATCGAACAGGACATAACTAAATTTTTATTTTCCCTTGGGTCAACATCTGATCCTTTAACTGTAACCTTGCCGTCGTACTCGCTGAAATCATCCGATGCCCTCCTTTCTGCAGCAAATAACCCTTCTTTCAAACCGGGAAAATACTCTTTCACAATTCCCATACCATCCTTTAAAGACACACCATCAACCAACTTGTTAAGCCACCAATCAGTCTGATCAAGGTTTACTCCTGTTCCACTAAAGGCAACGGGCTGGCTCAGAGCCAACTGCATTTCATTATAATCAGCATTGGGGTTGCCTTCTTTTATACGAAACACCTGGAGCAGTAACGATGACGGAAATGTTTTTCTCTCCTCTCTGGCATCATATGTCGAATAACTAAATCTTACTTTTCCCCGCAAACTTGCAATAAGGGCGGCCATCTCATAGACATTTTTGTGAAGCTTTTCTTGAGAAAGTTCGAGTTCTGAATGAAGGTTTTTCCTCTCTTCATCCAAAAGCACCGGATCCTGCATTACTCTTTCCGGGAATTTGCCTTCATCTAGTCCTACTATGAAAGTATGTGTTCTGCCTGAGCGGGCGCCGCTTTTATAGTGTGCTACATGCAAACAGCCGGGCTTCGGTACGGAAGGTTTAATTCTTATATTCGAAATTATAGTAATTAGTTTTCCTAGCGCCTCTTCAAAAGCCATATCTTCTTGTAAATACGTGCCTAACTGAGAGAATATTTCTTTTGCACGTGCTACGAAAAAAGCATCATATTCATCGAGTATTTTTACATACTTATTAAGAAATTCTAATAAACCAGCACATAATTTAGAGAAATTAATTTTTCCTTCTTCGTCATTATTAGGTATCAGGGTCAGCAAAGAGGTGCAAATATTTAATAAACGCTCATAGCTTTTTATCTTTCTCTCCCGCGTGTAGTAATTCCCTCCCTTTAGTTCATCATCATCTGCTTCATGTCTGTATTTTTTTGACTCCTCAATTTTCTGTGACAGAATTTGGCTGTGTCTTTCCCTTCCCCATCCAACACCTGAGATCCTTAACAGATGTCCTAATGCAAAAACACTTTCAGAGTTATCTTCGTCTTCGCTTTTTATCTTGAGCGTTCCTGAGTCAAGAATTCGTCTTAAATGTATCTCGCGGAAATCTTCTTTTATCCAAAAAAGAAAGTTCATAAGCGCCCTGCCGGCACGGGTTATGTTGAACGATATTCCATTGGAAAAAGTTGCCGGAATACCTAACTTTTCGCATAGAAAGTAAATCAAATCTAAATACTTTCCTGAATCAGTATAAATAAGTTCTGTTTCGTCTACCTTTATCTTCTCTTTTGCAATGCGTCTGAGTACTTCTCTTATTTCATTCCGCTCGCCAACTGCACTGAATATTTCAATGCTAGAATCATGAAAGGCCTTTGGAGGATTATCATGATCGAAAAGCCACTTCAGCCTCTGGCTATCTGAATATGCGTTTAGATTTTCTGCTTTCTCTTTTACCGTCCACGCATCAGAAGGTTCAACAAGTCCAATTGCGGAATCCTCTGCCACAACGATCATATTTTCAGATGCAATCTTTTCTACAAACGTACGCACTATTCCGCGCAGATAAAATCTATGAGGCACAACAAACTTCTTTTCTTTGTCGGTCACAGTGCTAACGCGCTCTAACGCCATGTTTAATAATTCTGCGGTATCAATAAATTTCTGTTTTTTGAGTACCTTTTCGTATTCAGCGAGCAACAAGGTCAAATCATTCGCCTTTTTAGGGGAAACAAAACTATGCTGTTGTATGTTTTTTGAAGAAATACCGCATATACGCAAATCGCTGATCGAACGAACTAACGCTTCGATCATGCCTTTGTTAACAGGATGTTTTTCGAAATAGGTAAGTACCTGTGAAGAAGATAAAGAATTAAATATAGTATCCACAACAATCAGGTTTATATCAGCAGACAGCAACTCAAGATTATTGGAAATTATTTCATCTTCAACGAGATCAATCGCTAACGAAGTAGGCGTAGCAATCGTGAAATTTATCCACGAGACACCGGAACGGACAACATACTCCAGTATTTGGTGGCCAGTTTGATAATCTGGAACAATAAGTACTTTCTCGATACGAGGGTATGCCTGATTAATCTTAGATAATTCTGAGATTAAAATGTTTTGAGGTAAAACAGTTCCGCTCATTGTTAAGATTTATAACCTTTTAGAGATGCTGAAAAGAAATGCGAGTTAAACAAATTATTTACACGACTCAAATTAAGGCCGTATTATTCAAATCGTTACTTCTATTAATCCTTAGACGAAGGTGATCGAAACACTACGTAACCATCACTTAACTGGACTTTCGACTGTTCCATGTTCCGTTCATTTCTAAATGGTGTTGGCTTCGCACCGATGCTTGCACAAGGCATTCCTTTAGGACCATACTCATTATTCTTATAGATGAATCTGGTGTCATTACACCCGAGACGTCTTGCTTCACGAACAATTTCCCCCGGAATCTTCGTTCCAACAAAATTTAGGACATCTTCGGCGTCTTCATCCATCTGCGATTTCCCACCAGCTTTGGTTGTTTCGTCTATCTTATTCATAGTAATCGTTCCTTCATTTCGTATATAGTATCTCTCAAACATTTCCGGAAAATCATTTTTCATGCACACGATTGCCTTTGAAAAGTATCCAATCTTTTCCTTGACCGAAGTGGGATCTTCGGTAGTATCATCGATCAATATGAATAATGTCGGGTTATTCAGATTATATGTTCGACCATTAGTCCAAAGATAGTTACATTGTGTAATGATGTCGAGATTTTTTCTGATCTTCAATCCATTTGGATGCCGCTCTTCTTCGATGATAATATCGCAAATATCACCTTTTATTCCGACAATATCGGGCCATTTACAATGCTTACCGCGTCCTTTTCCAGATTCCTTTTGCAGAGCGCTTCGCAAATGATAAGCAATTTCCCTATAGGGATTGGACAATTCCGTATCATGATCGAAATGGACACTTGAGAACATCTTCGTATCAAGCAACACATCGATTATCCCTTGGTATCGGGTGGTTCGGACAAATCTCTTCTTATTGTTCATATACGTCTGGTGGTCAGATACTTCTGAATTACAAAGAATGCATTTTTCGGACAAGATCATTCGCCTCCTAGCTTTTAATTCTCCACGGTCTTAACCTTAGATATATAATTTTTCTTCACCTGTTTAAACAATCCCTCACTCCTCTTCCTCCTCCTCATCTTCCGAGCAGTTGTGTATCTCAATACAATTGCCACAAAGCTACGCTCCGCACCGCTGGCAGAGGTACACCATCACGTGGCAGACCTCGCAGTAGTGGTTCGTCCCGTTCTTATGCTCGTTCTCGACCTTTACGTCCTCGCACCAGCAGGTGACAACTTCCACATAGGGACACATCAAGTCTATGTATACCTCATAATCTTCATCGCAGAAGAATGTCTGCAAACGCCGATTCCCTTGCTGAGTTATATGATGNNCGCAAACACGTGATAACACTCCGGCTGATTCTCAGCCGGAAGAAGTGCCTTTTTGAACTCTCCTGCTTCGAGGGCCTCGGCTCCGGACCGAGGCCCTTTCATCATTCTTTGGTCGGCCCCGCAACGAACTATCATAGGTGGCATGTATTCAGGTCGGACCAAACCGACTCGAACGCGTCTGACTCCGCCGCATGCGGATGATACCAGGCTAGGTGCAACACGATATCGGGATTGGCCCAAGCCCATTTCAACCAGCCTGTCTGGTGATCAAGTTCTTGACGGGCTTCAGCGCGAACTAAACGCACAAGTGTTCGCTGAACNNCTTCTTGTCCCTGCCACAACCCAAGAAACCCTCATCGCGGAACCGGGGAGCCTAGGATCTAGTAACTTTTCAAGATCGTCGCGCAAGAAGTCCCGGTCAACCGGCTCCACATCTCCGTTCTCACTTGATTCGTCCACTCTGTCTGACCGTATCAACGCGGCCACGGATCCCTTGATTGCTTTTAGCTCCATCACACCAACAATAGCCGCAGCTTGTCGCGGATGTCCAAAACCAATGTCGTATCGGGCTCGCATCTGGCGATCTCCGGTTCGTGTGTATGTGTCTGAAGGAGTTGGTAACTCAGGATGAAATGCGGAGAAACGTGTTCCAATGGCCTCACGAAACTGGGTGGGTAAGTGTGAGACGAGCGCCGACCGCAAAATCTGCTCTTGGTTGACGGCTCCGGGTTGTATCGCATTCATCGTTTCAAGGATGGCCTGCCGAATTGTCTGTTCATCGATTGGGTGGGGAGCCAACTCAATTTCGGGTCGAATACCAACTCGTGGAACACTACCCAAGGAGCTAAACCGGTCACCTTGCCTTAGGATTCGCTCGACCAAGTTGAGAAAGGTTGCGCGGTCTGCTTTGTTCTCACCGTTTGCGACCGTCGGCCAGGCAGGAGCAGGACGGTAACTAATCTTGCCCATCTCCGGACGCCAATCAAACATTACGAAACGAATCTTCCGTTCGTGCCAACACTTTTTTTCGAGAGCATCCTGCCAGAGCTTCCGCGCTTCAGCCTCGCTAATTAGTGACATCTAAGTTTTTCTCCTTTACAGTAGTCATATTACTCTCCTTTAAAATTTACTAAAATTTAATCACAAATGACTCTTTTCTTTTTAATCCTTCTGACCACGTTTTCATATCTTTATATATTGCTACTCTTTGATGAAAAGCTGATTCAAACTTTTTGAAATTTTTCTGATAATTTCAATCTTCATTCAA
>DUFZ01000053.1 GCA_013331635.1 Candidatus Woesearchaeota archaeon | reverse complement strand
GACTGCGCAAAAACATTTATAAAGGCAGTTCCTTTCTCTAAAGTATGAAAAAAGTGGTGGAGACCAGCAGTAGGGCTAAGCCTATTCTTCTCACTATTGCTGCTGTTCTGATAGTTCTTTTTATTATTGTACCATTGGCTTTTCTATTCTTTGATGGCTCTCAATTTGGCAACGTCGCTCTCATCCCTATTGACGGCGTCATTACTGGTGATGGGCAGAGTTACCTCGGAAGCGCGACTGTCTCTTCCTCAACCATTGTCCAGTTCATCCAAGAAGCTGAAGATAATCCTTCCGTAAAAGCAATAGTTCTGGAAATCAACTCTCCTGGAGGTTCGGCAGTAGCATCCGATGAAATTGCCACCTCCGTGAAGAAATCATCCAAGCCAGTCATCGCCTTGATTCGTGAAGTAGGAGCTTCAGGTGGGTACTGGATTGCCTCTGCCACTGACCATATTGTTGCCAACAAAATGTCCATTACCGGCAGTATCGGAGTAGTTTCATCCTATCTAGAATTCAGCGAACTGATGGATGAGTATGGGATAACCTACCAGCGGATGGTTGCCGGAAAGTATAAAGACATCGGCACTCCCCTGAAACAACTCGATGATAATGAACGAGTTCTCCTCCAAGGCAAGCTCGACAAGATTCATACCTTCTTCATCCAAGAAATTGCTGCTAACCGCAACCTGCCGGAAAGCAAAGTGCGGGAATTAGCCACCGGAGAATTTTATCTGGGAATTGAAGCCTTGGATGCGGGGTTAGTAGATCAGCTTGGCGATAAAGATACTGTTGAACAATACCTTCAAGAGACCTATGGCTTGAAGGAAATAAGCTATATTCACTATCAGCAGCAGAGTGGTATCCTGCAACTGTTGTCAGGCGTATTCAATGACTTTTCATTCCATATTGGCCAAGGAATAAGCTCCTTGCTCCTTCAGAAAGAAAATAATATTATGCTTATGTAACATGAAACATCGTTGGTTAATATTTTTAGTGATGGTATCAATGCTTCTGCCGGTAGGAGTGCTGGCGGAAGAAGTAGCAGATAAAGAAATCATTCAGAGTCTCGAGGATCATGCTGAAGTTCCGGTCATTGTGCTTTTGAAAGATGACCCCTTGCCCCGCGGTGTCCGCCAGCTTTCCGAAGAACAGCATAAAGCCATGATTACTAAAGTAAGGGCAGAAGTATTATCAGACCTCTATGTTGAAAATGAAACCAAAACCAGAAAAAATAAAAAATTTGACCTGGAATTGACTCATCAATTTTCCACTATCAATGGTTTTACAGGCAATATTACTGAAGAAGGGCTGGAAAAACTGCTCGATTCAGACCAAGTGGAAAAAATCCTTCCGGTGAAGCCCATTAAATTATTATTGGATGGCTCTGTCCCGCAGATAAATGCCAATAAAGCCTGGAATCTTTCAGCAGTCGGATATAATATTACCGGTGTAAGCGAGACCATTTGTGTGATTGACACCGGAGTGAACTATTCCCATCCAGCCTTAGGCGGATGCACTAATGACACTTTTGCTGATGGCACCTGTTCCAAAGTAATTGGGGGCTATGATTATGGCAATAGCGATACTGATCCCATGGACCGGAACAGCCACGGAACTCATATTGCTGGTATTGCCGCTTCCAACGATTCCACTTATCGGGGAGTTGCGCCGGGAGCAAAAATTGTCGCCTTGAAAGTATTTACTGATGCCGGAGCAGGAACGACGGCCAATGTTATCTCCGCTATTGACTGGTGTATTAACAATCGCTCAAAATTCAATATTTCCATTATCACCATGAGCCTGGGGGTTACTGATGGCAATGGGGACGAAATTATCTATACCAGTGCCTGTGACAGTGATGACACCTCCGGAACAGCAGCGCAAGCCAGTGAAGCTGCTGCCTACGGCATTTTTGTTGATGCTTCCTCCGGCAATTCCGGCAATACCTCCGGTATTGTATCCCCTTCTTGCGGAGTCAACGTCACCTCAGTGGGGTCGGTAACGAAAGCCGATGCCATTTCCGGATACAATTCAGGTCCCAATTTAGATCTACTCGCGCCGGGCTCTTCCATTACCTCTACGATATTGAGTTCTAATTTTGGGTCCAAGAGCGGCACCTCCATGGCTGCTCCCCATATTGCNNGATGCCAATATCACCGATGGAATTCTGGAATGGAGTTACAGCAACGGCACCGTGCGAAATATCTCTATGACTTCGCAGAATACCACTAATTTTATTCTGACTATCACTCATCTAGTAACTGGAACTGACACCTATAGGATATATGGCAATGATACCATCAACACACCCAGCACGAGTTCAGCCCGAACACTTACCATTGATGTTTCTTTTCCCTTGGTAACCATCTCTAATCCCGTGAATGGGAGTAATTTTAGTTCCGGGACTCAGCAATTTAATGCCACGGTTCTGGAAACAAATATTGACCAGGTGCTGTTTAGTTTCAATAACGCTTCCGGGGTAGCATTTAATGTTACTCCCACCAATCGAAGCGGAAATTGGAATTATAGCCTAGACCTTTCCCGCCTGCAGGAAGGAGTGCATACTTTGACGGTCTTTGCCAACGACACTGCCGGCCGGGTGAATAACAGCGAGTTCATTGAATTCCGAGTAGATCGCACCCCACCTTCCGTCACTATTAACACCCCTTTACCCAATCGTAATTTTACCCTCACCTCTAGTAATCAGACCTTTAATGTCACTGTAAGAGATACCACCCTGGCTGTTCAATCAGTAGTCCTTAGTTTTGATAATGCCAGTGGAGCGAATTTTAATATTACTGCCGTCAATCAATCAGGATATTGGATTGCCAGTTATAATGTTTCCGCTTTAGCTGATGGCTCACATACCGTTACCCTCTTGGTTAACGATACGGTAGCAAATATCAATAATTCTGAGACGATAGCTTTCATCGTTGATAACACTCCGCCGACGGTTTTTTTCAACAGCCCCAGCGCGGCACAGGAATTTAACTTCCTCTCTAGCAATCAAACCTTTAATGTCACCCTTCGGGATACGCTTCTNNTTACTGCCGTCAATCAATCGGGATATTGGGTGGCTAGTTATAACGTTTCTACCTTAGCTGATGGTTCTCACCTCGTCACCGTAATCGCCAATGACACGCTAGGAAACAGGAATAATACTGAAACCAGGAGCTTCACCGCAGCCATCAGCACTCCGATTGTAACCCTCAATAGTCCGGTTGCCAATAAGAATTTTTCCAGTGCAAGTATAATTTTTAACTGTTCTGCTCAAGACAATTATCAGTTAGCCAATGCCACGCTCTACGGCAACTGGAGTTCCGGCTGGCATGCCAACCAGACCACTGCCCTTAACGGCACCAGCAATGAAACTACCTTCAGCAAGACCATCCTTGACGGCACCTATCGCTGGAATTGTTTTGCCTCCAATGCTAATTCCAATATGGCCTATGCTTCCGCCAACTTTACCTTTACTGTTGACACTCATTCCCCCATCATGTCCAGTGTCAGTTCAGGAACTCCCACTTCCACTGCCGCTACCATCACCTGGACTACTTCAGAAACCGCCAATGCCACAGTCAAGTATGGGACGACACTTTCCTTAGGAAGTAACAGCAGCAGCGCTTCCGTCAAAACCTCGCAAAGTATCACTCTCAGCAGTTTGAGTGCCTCCACGCTGTATTATTTTAATGTCACCTCCTGTGATGGCGTTAATAATTGCAATACCAACGGAACGTACAATTTCACCACCGCAGCTGCCAGCAGCGGAAGCAGCGACAGTTCCAGCAGCAGTGCCGGTGGCGGTTCTGGAGGCGGTGGCGGAGGAGGAAGCAGTGGTGTGAGTTCAGCCGAAGCCTCATCAACCCCGGTCGAAAGTGAGAGCGCTTCCGCATCTGCTGAGAGCGGCTCATCCGCATTAACCGGAGAATCAGGAGCAGCAGGAACGCCGGCAGCATCCCTTTCCACCTCGTACACCCAGCTGGTCAGCCTTTTCAGGGGTAAGTCCAGCACCATCACCGTCGGTGACTCTAAGATTGCCTTTACCACTGTTAAAGTAGATGCTAATATTGAAAAAGAGATTTCCTTCACCGTCCTCTCCTATCAAGAAAAACCAGCCGAGCTTCCTGCCTTAAAAAACACTTACCAATATTTGCAGATTACCGCCGAGGTTGATCCAAAAGATATTGAAGGCTTGCTCATCGAATTTAAAGTTCCTAAATCCTGGTTGTCGGAAAATCATTATTTAACCGAGAGTGTTACCCTGCATGGATATAAGAATTCCTTATGGCAGCCGCTGGAAACCACCTTGATTCAAGAAGAAAACGACTCAGTTCTCTATCAGGCCAAAGTAGATTACCTCTCTTATTTTGCCATCACCGGGAGTTCTGAATTAGAGAAAAGCTGGTTCGGAAAATTAATACCTCCTCAGCTAGGAACCAAGGAATTCATTATTTTTGGGATTGTAATACTCACCGTCGTTCTCTTTCTGCTCTACTTCTTCCTGCGAAGAAGCGATGACGATATGGAAGAGTGAGAAAGTTTATAAATTTCAGTAATATTGTTACCTATTGCATGAAACAATTCAAAACTATTCCCCTTACCTTAGAAAAAGGAGTCTTATTTACGATGCTCTTCCTATTAGTGGTGTTTGGCTATCTCTCCAGCCTGGACCCCTTTCGTGAATCAATCAGCGGGCATGCGACGGCTGACGATTCTGATAGTTCCAGCGAACTAACTCAAAAAGAAACCACCCTCTATATTTTAGGTGGGCTTATTTTAGGATTATTAGGATTGTACTTATTTTTGATGAGAAAGAAATAAACATCACAGAAAGATTTATAAAAAGGTCACTTCTCTACCGACTCAGATGAAAAGAAGCTCACGCCGATGGAAAAAAAAGAAGCAGATGCGCTGGAAATGGCAGCGCAAGAAGCTCAAGAAGGCCAAACGCAAGCGTAAAATCCAAGCCGAGTAAGCTTTCTGATTAGATTCTAGGATGATTAATTATAAACTACCCCTAGGAGTAATCTTTATTAACTCCAAGGCTACGTCTCAAGTATGGATTTTCAAAAGCTAGTGGAGCTGTATGAAGAGCTGGAGAAAATATCGTCCGGCAACAGCATGCGTGAAATTCTGGCCGATTTCTTGAAGAGAGTCCCTCCAGAAGATGTTCCTATCATCTCCTATCTCACTTTAGGCCAGATTGCCTCCCCCTATGAAGGCATCGTCATGGGCATGGCTGATAAATCTGTCTTGAAAGCCATCGCCACTGCTGGAGGAACTGATCTGTCAAAAGTCACTAAGATCATGCATGAAACGGGTGATGCTGGATTGACCGCTGAAAAAGTGCTCCAGAAAAAGCCCCAAACCCTGGTTCCTTTGGGTAAAGTAACCATTCATGAATTATTTGAGAAACTTCATAAAATTGCTTCTTCTACCGGAACGGGTTCGCAGGATACCAAGATGAATATTTTGGCTTCCTTACTCCAAAAATCAACCCCTGCCGGAGCCAAGTATATCATCAAAATTACCTTAGGAACGTTGCGAATGGGTGTGGGTGACATGACCGTGCTCGATGCCCTCGCTATTGCCTTCACCAGTGATAAGAAAAACAAAGAACTGCTTGAAGCCAGGTACAACATTTGTCCAGATTTAGGAATTATTGCGCAAACCCTGATTAAAGATGGCCTCAAAGGCATTGATAAAATAGATATTCATGTAGGAACTCCCATCAAGATGATGCTCGCCCAGCGCATCGAAGAGTTAGAGGAAGTTGCCAAGAAAATGCCCGGAAAAGTAACGGTGGAAGCAAAATACGATGGCGAGCGGATTCAAGCCCATAAAGATAAGAAAGGAAAAATAACCTTATTCTCCCGCAACCTGGATACCATTACCGACCAATTTCCCGATTTAGTAGAATATTTGGAAAAACAGATCGATGCCAAAGAATTTGTACTCGAGGGAGAAGTCATTGCCATCGATGCCCAAGGTAAACCTTTACCTTTTCAAACCCTGATGCAACGGCGCCGAAAATACGATATCAAAGAATTTCGTGAAAAAATTCCCGTGCAGTTAAAAGTATTTGACCTTCTCTACCTCAATGGAAAATCATATCTGGATGTTCCCTACTACCAGCGCTCAGCACAACTAGAAAAAATAATTCAGGTAGGAAAACACCTTTCCTTAACCGATCGAAAAATAACTGATGACATTGAAGAGATGAATGAATTTTTCCAAAAGATGCTCCAATCAGGCTATGAAGGAATGATTATCAAATCCCGAGCGGAGGATTCCGTCTATCAGGCTGGAACTCGTGGCTGGAACTGGATTAAATGGAAGAAAGAGTACGCCAAAGACCTGAGCGATACCTTTGATTTAGTCATCATTGGCGCCTATCATGGCCAGGGAAATCGATCTGGAAAGTACGGCGCCGTCTTATGCGCTTCGTATAATGAGAAAGAAAATCTCTTTGAAACAGTATGTAAGGTAGGAACGGGTTTAACCGATGAATTGCTGGAAGAACTGCCCAAGAAATTAGCAAAATATAAAACTGACAAGAAGCCCGCCCGGGTAGTCATTAAAAAAGAAATGGAGCCCAATATCTGGTTTGAGCCCAAGATAGTCATTGAGGTATTGGCAGCTGAAATAACCAAAAGCCCGTATCATACCTGTGCAACTGGATTAGCCTTACGCTTTCCCCGTTTTGTACATTTCCGCGACGACAAGAAAGCCGAGCAGGCAACGACTTCAAACGAAATTGAAAAGATGGCGAAGAAGAAATGAATTTGTGAATTATCTAAACTAATCATAACTCCTAGTCGAATCATACACCTGAAAATGAAGTTCTTTACCATTAACTATAACCGCATTCCTTTTCGCGTGATACATCGCCATATCCGCATGGTGCTGTAGTTCATCCCTATCCTGGGCATCTTGGCTGTAGATAGACATGCCCAGACTAACACTTACCTGAGAAGTTTTTCCCGGATGGTCAACCGCGATTGACCTTTGGATATAGTCATTGATGCGCCGGGTAAGATCGCTCAGAAAGTTTTGCGGTTTCTCAGTCTTAAGTGTATCGATGACCAGCATAAATTCATCGCCCCCCACTCGTGCTTTCAAATCCGTTCCCCGCACATATTTTTTAAGCGCTTCTCCGATATACTTCAACACCTTATCGCCAAAATGATGCCCGTATTTGTCATTGGCTTCTTCTTTGAATTTATTAACATCTATGGCAATCAGGGCGATATTTTTGCCTTGCCCGGCATAATCTTCTCGTCTGGCCCGGGCAAAACACCGTTCCAGGCCTTGCTCATAACCGTGTTTGTTGGCTAGACCGGTAAGGCTGTCCATTGTCGTTTGCTCTTCTGCTGTTCTCAGGGCATTCATTGTCTGTCCTTTGATATACCCTAACAGGCCAGCATCTAACCGTTTTACACTATGATCATCGGTAGCTAGCACCCGGTCCGATAAAATAAGATTATAGAGGCGTAAGCTTTCGTGAGGATCATTCAATTGCGACTCCCATCCTATGAGCCGTTCAAAAGTAATGGAATCTACCGCGGCATACTCTGCAAGGACCAATTCTAAGCCGCTGGGGTCATTTTCAGATGTCATAAAATGGAGGAAATGGCACTATTTATAAACTTTTCGTTACTTTTTAGTAGATAACTTAACCAAAAATACCTCTCCAGCAAATAAATTATTATAAACAACACTTTTTTGGAAGAAAGTATGCTCACCCTTCCTGCCTTTCTCGTCCTCTTTATGGTTCTTTTTGTGGCTTATTTAGTCTTGAAATCAGTGCTTTTTCATCTTACTTTCAATATCAATCCCGCCGTATTCCTGACTGGCAGGAAAAAAGAACTCCTGGTATGGATAGTAATGCTGGGGATATTAGCCGGTTACGGTGCCATTGCCATGATGCATTTTTATGGGGCTGATATTGGGCCAGTATATGCTCTGCTTCAGAATCCCTGGATGCACCTGCTGGGGATGAGTTTCCTGGTCATTGGATTTGCCGTCATGGTTACAGCCCACGCCCAGATGGGACAGCACTGGCGGATGGGCATTGACCGCCAGAACAAAGGAAATTTGATGATACAGGGCGTATTTAGCATTAGCCGGAACCCTATTTATGGCGCGATACTTCTGCAAGCCGCCGGTTTAGCCTTATTGCTGAAAGCCGAGATTGCCTTTATCCTGTGGCTGATACTGCTGGTATGCATCCATATGGTCATCCGCCACGAAGAAGAATTTCTGGAAGAACAATTTAAAGAGGTCTATACCCAATATAAAAGCAAGGTGCGGCGATTTATATGAATACAACCCTCGGTCCCTATGAAATTGAGCTCAAGTATCTTGGAAATATGCCCCAGATACTCAAAAGGGCAGTTAGGATTCTTCCTCCACATTGCCAGGAAGATGTCTATTTTCTGGAAGTAATGCGCGCCGGTGGTATGACTGCATCGGAAAGTGAGGTTATTGGATCCAATGATTGGGGTGAACTGAGCACGGTTGTCGAGTGTCTCTTACATGTATGCAATTCAGAATATTTTACTGCCCCCTGCAGCTCACTATTGATTATAAGACCAGAGAGAAACTAGGGGAAGAGTTATGTACAAACCTGGAAGAACGAGTCAGATTGCACAATCAAGCCGCAACAGAAGTTGACTTGCCCGAAAAACAGGCACAGTTTATTTTGTGAGTGATTTTTGCATTTACGCCGCCGTCTAGGTCAAGAGGCAAGCTAAGAACTACCTTTGCTTGCACGAAGNNCACTCACTTTTCGAACTGTGCCGAAAAACAGTACCTTTTATAAACTAAGAAATAATCATCATTCCCATGACCATCAGTAAACGAGATTTGGAACGGCGGCAGAAAGACACCAAAGGCGAATTAGCTGTCCTGGAAGCCAAGTGCAAAGACGGCTCAGGAACTAAAGACGATTACATCGCCCTAGCCAAACTGCGCAAGAAATTGAAGTGATTGATTTTACGTTTGGATTTCTCTCTATCAAATTTCTAAATAAAATAAAGTGGGGCTCCTCGGATAAGTGGCTTTGCCCCTTATCAACCCCAGACTTCGTGAAACAAAAAGTGGGGCTGCGAGGACTTTCAAAAGCACGCCTACCTTCTTGAATATTTCGTGCCATTGTCAATGGCACTTGACTGCTTCCCAGGGTAGCGACGCTGATTTGAACCCCGATCTGGCGGTCTTTTGGACGAAGTCCAAAGGTACCAAGATCTCGGCTTTCATCACCCGAACCACCGATCATAATTACCCTACGATTCAAATCGTAGCCAGGTTAGACGACAGCCCCACGAGGGGATATTTTTGAGGGGGAGTAATTAAATGTTTCTGTACCGCAAAGCTTAAATATTATATTAAATATCTAACTAAAGATGATTGCGACCACCACCGTAAAAAATTGGGGAAGTTCATTAGGAGTAGTCATACCCAAAGAATTGGTGCGATATGAACATCTGAGTGAAGGTGAAGAAGTTGTCATTGATATTCGGAAAAGGCAATCCGTCAGAGACCTGTTTGGAAGTTTACCCGATTGGAAGATAAATTCCCAAAAGATGAAAAATGAATTAAGAAAAGAGTGGGCACATTGAAATTCTTTTGCGACACCTATGCTTTGGTAGAATTTATCAAAGGAAATCCTGCTTATTTTCCTTATCATGATAAAGAGTTGCATACAGGTATCATGAACCTATACGAATTATTTTATACTCTTCTTCGCGATTATGGCGAAGAGATAGCAAAAGATTATTTTTACCATTTCTCTTCATTGGTTATTGCTTTTGAAGAGGATCATGTTTTTGCCGCTTCCAAGTTCAAGCTACAACATTATAAAAAAGAAATTTCTTATGTCGATGCACTAGGATATACGCTAGCTTCTGCAGCAGGAATGAAATTTTTAACCGGAGACAAGGAATTTGAAAATATAGAAAGAGTGGAATTTGTAAAATGATAATCTTATAAAATCTCCTATCCTCTAATCCTTAGAAGCCTCTTTCATGATCCTCGCAGCCCATTTAACATATCTCTGTATTTCATCGCCTCGCGAGCAGGATCGTGCGCATACATAATTGCCCGCCCCACATTGGCAATAACCTTATCACCAAACACACTTAATATATACTGCGCATCCCCGCCCTGCGCCCCAACTCCTGGCATCAATACTAATGCATCAGGTGCAATTTCACGTACCTTACGAACTTCCTCATCTTTGATATGATTCTTATCGCTCGGAGCTCCGATGACCATGCCATCCGCACCATACTCCGCAACTTGCAAGGCATAATATTCATACCCTTTCATTCCTCGAATGGTTGAATTTTTAATGACTTCAAACTGAGGATTGGACATCAACACTAAGCTAATTAAACCTAAGCCCCGTGGATGAGCTTGATTCACTGCTTCCTGGGTATTTCCCGGGAACGCCGCATAGGTTACTGCATCAAAGCCTTCTTGCTGGCTGTGATACAATCCTGAATCATTGGTCTCCCCAATGTCCACTAATTTTGAATCATCAATCGCCAGCATCCCCAGTTCATGAATCCGGGCAACTAACGCTTGCGTCTCTGCCCGGGAAAAATCTTTGATATAATTACGATTAGGTTTGACCGCTGCACTGTAAGATGCTATTTTTTCTACAAAATCTAAACACCATACCAATTTAGGAACTGACAGAGGCAGCGTTCCATCGCCACGCTGTCCGTACTCCGCTGGATCCAAACCAGCACACAAAATAGAATTTTTTCTCTCAACCGCTTCATTCCATTTTTCTGCAAACGTCATTTGTCCACCTCGTTTAAAACCTCGTTGTTCACCCCAATCAAATGGAGCAGTGCGCCATTGCTTTAGCATTTCAATTTGATCACTGCTAATATAATTTCTTTCTTTGGCAATATCCAAAAGCACATCATAGGTGAGTATTGAATGAACCGTGACTCCCGCATTCAAAAAGAGCTGCTCTGCTTCCTGCAAGCCGTAATTAAAAATAGAGAGAAGATGATCAACTGTACCCAGCACATTGCGAACTGCCTGCACCGGCTTGAGCGAACTGCCACCAGTTGAAATTAAATCTTCAACCACAACAACTTTTTTTCCTTTTAGATTTCCTTCAGAATCTATCCCCTCAATTAGATTGCGCAGGCCATGATCCTTTGGTTTGTCCCGAACATACATTAGTTGAATACCCAGATGATCAGCCAAGGTTGTCGCAGGAGAAATTCCAGCAGTAGCAGTTCCCGCAATGGCATCGTAGGAAATTGCATGGGCGCGCAACAATTCCTCAAACCCCCGCGCCACCAATTTCCGATGACCGGCATCTTGCAGCAGCAATCGATTATCATTATAAATAGGCATAAAAAATCCCGATGCCCACTTAAAAGGATGCTCGAGGCTCAGTTTTATCGCTTTGATATCCAAGGCAATTTTGGCTAATTCCACCGCGTAATTGGTCATGGTTATTCAAAAATGTGAATAATATAAAAGCTTGTGTATTCTAAATTCTACATTTATTTAGATTTAATTCCCAAAGATTTATATAATTATAGTATAATTACCCTACTTATGGCTGAAGTAGAAACGATAACGCGAAAATGGGGCAATTCTTTAGGCATTACTCTGCCAAAAGAAATGGTGGACAAAGAACACCTTATTGAAAATCAAAGGGTCATTGTCGAAATTAAACAAGTTAGAGATATTAGAAAATTACGAGGGTTAGTGCGCTTTTCTAGATCTGCTCAACAACTCAAAGATGCTATGCGAGCTGGTTGGAAATGAGTGTATTCTTTTACGATAGTTATGCAGTTATTGAATATCTCAATGATAATCCTCTTTTTCGTTCATACTTTGAAGAGCACACCGGGATTCTCACTCTGCTGAATCTTTTAGAGATCTATTACTCCGTGCTTCAAGAAACTGGTGAGGAAAAAGCCAAAGAAGTTCTGGAGATTTTACAACCTTTAACAGTGCATCCATCTAAGGAGAGCATTCAAAAGGCAATGAAGTTTCGGTTGCATAACAAGAAGCATGATCTTTCATATGCTGACTGCTTAGGATATCAAATCGCTGCAGATAGAGGAATTAAGTTCTTAACTGGTGACAAAGAGTTTAAGAATATTGAGAATGTGGAATTTGTGAAATGACTTGTAAAGAAAAGTTTTCTTAAAATCCTTTCACCATCTCTTTATAAAATACCCGCAGCCGTGCTGGCGCATCATCGATATACCCATAATAACCTAGTAGATAGTCATCGTGAATTTGCCCGGCAGTGCCATCGGCAATAAAAATTCCATCCGGAAGTCGTTTGCCAAGTGCACGATGATAATCTACAAAAAAGTGGTGTCGTAATCTCTGCTCAGAACTCACTCCCCCTTCAATTCGTATAAATCCATGGGGGCGGTATTCTCGCAATAAATCCAGAACTTCATTTGTCCAGTAACTGCATTCTTCAACCCCAACCCAGCCATCAAGACTGGTTCTTTTCCGTAAAGAAATCCAAAATTCAGGGTTCAAAAGGTTTGGTTTAGTCATAAAGAAAAGTAATCACTACCACTTATTACTCCTTCAGCTTTATATCTTTATAATCAACCCTGCTCTCACCCTGCACTTCTTTAAAGATAAATGTAGCTTCTACCTTTTTCCCCGCCAAAACCAGCGGCAGCCAGTATTTATCATCATCCCACATTCTATCATAAGGAATTGTATCTCGTGTAAACCACTCAAAGGCCATTTCATCTGTTTCATGAGGTACTCCCGAGTACTTCCTAACTAAATAAACATGCACCGTTTGATCCCACTCTGGTTTATAGGGAAAATAAAAATCTAATTCCGCCACTTTCTGTACATCCTCAACTTTGGCACATAGCCCCGATTCCTCCTCCAGTTCCCGCACAACAGCTTCCTCAATGGTCTCACCAGGATTTACTTTCCCTCCAAAACCATTATATTTCCCCACTCCAAATCCTCTCTTTTTCATCGCTAAAAGAATTTCATCCTCATTACATATTACACATAAAGTGGCTTGTTTTGTTGGTCTATCCATATTATTATGTAAAATTCTTAATTATATTGACTATGATAAACAGTTTCATATTTTATTTGCTTGTATTTACTTCCTATAAGATATTCCAACTTTTGGTCGTTATTTTTATTAGTTAGAGAGTACAATAGGGATACCAGGGTTTTTTCAGGTTTATAATTCTTATTATAATTCTGATTGTGTTCTGTTAATAGACCCATTAAAGAATATCCATGACTAGTATCCGTTGGTGTTGGGGGTGCTGCTTTTAAAACTCCACTGACACTGACTACCACTGGAACTCCGTTTCGTATTGCTTCTCGTGCGTTTTCCACATCATCCAACAAGGTGCTATCATTGTGCAAAGCATCCACCACTCCTGCCGTTGCATCTTGAATAAGATATGGTGTTCCGGAGGGGATATAAAAGTCACCTCCTGGTTGAGGTTCAACCGGTACATCACCAAATCGTCTTTGAATTTCATGACGAAGGGCCAGTTTCATATCCTGTGTATATGCTCGCATCGATTCATTTTTATCAAAGAAAATACCTGCTACCATTGCCATATCTTCATCATATATAATCTCTTTTTCAGGTGAGATACTTAGAAAATTTCCCCCCACCAGAAAACAATCAGCTAATTTGTGAGATTCTCGTGATAAAAATTTCCCCATCTCTTTTAATGTCGGAATTTTCCACCCAGGAGCCTCATAGAAGAAAGCGGGACCTTCCATGGCAATCAGTCCATACAACGCGTCAGACAAAGATAAATCTCCCGTGACTAAATTAGGCATGGTTGCTGATAAAAATAAACCCGTGGTTGTAGTCTGTGGTTTTGGACCTAAAAAAATAAGATAAGGAAGCTTAGGATCGCTTTTTGTAACCGCACCATCGCTTCCAATAATATTCCAATATCCCTGCAATGCCACACCTGCCAATCTTTTCTCCAATTCCTGATGTACAAATAATCCCACAGCGTAATTTTGAGTGGGATTATGTATTGCCGCTGTATGGACTGCATAAAAATAAGGATGCTCTAAAATAAGATGGGGATTCGCTTGGAGTGGGGGAGAGATATGCGCAAAACCAAAATGATGTACTCTTTCTAAATCTCTCTCTAAGGAACTACGAAGAAATTTTGGTAACAAAGTTCTGGTTCGCTCGGGAAACATAGCTTCAAAAATCTGCCGACGAACATCACGTTCACCTGGCTTAGGAAGTTCCCATTCACGATATGGTCGGTAAAATAATGGGGCAGGATGAGAACCATTTCCCGGAACCTTTGCTGCGTGAGGCACGAAACCGCTTTTCAAATAAATGGGAACTTCCCTTCTTCTATTTTCCGGATTATCCATATCTTCGGTAAAATGATGGGGGATGTCGTTGGTAGGATTTCGAGAATCATTGTAATGTCCAGCTATATCAACTTCAATTGAGGCAGCATGGACATCCTCGGGGAATTCAATGCGAACATCGGGCTTAAGAATTCGAAGTTTTTCTACTGCACTTGAAGATTTAGCTTTAATACTGGTGTCAATTCCCGTTCTCTGCAAATAACTTGCGACCCGCATGGCTCCCGCTATATCGCCAAAGCCGCCCAGGTCATACGCTCGTACTACCGTACTAAGAGTAGAATCAACCATAGTCTTGTGTAGATGATGTTGTATTTATAAAACTTTCTAGGTTATTTACTCAATAGTAAGAACATATAAAAATGCGGACGCCAAGACTTTCGAATATCATCGAAAGCTACGAATTTCAATGAGTATGTTCGAACTTGGGGAAGCACCGCGCATAAGTGGCTTTGCCCCTTATCAACCCCATAGCTTCGCTAATAACAAATGCGGACGCCAAGATTCGAACTTGGGGAAGCACTAAGCTACTGGACTTTTCCTGTTATCAATCTGAATCCAGCCCGTTTGGCCGCTCCGGCACGTCCGCGTGAAGTAGTTACGAACGGTATTTTCTTTAAAAGCTTTTAGTTTCAGAATCACGAAGATAAGTCATTCCTATTCAGTGTAACGAAAGATTTATAAGGATTATTTCTCCAATAAGAATAAAAAAGGGTGTTTAGAGTTGTGAAAAGGACAGTAGTATTATTAACTTTGTTCAGCATATTTATTCTTATCACGCCAGTTGCTGCGCTGTTAGCGCCCAATTTAATCATTGGTCTGAGCAAGGCTGCCGGGCCGCAGGGGCTGATGGATCCCGATGGCAGCTCTAAAATTAATATCAGCGGCTCAGCGTTCAACCTCAGCGTCAGTTTATTCAAAGATGGAGTGTATGGTGAGCATATCTCCAATGTTTCATTGATGTGGTTTTCTATCAATGAGAGTGTCGTTAAAGCAAATATTACCCTTTCCAATACCACCGCTAATCAATCAGAATTTGGTATCTTATTTGACACCAAGTCCATACCCGATGGGCTCTATAATCTTATTATCACAATCTACAATTTTTCCGAAGAAGGCCCGGATACCAGTATTACCAATGATACCGTTGCCCAAGGCATTACTATTGATAATACCGCCCCGGTCATTTCCAGCTTTCTATTGAGTAATGTCACCAACCACGCAAATTTAAGCGCTGGCCTCAGCTATGATGCCTTTCCCCTTATTGCTCAGGTAACTGATGCCTTGACCTTCGTAACTGCTGTTACCTTTGAAATCACTCCTCCTAATTCAACCAATTTTAATGCCACACCCTTGTTTAATGATGGAAAATGGACTGCCCTCCTCAATCTAAGTCTCTTAGCTGAAGGGACTCACATTGTCAGGCTCTATGCTCAAGACATACTGCATAATCTTAACAATACTCAGTCCCTGCTCTTTGTCATTGATCGAACTAAACCAACAGCGCAGGCGAGTTGTTCTCCCTCCAGTGTTATTCTTGGATTGAATGTAACCTGCACCTGCTCAGGGTCAGATAGTCTCAGTGGTGTACAGCAAAAATCGTTTTCCAGCGGTGTAGCTTCAGAGCCGATTAATTCCACTACCACGGGCACTTTTAATTCCACGACCTGCACTGTCATTGACTACGCCGGTAATATGCAAAAAGCAATGGGAACCTGGGAAGTAACCCCTGCAGTTAATACCACTAATAGCAGCAGTAGTTCGAGTGACAGCAGCAGTTCCAGCAGCAGTAGCAGTGGGGGCAGCTCATCGAGCAGCAGTTCCAGCAGCAGTCCCTCGAGTTCCAGCCAGAGCAGCAGCACCGCCGATAGCGAGGATAGCAGTACTACCACTTCATCTGAATCCGAAACCGTTCCCGAAGAAGAACCAGCCAGCGAGGAGGAAACTGAACTCTCCACTGCTGAGGAAGCTGTACCGGTAGAAATAACTCCTCAAAAACCATTCTCACTCCGGGCTTTATTATCCAAATGGTTTGACGGATTCAGCCTCACCGGCGCATCGGTAAAGCAAGTAAGCACGTATGATGGCCAGCTCAACACCGGCACTTTTCTGTTTATTGCCACCCTGCTCGCCATTATAGCCTCTTTGGTCGCCTTTATGTATCTGGGACAGAAATGAAGATTTATTTCAATTAAAGCAAACCTTTAATCATTGACCATCCGCTCCCAAATAGCAGATTATCGCTTAACTAAAATTTCGAGGTAAAAATCTTATGACCCAGAAAAGAATCGCCGCTGGTAGTACATAAGGTGCCGGCAGATTTACGAAAAGCGCTGACTTCCAGTCCAGATGTGCTTGCGAAATGGAACGGCCTTACACCGTGGCGCGTAACGAGTGGATTTGCTGGACTACCTCCATCAAGAAGACAGAGACGAGACGCAGTCATATAGAAAGAGTCTGCTCGGAGCTAAAAGAAGGAAAACGCCGGCCCTGCTGCTGGCCCGGCTGTCTACATCGTTGAAATAGTCGAAGGTGCGGGAATAATAAACAGCCGCATCATCACATTTTTGAACTACATCAATTTACCAGTAGTTTTAAGTACCTCTTTGATTTTAATCAGCTATGAACCCCAGCAATCGATTTTGGCTTTGGTGTGGTAAAAATTCCTGGCGGTGGTTTTTGGCTATGCTCATTGCTGTTATAGTGTTTGCATTGGTAATAGCATCTCTGATAGGACTTAGTCGACAACCGCCGGGACTACATAGTATAGGAAGAATTGCTCTTCTCACCCCGATAATCATATCCTTAGCAATACTAACTTTTTGGGGTTGGGTAATATATATCACGTTTAATGACAAAAAAACAAAAAGGAGAATATATGTCCTCTGTGTTCTTTTGCTATTTTCTCTGCTTGGTTTCCTAAATTTGTTGTACTTTGTACTCGATTTTGTTTATTATGAAAAAGAATGTACTGTACAGAAAGTGCTTGATAAATACCCAGCGAGTAGAACGCTTTCAAGCAGAATAACTTTAGCCGATAATTCTAGAGTACATCCCAACACCTTTTACTCGCAGATAGACGAAGGAAGAACTTATAAAATCTGTTACCTTAAGAACACCAGACTGGTAATGGAACTGGAAGAAAAATATCCACTTACTTAATATACCCACCTTTCTGCAAATTCCACAGCTTCTGATACATCCCTTCTTGCTTACTCAATTCTTCATGCTTTCCCCTCTGGATGATTTTTCCTTTATCCATCACGATAATGGTATCCGCCTGCATGATCGTTGACAGCCGATGGGCAATGATAATCGTCGTTCGCCCCTGCATCAGTTTGTGCAGGGCTTTCTGGATGTCATGCTCGGTTTTAGAATCAAGAGCAGAGGTCGCTTCATCCAACAACAATACCTTTTTATTGGCTAAAATCGCCCTGGCGATGGACACCCGCTGTTTTTCTCCTCCTGATAATCGAACCCCTCGCTCCCCCACAATGGTCTTCTCTTTCAAAGCAAATCCATCAATAACCTTATCCAGTTGCGCAAACTTAATCGCCTGCAGCACTTCCTGTCGTGATGCTTTCAGTTTAGAAAAAGCAATATTATGGTAAATGGTATCATCAAATAAAATACATTCCTGCGGAACAATGCTCAGTTCCGAACGTACTGATTCCTGGGTAAAATCCTGTATATTTTTTCCATCGATACAAATTTCTCCCGTTTCGACATCATACAACCGATACAGTAATTTTACTAAAGTCGTCTTTCCCGAACCCGATGGCCCGACTAAGGCAACTTTGTGGTTCTTGGGGATAGTCAGATTGAAATTACTAAAAATTTCCTTATTCTGATACCGGAAACTCATCCCCTTAAATTCTATTGCCCCTTCTTTAATTTTCAAATCCACTGCATTAGGCTTATCTTTTATTTCATTTTTTATTTTCCCATACTGGAATAACGATTCAAAATCCGCCATGGTGCGGTAATAATCCCGCATTCCCCGAACAAAGCCAAACATCGGGACCAGCATATTGCTGTAGGCAGTATAGATGAAGACTAACGTTCCGATAGTGATAGTGCCATGGATAAAATCAACCAGCGGGAAATAGAGTATGGCAATAGTGCCAATTCCAATAATCGCCTGCTGGCCTGATTCCAGCCAGCGATAGTAATGCCAATGCCGGATTATGGTTTCCTTGGTCTTTTCGCTGATTTTTTTGAAACGGGCAATGATGGAATGTTCCTTGCCAAAGTACTTGATCGACTCGATATTGGTAAAAAAGTCACCGATATGGGCTTTTTCAAGATCTTCGGCATCATTGGAGATGACCGTCGCCTCGCGCTGCAATTCCTGAATAGAATAGCTGTACAGAATGAAAATTACAACCGTAATCAGCAGGATCAGTGCCGGTATCCAGTTAAAGTAAAAGAGGGATAAACCTACAACCACCAATTGAAATAGTAGGGGAGCGACATTAAAGATAAACACGTCGGTCATCGTCTCCATGGATCTTCCCCCGCGCACCAGCCGTGAGATTAACGATCCGGTTTTATGGGTAGTATGAAAATTATACGATAAGTACATCAGGTGATTGAAGAATTTCCGTTTCAGGTCAGTAATCAAGTTTCCTTCGAGTATATTGATGGTATGGTGCCTCAGCCAGCGGAGCAGCATTTCTGCTGCTGAAACACCCGCGAACACCAAGAGCAGGGTGATCAGGATTGAAGTGAACTGATTCTGAGAAAGAGTCCCGGCAAGGTAATCTGCACCCCGGTCCAGCACAATTTTAAGCAGAAACTTATCCACCAGCGAGAGGGCTTCAATAACCAAGATTATACCCAAGACTACCGTAAACAGCCCCCGATATTTCTTCAGCAGGCTGAAATAGATGCTGAGATTATACCGAAAGTCAATGCTATGTTTTTTCTTGGACATGGTTGAGAGCTACATCTCCAAAGTTTCTTTTGTTTTATCAAGAATACCTTTTGCTAATTGCAGTAGATCTTGGTATTCTTTGTTTCTGAGCGATACTTTAGTGCTGTATTGATAATCTTCACGAATGCTTACCGCTGTTTCGGGGGATTCATGCGTTTCTGGTATGTTCAAAGTACACACTTTTTCCAAATCTTCCTGACTTATGGTTATCATTTTGTCTTCGATAAAACTAGCCATCAGTGCAAAAGTGTATTCCTGATTTCGCGTCTCATACCCATATTTTGCTGCCATGGCCAGAAAGCAATGATAAATCATATAAAATAGACTGCTTGAGCACCAATCAGTATATCCTCCACTCTCAAGATAAATCGTTACTTTCAAATTTCGTTCAGCTTTAGTTACATGTTCTCTTGCTTTTTCAAGATCAACATCGACTTTAACCAGTCCCCGGTGTTTCTTTCCTTCTTGAAGTTCTTTCGTGGCTTTGTTCAAGCACCAGTTTACTTTATTCTTTGCGTGACTCATTATATATCTCCATGAATTTTTCTTGACCAAGTACAACTATGCCTTTAATAGCATTGAGAAGGGGTTTATCTCTCTTTTTAATATTTTTGATTATATCTCCATAGGTTTGATACATCGGATGAATTTTTTTGATATTCATTACCCTTAGTTCTTCTATCTCTTGGTGAAGTTTTGGGAATCGTTTTTGGTCTGTCACCAAAAGAACATCGATATCATTGGGATTAGACTTCTCTAAAACCGAGCCAAAGAGAACAATAACCTCAGCACCTTTTATTCTCTTTATCTCATGAATCCATCTTTTAATTTGAGGATTTGCATAATGCGCTTCTCTAGCCAAAATAAGAGAAACGTATTGGTGAGCGTAGGGATCTTCAACATTAACTTTATATGTAATTGCCTTACCAATTTTCTTTGATTTTACAATTGATTCTTGCTCTAATCTTTTGAGGATCTTGAGCGTCCCCATAGGAGTAATTCCAATAACTTTAGAAAGACTATTAGCATTATAGATGACTTCAGGGCTTTTTACCAGGGCAAGTACAACGTCCATTTCCGCTTTCGTTATTTCTTTCATATAAACTCACAGTTTTTATATATAAACTAGTAGTATATAAAGGTTTGTCTTCACAACTAGGTGCCTAACCCCCAAAACCCCTCAATAACCTTTTTAAACCTCCTTTCTTTCCTTCGTGTCATGGAAGGCCTTAAGTGCGGTATTGAAATTCATCAGCAGCTGGAAGGGAAAAAGCTGTTCTGTTCCTGTCCCACCAAGCTTCGGGATGATGCTCCTCATTTTACTATCTGCCGGAAAATCCGTGCCGTAGCCGGTGAAGGAGGAATAGTTGATATCGCTGCCCATCAGGAGCAGGGAAAAGACAAGACTTTTTGTTATGAGGGATATCATGACACTACCTGTCTGGTAGAAACCGACTCTGAGCCCCCCCATGAAGTAAACCCTGAGGCGATGTACACTGCTCTGCAATTTTCTACTTTAGTCAATGCCACCATTTCCCCGATAGTACAAATGATGCGCAAGACTGTTGTCGATGGCTCCAATACCTCCGGATTTCAACGCACCGGCTTAATTGCCCGCAACGGAAGCCTTGACACCAGCGAAGGGCAGGTTCGAATTACCAACATCTCTCTGGAAGAAGACGCCTGTAAAATCATCTCCGAAACACCGGAGCAAAAAATCTACCGCCTTGATCGCTTAGGCATTCCCCTTATTGAAATTGGCACCGCTCCCGATATCAAAAGCCCCCAGCAATGCCAGGAAGCCGCTAAAAAAATCGGGCTGCTGTTACGCTCCCTGCCCGGCGTCAAGCGCGGCCTTGGCACCATCCGCCAAGACGTCAACGTCTCTATTTCCGGTGGAACCAGAATTGAAATTAAAGGCGCCCAAGATTTACACCAGCTTCCCCTGTTGGTAGAACTCGAAGCAAAAAGGCAAACTGAATTGCTCCGATTAAAAGAACAACTGATAGCCCGGGTAGGATCATTCAACATCGTTGACGTCACCGAAATTATGAAAACTGCTGATTCTAAAATAATCAAAAGCACTCTTGAAAAAAAAGGTAAAGTCTTAGGCCTAAAATTAGCCGGCTTTGCCGGGATACTCGGAAAAGAATTAGTCCCGGGATATCGTGTTGGATCGGAATTAGCCGGCAGAGCAAAAATTCTCGCAGGAGTTGGTGGGATTATTCATTCTGATGAATACGATCGTGATGAGCCGAAGAAATATGGTTTAAATGTAGGAATTATTTGTCAATTGGAAGACGCTTTACAGGTAAGTACTCGTGATGCTTATATTCTCGTTGCTGATGTTGAGTCACGCGCCAAAAAAGCCTTGGAAGTTGTCTATACCCGGGTTCTGGAATTATACAAAGGTGTGCCCGCTGAAGTGCGCAAAGCCAATGCTGATGGAACCACCTCATTCATGCGTTCCATGCCCGGAGCCGCGCGGATGTACCCCGAAACCGATGTGCCTTTGATTCGTCCAGATATATCCCACCTCACCTTGCCAGAGACCTTAGATGCGAAAATAGGACGATATCAACAAGACTATGGTATCAGCAAAGATTTAGCCGAGTTTGTTGCCAAATCTGATAAGATGCCCTTGTTTGAAGAGATTGTTACATCCTACCCTGCCCAAAAACCAGCATTTATCGCTGAAACTCTCACCTCCCGATTGCTCGATATTAAACGGCAGTACTTTCAGGATCCCGAAAAATTAACTGATGATGACTTCCGAAAGTTATTCTTATATCTCTCTCAGGGAAAGATACACAAAGATATTGTCGTAGATGTCCTCATTGATATGATTACCGGCAAATTTTCAGTTGATAAATACGCCCGTCTAGGAACTGAAGAAATTCATAAAATACTGCAAGATATTATTCACAAAAACCCTACTGCGCCCTTTCCCGCTTTGATGGGCATATCCATGAAACAATTAGCCGGCAAAGCCTCCGGCGAATTTATATCCCAGGAACTAAAACGGCTGCTGGAGAAAGGGCATAAAGGATAAGAGAACAGAGAGTTAGATAAATTTATAAAAGAGCAGAAGATAGTATTTAATAATGGAAACTTTCTACGTTCTTAAGACCGAAAGCGGAAGTTTTTATGAAGTTGAAGAGAAAAAACGTGCTTTTGGTCGCCCCCGTTGGTGGATTTTCTTTAAGAGAGAAAGGGTTGAAGTTGCCAACGTAAAAACTGATGATGGTTTAAAACCAGTAACGAAGATTTACGATTTCTTAGACCACCAACCAGCATTTCGAGGAACTGAAGGGATGGCCTGGACGAGTACCATAAAAGCTATCTACGTTCTCAAAAAGATCGTCAACTAAAGCTTTATATCTCGGTACGTTTTTTCATTCTTGATGGAACAGAAAAAATTGATCGGCGTACTTTTTTGCCTTATTTTCCCTTTCTTAGTATTACTTCTCTCTTATAGCATAACCTTATCCTTACTTCCTCTCACTCCTGCCCAGCACAACACTATTGCCTACCTGCAAGGCAAAGAAGAACTAACAGTAAAGTATGTCCCTTTAGAACTCTCCCATCTTCAAGACGTACAAAAAGTCATGAAGTATGCTAATTACCTCTTCTATGCCTTGCTCCTGCTAGCTGCCTGGTGCATCATCTACACTAAAAGAGATAAAGAACAGCTTCAACGCCTATTAAAATATGGGGGCATAAGCACCGTTGCCGTCATTGGCTTGTTTTTTCTAGGCTTACTTCTCAGTTTTAACACTATTTTTGCAGCTTTCCACCAAATTTTTTTCCCTCAAGGCAATTGGCAGTTTCCCGCTGATTCGGTATTGATCCAGACTTTTCCTCTGGAATTTTTTGTGACCATCAGTCTGTCTATATTTGGGCTTAGTTTAGGATTGGGAATGGGGATGTTCATTCTTTCAAAATTCCTTATTCAAAAGCCAAGATGAGCACCTTGTAAATAGTAATTAATCTCCATACCTCAGAAGAAAAAAAAAGTTTAAATACCAGCTCTCATTTGAGCAAATAAAGGAGATATTAAAATGCCAAACCAAAGAATAACTTATGCATCAACCGCATATCGATATGAATTAAATCCTACCCGATTATTTGAGGTTGTTGCTGATATGGGCAACTGCTTAGAACTGTTAGTATCCCAAGCACAGGAAGATAATCCTGGCGCTGTAGCACCTTTTTGTGGACTGAGAGGTGAAAGGGACCGGAGAACCCTAACCTTGAGAACCGAAGTTGTGGATGAACCTGGAATTCTAGGTAGTTTTGATTTAGCCCAACTTTACTTTGGTAGAAATAATCATCGGCTGACTTTTACCATCAATGCCCATCCCCGAGTTGCCATTCCCTCTGATTATTTACATAGTATTGGGAGGAAATGGCTGGCGATACCCTCTCCGGTTACAGAATTTATATCTCCCTGAAAAAATTGCAGGTAGAGCGCTAACTCACCGCTTAAGCAATCTTTTTATACTCCTGCCCCTTTTCTACCTATATGGTCGTCATCGCCCGAGGGCTTAAAGGCTGGATTCTTGCCGTAGTCATCCTGGTAGCAGTTCTCATCTTTTTAGCTATCGCTTTTTTCGCCATCGCCTTTGGATTCCTGGTAATCTTTCCCATTTTAATTATCCTAGGTATCCTCAGCTATATCTTTCGCAGAAGGAAACAAAAAGAGAAAAAAGAAAAAAAAATAATCGATGTTGACTATCAGGTGAAAGAGTGAAGCCTCTCATCGTAATCAATTTCAAGACCTATCCGGAATCATCCGGAAAGAAAGCACTGCTTCTAGCCAGGAGGATTGCCTCCGTCAAAAGTAAAAAATATGACCTTGCCCTGGCCCCGCCGCTTTTGGAACTTGAGCATATGTGCAATACGGTAAACCTGAAAGTCTTCGCCCAGCATGTTGATGCACAAACACCAGGGGCGCACACCGGACAAATTACTGCCCAAGACGTCAGGAAGCTAGGCGCACGGGGAGCAATTCTCAATCATTCCGAGCGCAAGCTGCCTTTTCTGATGCTTGAAAGAACGGTAAAAGAATGTCGGAAGGACAAACTCATTACCGTCGTCTGCGCGGCATCGTTGAAAGAAGCAAAGAAAGTCGCTCGTTTGCAGCCAGATTATATTGCCTATGAGCCGCCGGAACTGATCGGTGGAGAGACATCCGTCACCAGTGCCGAGCCAGATATTATTGCCAAAACTGTTCGCAGTGTCAGGAGACGAAGCCCCCACACCAAGCTCTTGGTAGGAGCCGGGGTGCAAACTCGTGAAGATGTAATAACTGCTTTGAAATTAGGTGCATCGGGAGTACTGCTTGCCCATGCCGTGGTCAAAGCTAAAGATCCAAAAAAGTTCCTGAGAGAGATGTTGAAGTAGATCTGTTATTGAACCGGTTCACCTTTTCTACGTCACCGTCACCGTAAAAGTCTGGGTATTGCCATATTGCATCTGATTTCCCTGCTCATCCCGCATCGGAGTCATGAATTCTGCCATAAAGATGTACTGTCCTTTGGCCGCAGTGGTAGGAATATGTACCAGAATTGATTCTTTGCGATGTTCGTTTTCTTTCACCGTTAACATATCATGGTCATACAATAACCACTCTTGAATCTCCAGAGCATTAAAGGTACTGGTTTGATCAACTCCCTGTTCATCCACAAACTTCGCCAGTTTTGCCTGTAAATTGAATTGAGTATTTTCATTTCCAGTATTTAAAATTCCAATACCAAAGACATGGCTTCCACCCCGAGTAACGGTTGCCGTGTGCAATGGAAGGGCAACTTGCTTACCTTGATCTACCAGCAATCGCTCTAACTCAGAATCGGTTCGCGTATCCAGCTGACTTTTAATATCCTCTGCCCCTCCGATGAATTTGTACAGCAAGACCATTCCCCCCGCTAGAATAACAATGGAAATAATGATCATCACCAGCATATTCATCGACAGTTCAATTGCCCCTTTGGTATTCTTCATAGGCATCATTAAATGGAGAAAGGTTTATAAATTTCACTTACTATTAAGGAGTTATGGCATTGGAAGAGTTAACCAAGAACCTATCTCGCTTTCGTAGTTCTTTTGCGCGAACACTTGGCCTCGCTAGCTTGGTTCTAAGTTTAAGTGCTGGTTCTCTCTATTCCTGTGGAAGTGAAAATGGTAATAAGGCTCCAACCAGTGCATCTTCCGTTGGATGTACCAAAGATAGTGATTGTAAGGGTGATCGTCTCTGTCTAAATCATCAATGTGCTTATCCTAATCAAAATGATGCGAGTAACAATGAAAATTTTTCTCCATCTCAATATGATGCTGGGAACAATGAAAATGCGGTACCTTGTGATTCTCACGCTTCTCAACGCTGTTATCAATCAGATGTCTATTGGGTAAATAGTTGTGGAAATTTAGAAG
>DUFZ01000067.1 GCA_013331635.1 Candidatus Woesearchaeota archaeon | reverse complement strand
ATATATAAAATTACTTCCTAGATATTTTACAAAAAACAGGTAAATTTATGAATAAATACAACTTTGTGTAAAAATTATGGATAAAAATGATCATAAGATCCTCAAAGAGCTTATCCTCAATCCTCTTGAATCACGTCCACGTATGGCTAAACGGTTATCTCTTTCCCGAGAAGTTTTAAGTTACCGGATAAAGAAAATGGAGAGAGAAAAGATTTTTGAATATTGGTCAGTTATCGATATCTTTAAAGTTGCGAATATTGTTCATTTTTGGATAAACATAAAGCATAGTCTTACAGCTTTAGAAGAGGCGGAGCTAGTTTCCCTGCTTAAGGGTCGTCCAATTTTCAATCTGTATTTGCAGCTGGTGGGAACATACAATACGGTAATTTCATGCATTCTTAATCAAAAAGATGATATCTATACCTTAATCAGCCAGATCGATGCTCGTTTTAAAAATAAGATTAGTTCTTTTAGCGTTCCTGAAATTGTTGAAGAACATTTCTTTTGTGGTCATTTTTTAGGTATAGACTATACCCAGCACAAGTATATTATTTGGGAAAAAAAAGAAGTAATATCCTTAGATCCTCTTGATCTTAAGATCATAAAGACTCTATTTGAATATCCCCTTCTGAATAACATTGAGTTAGCAAAGCAAATGAAAGTTTCCATTGATACCACTAGAAGTAGAGTAAAAAAGTTATATCAAGAAAAAGTAGTGATGCCCTATGTGGAGGTTGACTTTCAAAAATTTGGCTATTCAGCTTTCATGTATTTTGGGAATCTTAAATGCCTGGATAGTGCTATGAAGAAAAAAATAATAACCTATGCACAGATGCACACTTGCTTTCGGGAAGTACTTTTTTGTGTAGGAGAATATAATTTAATCCTTAATTTAGTGGTCAAAGATACTACGGAATTACGAGACAGCATTGTGAAATTCAAGTCTTTTATTCAAGAGACAATATTGACTGACAATGTTCTTATTATTCTGCCTGAAAGAGAAAGAGGTCTTAGACTGCATGCATTGTTTGGTAAGGGCTAAAAAGATTAAGTCATAGATCTATTTTTATCAAAGGAACCAGCATTTCTTCCTCTGACAATCCTCCATGATGCCCAGGCATAAAAAGAGCCTTCTCCTTGCGTAGAAAATACCTTAATACATAATTTTCTTTTGGAATAAGGATATAATCACCGATTCGTTCTTTAAACTGTGGATGAAGCTTTCCTAGTCCAAAGTAGCCCTGCTTTGCCAGTTCTGCTGATTGATACAGCGTACAGTATGCTTTAAGCTGCTGCTCAACATAACGGGTAAATTTCTGGGCTTTATGAGGATGGACATAGCAGATGACCGCACGAGGCTCGCCGCCGGGTGGCAAAGCCAGACCTTCCATGAGGACGGGATGATTATTAAGTATGATAGTCTTTTTAGGAGTGGTGGTGATTTGCCCATGATCAGCCGTAATGAGCAGAAGAGTATTAGTGCCTTCAAGTTGCTGAGTGAGGAATTGGACTGCTCGGTCCAGTTGTTGAAGATGATGAAAACTTTTAGGGTGGTTTTTTCCATAGGCATGAGAGAGATCATCAAACCCGCCCCAGTAGGCGTAGATATATTGTTTTTGAGTCCTGCGGCTATGAGTTATCTGACGCAGTGCTCGTATCATGCCAGACATATTATTAAATGGATGCTGCTGGGCATCCTTGCAAAATAAGGTATTGTAAGGGCTTTTCAGCAAGCTTTTTTTCATCACCACGTGGGTATCAGCCTTTTTAAGAGTTTTGAGAGCATGAAAGAGACTTGGTGGAACTGATAGCTTTACTTTTTTCAATGGCTTTTTGTCCTGAGTTTGAAAAGGAAGTATCTGCACAATGGAACCAAATTCAGCCATATACATATCCCAACTGATGAAGCCGTGCCCCTGAGGTGCTAGGCCGGTCATAAAGGTGGTAATAGCAGCGGTGGTTGCGGATGGAAAGACCGAAGTAAGTGTTTGCTGATAATGCTTTTGAAGGATGCTGTTTTTCCCTAATTTCTGAAAGGAATCTACCCCCAGGCCATCGATAATGAAAAGAATAATGTTATCGGCTTGCTGAAGTTCCGGCAGAAGATTAGATAGAGGGGGATAGGTACTCTTGGCACCAAAGGAATGGAGTATAGTGCTCATGAGATTGACGATGCTGTTGCGCTGATAGTGGGGAGGGGGCATATTCTTACCATTCAAAATGTGTTTATATAATTTTAGCTAAATTTGACCGAAAGTATCATAACGTTTATAAATCAAGAATTCTCCGAAGAGGCTATGGAACAGCCGGAAATTAAGCTGAAAGTAATGGAAGCAGTACAAGATGATGTCAATAAGGGCATCGTCAAGATAGATTCCAGTTTCATGAAACAAATTAGCGTCACTCCTGGAGACGTCATTGAAATCAAAGGGGAACGCCTTACTGCTGCCATTGTTGATCGAGCGTATCCTGGTGATATCGGGCTGAATATTATCCGTATGGATGGAAATATCCGGAAGAATGCCAGAACTTCTATTGGTGAAATTGTCACCGTCAAGAAAGCTGATGTTAAGCCTGCCCGAAAAGTAACCATCGCGCCGGCACATAAAGGGATTATGATTAAAGCCTCTCCCCAGCTGTTTCACCAGGGCTTATTAGGAAAAGCCTTAGTAAAAGGCGATATTGTTTCGTTAGGCCGGCCGAGACGAAGAATGGAATATCCGGGAAGGGAAGTCTCCGATGTCTTTTCCATGATGGAATCCCAGTTTGCCGGTTTTGGGTTTGGGGATCTGAAATTTGTGGTTATTGATACCAACCCTAAAAAAGAAATAGTGGTGATCACTCCGGAAACCGAAGTAGAATTCAACCCCCAGGCAGTAGAACTCAAGGAAGAAGAAGGGATAAGTTTGGGGGTCAACTATGAGGATATCGGCGGTTTAACTGATGAGATTAAGAAAGTTCGGGAGATGGTGGAATTACCCTTAAAACACCCCGAGATTTTTGAAAAACTAGGAATTGAAGCGCCCAAGGGAGTGCTGCTCCATGGCCCCCCTGGAACGGGAAAAACCCTGCTGGCCAAGGCCGTGGCATCAGAAACCAATTCCCATTTCATTCTGATCAATGGTCCGGAAGTTATCAGCAAATTTTATGGAGAGTCGGAAGCAAACTTACGCAAGAAATTTGAAGAAGCAGAGCAGAATGCGCCGTCCATCATTTTCTTTGATGAGATTGATGCCATTGCCACCAAGCGCGAAGAAACCCGGGGAGATGTAGAAAAGCGAGTAGTTGCCCAGCTGTTAGGGTTGATGGATGGGCTTAAATCACGAGGAAAAGTGATTGTCATTGCTGCTACCAATATGCCTAATATGCTCGACCCTGCTCTTCGCCGTCCGGGTCGATTCGATCGGGAGATTGAATTAGGAGCACCAAGTAAAGAAGGAAGATTAGAAATATTAAAAATTCATAGTAGAAATATGCCGATAGAAGGAAGGCTTCATACTGATATTCTTGGCTTGCTGCTGGTGGAAGAGCTGGATAAAAGGATTAAGAAACTGAGCCAAGATATGGATCAAAAACAGAGTAAATTAAAAGAATTACAAGTAAGAAAAGAGAAAGCGGATCAAAATATTTTATTAGAAATGGTGGAGTCTATAAAGAGATTAAATACTGAAATTGAGAATACAAAAAAAGAAATTGAATCATTAAGTCTCATCAAAACTGATCTTTCCAAACAAAAATCTAAAGTAACCAAGCTCGTTGATGAAATGATAAAGTGGGAGGAATTAAAAAAGAAGCATAAAGGAACTGACCCCGGACATCAGCTGATTGAAAACAAGCAAAGCGACTATTTTACTGAACTTCAAAAGTATAATTTAGTAGACTTAATCGTTGAAAACGCCCGAAGAAAAGGAGTAGAACGGGATCTTTCTGAGATTGCCCGAATAACCCATGGATTTGTCGGAGCGGACTTAAGCGCCTTAGCGAAAGAAGCAGCTATGATTGTCCTTCGGCGGATTCTACCTGATCTTAAATTAGAGGGAGCTGATGGTGAAGAAGAAGTTCCCAAAGAAATATTAGAAAAATTACGGGTACGCTACACTGATTTTACCGAAGCTTTAAAGTTCGTCCGCCCCAGCGCCATGCGGGAAGTGTTAGTGGAAACTCCGGATGTATCTTGGGAAGATGTTGGTGGATTAGAAGCAGTTAAGGATAATCTACGCGAAGCAGTAGAATGGCCCCTGCAAAAGCCGGAAGTGTTTAAACGCATGGGCATCAGACCCCCGAGAGGTATTTTACTCTATGGCCCCCCCGGAACGGGAAAAACCTTGCTTGCCAAAGCAGTTGCCAAGGAAAGTGAAGCTAACTTTATTTTAGTCAATGGCCCAAGCTTGTTAAGCAAGTGGGTAGGCGAATCTGAAAAAGCGGTTCGGGAAATTTTTCGAAAGGCACGACAGACTGCTCCGACTATTTTATTCTTTGATGAAATTGATGCCCTAGTTCCACGACGAGGCTCGGAGAATGATACTCATACTGTCCAGCGGATGGTCAACCAGATGTTAACAGAAATGGATGGCCTGGAAACTTTGCAAGATGTCGTTGTTATTGCTGCTACCAATAGGCCGGATATCGTTGATCCTGCCTTGCTTCGTCAGGGACGATTTGATCGAATTATCCTGATTCCCATCCCTGACAAAGATGCACGTAAAAAAATTTTTGAAATTTATCTGAAGAAAATGCCCGTTGCCAAAGAAGTGGATATTGACCTGCTGGCCGATCAGACCGAGGGATACGTCGGCGCAGATATCGAAGGAGTCTGTCGGGAAGCAGCCATGATTGCCTTGCGCGAAGATCAGAAGATTAAGGAAGTGGGAAAAGAACATTTTGACCGTGCTTTGGAAGCAGTACGCCCATCAGTAGACAAAGAAATTCAGGATATTTATGCTGAACTGGAGAGCTATTTCAGCTCCGCCCGAGCCAAACAGATAAAAATTGATAAAGAAAGAGAGAGTTATTTTGGATAATTGGAGTCTTTTCTAAACATTTTTTCAGCCCGAAAAGAGTACCTATTAAGTTAGAAGGGCTGGCTTGGCCAAGAAGTCTTGCTGAAACTGCTGTTTACGAAGTTATTGTGCAAAAACAATCGAGTATTGAAACCTGTTTTTGCTCAGCAAGACGGCCTGCCAACCCTTCGACAACGTGAACGTAATACCTGCAGAAAATAGTCTGATTTATAAATACAAATAACTTTTCTAGACCTAACTGAAAGAGGAAAGAGATAGATGGTACTGCAAAGAGGTAGAAGAAGAGATACAGCTAGGTGTAACTCTCTGCTTTTAGCCGGGCTCTTTGTAGTGATTATTGGTAGCATAGGTTTACTAGCATTCCAAGGAGATACCTGGCTTACTCACAATGTTCTGACCGGAGCTGCAGTTTCCTTGGGTATAGATGACCAGGCCACCCCATCAGAATCTAACTTTACTCTTGTTCGTACCTCTGAAGAACCCCAACCCCCAGAATCCATCTCCCTTCCTGTTGAAGTGCCTAACCAGTCGGATGATTCCAACTCCAGTGAAACTATAACCTCTGATCCTTTACTGCCTCCTGCCATCGGGAGCGGAGAAGACCTTTCCCCCCTTTCCAGCAATACCCCAACGGGAAGCGCCAACGCTTCAGAATGCGGCTGGGTAAACGGAAGCCTTACACTGGTAACGAACGTCAATTCTACCAGTTCCTGCTTTGATGTAAATTCATCCAACGTCGTCATTGACTGTGCTGGTTTTACCATTAACTACTCTAATTCAGCCAACGGCTATGGAATTAACGTTTCCTCAGGAGCTGATAATATCACTATTAAGAATTGTGTCCTCAAAGAATATGATGCCCAGCTAAGCGCCAGATACGCCATTTATTTCAGTAGTGTAGCCAATTCCACTATTATAAATAATACTATTTTTACTCTTGGTGCATCCAGCATGGGCATTTATCTAGACACCTCATCAAATAATACCATCATCAATAATTTAATTAACACCAGTGGATCAGCTGCTGCGGGAATTTACTTGTTAAGAAATAGCGACAATGCCAATTTTATAGCAAATAATATCATCAATACCTCCGGATCAGCCGCCGCGGGTATCGAGTTTGCTAATGCCGCCAGGAGCAATATTCTCATCAACAACACTATTATTACCTATAATTTTTACCCAATTTACTTTTCTGGCTCTGCTGGCAATGTCAATTATTTAATTTATAACACCACTTTTGGCGAGATTCGCTGGATTGACAATGGAACCGGAAGTTTTCTGCGCAATTTAACTTTCAATGTAACAAATGTCCTTGGCTTTGGTCTGGACAGAAATTTATTTATCAGCAATGGAACGGCAGCACTCAATACCTCAGCTTTTTCAACGGCTGCATCACAAAGTACGGTTTTGCCCAGAATTAACTCCAGTGCCCAGATTACCTTCCGGCAGCTGGGAAAAGGTCTTCCGGTGGAGATCAGGCGAGTTATGAATTATACTACTACTGTCGGGGATATTCTAGCCGCTGGAATAAATTGCACTGGAACCGTCTGTCAGAGAATTAGTCACGTGGTAGCAGATGGACCCACCATTTTTAATGTCACCGGCTGGAGCAGTTTTGCAATAAACGTTTCAGCCGATCTCACTATTCCTACTATTGGCTCTAATTCCGCCGTCAACATTACCAACTTGAACACTTCCCAGCATCTTCGCTTAAACGTAACCATTACCGAGAATGATGTAGACACAGTACGCTTCTTCGTCCAAGGGATGGGCAATCTGACTGCCAGCCACAGCGGAAGCGAATATTACCTGCTTTGTGCGGATTCCGGAAACTGCAATACCACTCGGGCAGGAACATTCAACTGGACCAGTACCTGGGTGAATGACACCTCCGGCAATACCAATGTCTCCTCGGTAGATTTTCAGTTCAATATCTCCTACGGTTGTGGTGCAGACTTAAACAGCCAATACGAAACTTTTACCCTAAACCGCAACATCTCCGGCTGTTCAGGCAATGGAATCCAGATTATCTCCCGCCATACCACCCTCAATTGTGCTGGCTACGCTATAACCGGAACCAAAGGAGGCGATGGGGTAACGACCACGGGACAGACGGCTAGCAATGCCACTATCAAGAATTGCCTGATTTCACAATTCATAGATGGGATAGACACCGGCAGCGATGATGTTACGATCAACAATGTCACGGTGCTGGATACGACCCAGGTAGGGATTCGCATCAATGGGGTCCGCAACTTTATTATGAATAGCACCATTCTGCGAAATAATGGAACTTATGCATCAGGTGATCCTACTACCCTGTATGCAGCGGTTAGGATAAGCGGCAATAACAACACTATGATGGGAAATAACATTAGTCATAACCATCATGGTATATTGGTGATAGGCAATTTTGGTACTTATAGCGACAATTTTTTGTGGAATAACAGCAATTCCAGCTATGTTTTCTGGATTACTTCCACTCCACCAGAGTCCAGTAATAACACCTTTACCCGAGAGAGGATCATCGGGAACACCAATGGAATTTTTTCTAAATTCACCCAGGGCACTAACAATACCTTCCGCGACTCCCACTTCGAGAACAACAGCTATGATGCTTATTTTGACTTGGGAACGACCCGAACCTATTTCTTCATCAACAGCACTATTAACAAGAGCAAGCTCTATGTTGCCAGCCCCAGCCAAGCCTGGGTTAAGTGGTACATTTATGTCAACATCACCGACCAGGCAAAACTGCTTCAGTCCAATGCAACGGTAGAAGCTACCAATACCCTGAATGAGATAGATGGTTATTCTACCTCTTCCACCAACGGGATATATCGTGTCGAGACCACCGAATTTTATCGCTCCAACGAAATAAATTATTACCTGACTCCGACTTCCATCACCACCTACAAAAATAATTATACCCGCAATAGCACCTCCTATGATTTAACCAATGTTAGTTCCACTCAGTTCACTTTGTTGAACTTTACCCTCAAAGAGATACTCTGCGGATCAAGTATAACCAGTGACGCAGATCTGGGCAATAATTATAACTGTGGAACCAAAGGATTCGACCTTGGAGCTGATAGCATTACCATTCGCGGTAATAATATCAACCTTACTGGATCTGATACCGGCACCGGCATTAACCTCAGCGGCAGAAATGGCATACAGATTAAAGATGTGCGGATAACTCATTTTGCCCGGGCTATTGACTTTCAGCAGACCAATAATTCCAACTTAAGCGGGCTGATTATCCTCAATAATACCTATGGTATTATCTTTAACAGTTCTCATAATAATCGGATTTATAACAGCACTTTTGACAACAATACTTTTGACGTTTATGCCATTAATGAAGGCGAAACCAACAATTCTTTGGTCAATGTAACCATTGACATCAATAATATTACTGTAGAAGGAACTGCCACCGTCTACCTCCGCTGGTATGTTTTGGTAAATGCTACCATTAACAGCCTTAACACTGCTTTAGCGGGTGCCACTGCCAATGGAACGTTTGTCAGTTCTGGAACTCTGGATGAACTGCGGTTAACCGACAGCAATGGGATTGCACGTTTAGAACTGGCCGAGCTAAAGAAAAACAGTTCCGAGGTGACTTATCTCACTCCCCATAATGTAAGTATTCAGTTTACACTCCTGGGAACAGCTTCAGCGAATTATACCACCATCAACCTTTCCCAGACCAATAGCACCCAGGTTAACCTGCATCTGGATTTGAATTGTACCGTTCCCAGCACCGGATTAAGCCTTTCCAGCGACACTACTTTCTGTCCAGGAACGTTTGAAGCGTATAATATGGTCGTGGCGGCAAACGGTGTAACCATTACCTGCAATGGAACCAGAACAATTATCGATACCGTAAAACAATCTTCCTCTGATGGAACAGTTCGTGAAGGCATAACCATTGATAGTTATAACCATGTCAGCATTAAATATTGCAATTTTCGAAACGCTAATCGGGCGGTCTATATTGCCAATGCTAATAATATAACGCTATTTAATAACTCCTTTGCCGGCGCAGGGGAGGGTATTGAATGTGGAACCTCAAAAAGTAACAATTTCTCAAATAACCACTTTAGCAGCAATAGTTATGGAATATTTTTACTCTCCAGCTGCCAGGACAGCATTATCAGAAACAACTCTTTTTATGGGAATGTCTATGATATTGCTATTGGGCTTCTTTCTAAAAACAATACAATTCATTATAACCTGTTTACCAGCACCATTTTATCATACTTTTTGTTCCAGGGGTTAAGTTCTGATTTTAATTCTTTCAATACCACTCTCGAAAATTCCTCCGGAAGCGTTTTTACCCAAGGCAACAAGTATGAAGATTATTGCGGGCAAGGAACCGATCTGAATGGGGATGGATATGCAGATAATGCTACGTCCGCCAGTTCTGGAGATTGGCCATACAATAGAACCGTAAGTTCAAAAATCACTGATTATACCAGTGGCGCTAACGCTAACTTCACTGATTATGGACCGCAGATACATGAATGCATCACTGAAGTACAAGTAGGATCTTCCACTTCTTCTACTGGTGGAAGTTCCTCTGCCGCTGCCGTTGCTGCTGCCGCCGTTGTCGCTCCCGCTGCGCCGGCACCGTCCAGCAGCAAGGCTACAGAAGAAGCGCCCTCCGAAGAAGTGTTTACCAATGCGGAGGATATTCGAAAGTCGCTCAAAGCGACCGTGGCTGAAGTGGAAAACGTTGATGGGATATTACAAGTGACTCTGTCCATGGAAAATATCGGGGATAAGAATATGCTGCTGGGGCCGGCGCTGGAGGATACGCCGGAGGAAACCAAGTTTGTAATCACCCGCAAGACAGTTGCAGATGAGGGATTTAAGGATATAGCCGGAATCGGGTATTCAGAAAGTGCGCCGGACAATAATCTGCTGAAAGCAACGCTGGAAAATGCGGAAGCGAT
>DUFZ01000069.1 GCA_013331635.1 Candidatus Woesearchaeota archaeon | reverse complement strand
AGCGGCAGAGGAACTTCCACCAGTGGAAGTAGATCCTAAACGTACTTCAGTGACGCAGTCAAACATCTGGGGACCGTAATCGGTAACATTAATGCCTGGCGCAGAAATTCTGTTGGTAGTAGTCTCATTGTATGGCCAGTCTCCAGCACCAAAACTAGAGACATTATCCGCATAGCCATCTCCATTCAAGTCTTTTCCTTTTCCACAGTAGTCCCCGTATTTATTACCTTGCGCTGAGATATTACCTGGCGTGATGGTACTAGTATTATAGCTATTGGTATAACTATTAGTAGTTCCATCAATTTGATAATAAGAAGAATCTATGGTTAAGAATTCATTATAGTACAACGTGTTATTATCAGAGCCTGCTAGAGTAAAAAGAGCGGAATCATAATCTCCCCAAAGTATAATACCCCTCCACAAGTTCGTTAAGACATTACCCGCAACAACATTTCCATTACAGTAGTGAAGCGTAATTCCATCGATAACATCTGTTGATGTGCCTCTCGATACACTATTATAAGATATATTCCCCAGCGTGGAATTATAACAGTAAATTCCGTTGTTGGTAAGGGTGTTATTGTAGAGAGTAACGTTCCGCGAGTTGCTAACTTTTATTCCGTACCATTGATCTTTTATTTGACAACCTTTCAGTACCACCCCATGGGTATTCTCGATAATTATACCACTTTTAGAATAAATTGAAATTCTTTCTTTCGAGGTATCTATTACTGTATCCACACAAGTGATAGTGATGTTACTTCCAGAAACTGTTACATTATAAGCATCATATGTACCTGGACAGAGAGTGGTTGAAGTGTTAATACGAAGATGATTAGCAGGAGTGGTACAATTAAGGTTCAAGTGGAAGTTAACTTGGGTATTATTGGTTTGAGAAAGATTAATAGAGGTTGTATTGGTAGTGGTAGTTCCTCCAAAGGTAAAGGAAATCGTAATATTGTGGGGGGTCAAATAAGTAATGCCAGAGCTGTTCTTTTTCAGCTCTGCTAATTCCAGGCGGGTGATACCATTATTATCAGTGTTCCGAAGATCATCAGCCAGGCCGGATTCGGCAAAAGATCCATTGACCAAAGCACCAACTAAAGCCGTGTTAAGGCTATTAAATGTAACATTTACGTACACGTACCATCGTCGGTACACGGTAGCGGTTCCTTCCACCGTAATATTATTAACATCAATGGTCACATTAATCAATGAATTGTTCGTTCCACCATCGTTGATAGCATAGATGTCAAAAGTATTATTATCAAAAGTGCTGTTATAGATCAGATTATTATGGGAATTATTAAAGATAATGCCATAAGTATTATTGACCACCAGCAGTCCGCTAAAGTTAGAATTATTAGTCTGGAGGAAATCAATTCCTCGATTAAATTTGCTTATTTTTAGGTCTTCTATTTTAATGCCGCTCCTTCCGCTAAGATTGATGCCCGTGCCAGTGCCAGAACCAGTAAAATTAATATTATTTCCCTTGATGGTAATGCTATCTGCACCTATTACCAAACCCGTACCAGCACAATTGTAATTATTTCCCAAATCAGCATCCTGTACTAAGGTTACTCCACAGGTAATTTCCTGCAAGCTAAGGTTACGCTGGGCTGAGGTTATATTTGTTAAATCTATAGTAGTGGTATTGTAAGTATAATTACTCTTGTGGGCTTTGATGGTGGAAGGTGTAACATAGTAATTAGTATCACCCTCCCGGAAAAACTCCGTCATTTCCAGCAGAGCATTTCCATCAGAAGAAGTGTTAGCCGTAAAGTCAAGCTCATTGACTGAATTATAAGCATCGACCGTGGCATTGACTAGCGGGTTGTTATTCTTATCCGTCACATTGACATACGTATGCCATTTTACATACGTCTTCATGCTTGAGGTTGCAATAATCTTACTTTTGTCAACGGTGCTATTGATGATGAATACATCCAAGCCCCCAAGGCTCGAAGAAAAAGCAAGTGTGTCATAGACATTGCTTTCAAAAAGGACATGGTAAATATTGACTCTATTGGCATTACCCCCCGCAATATAAAACCCTTGACCACTATTTCTTACCTTTCCCAAGGTAAAATTGAGTGTCCCGGGGATGGCACCACTGCCGCCGGTAAAAAATGAGTTACTGAAGCCAAACGTGTTGTTATCGAGAACATTATTGAGGTATAGATCCTCCATTCCTCCCGCCTGAATACCAGTGTAATGGTGGCTTACATTATTGCCTTCAATACGGTTTCGAGAATTATTTACCTCTTCAAACTCTCCTGGAGAAGATTTCCAAATAGGCGCATGTATATATATACCATAACCAAAATTGGCAAAATTAGAAGATAAGATAGTGTTATTGGCTATCAGATTATAGGTGTTGTTAATCTCCAAACCAACTCCAGCTATACCATTCGCTCTTACCGTATTATTAAGAACAAAGCTAGAATTGGTATGGCTCAGGTTTATGCCGTACGAAAAGCCAGAGATAACGCAGTTCTTTATAGAAATATTTCTCCTTTTGCTTACATAAACTCCATTGTCACCGCCGCTTCCGGTCAGAGATTTTCCCGCGCAATCAAGGATAATATTGTCATTAGCAAGAGTAATCCCCCTATTAGCACAGACGGGCAAATCACTGGCTAAGGTGGTTGAGGAAATTATGCTGCTTCCACAACCAAGAGATACATTAAACTGTAAATCTGGCGCTGAAGTGTTGATATTATTAGAGGTATCATTAGCCCAAATGCTGGTCCAGTTGAATACTCCCGCGCTGGTGGTATTACAGAGCGAAGTGCTGTTGCAGGTAAGGTAATATTCGTTAGTGCTTCCTCTTCTGCTGGCCGTTAAATTTCCAAAGCCTTGGATGAAGAACCGCACCGTGTCCACTCCATAGGTATCATTGATAGTAACATTCAACCTGATATGTTCTGATATATTTACTGAGGTATCATTGATAACCTGATCCGTGGAAATAGCTGGAGAGATAGTATCAGTAGAAACATTAAACTGTAAATCTGGTGCGGAAGTGTTAATATTATTAGAGGTATCATTAGCCCAAATGCTGGTCCAGTTGAATACCCCCGCGCTGGTGGTATTACAGAGCGAAGTGCTGTTGCAGGTGATGTAATACTCATTGGTGTTCCCTCTTCTGCTGGCGGTTAAGTTTCCGAAGCCTTGGATGAAGAACCGCACCGTATCCACTCCATAGGTATCATTGATAGTAACATTCAACCTAATATGTTCTGTAGTATTTACCGAAGTATCATTGATGGTCTGATCGGCTGAAATGGTGGGCGAGATGGTATCAGTAGATACATTAAACTGCAAATTCGGCGCGGAGGTATTGATGTTATTAAACGTATCATTGGCCCAAATGCTGGTCCAGTTGAATACTCCCGCGTTGGTAGTATTACAAAGTGAAGTGCTGTTGCAGGTAAGGTAATATTCGTTGGTGCTTCCGAACCGGGAAGCAGTCAGGTTTCCAAACCCTTGGATGAAGAAACGTACGGTATCAATACCCTCATTGTCAGTGAGGGTAGCATTGAGTTTGATAATTTCAGTGGTATTGACGGAGGTGTCATTGATAGCAGCATCGGGGTAAATACTAGGTATAATTACATCGGCAGAAACATTTACCGCGTAACTGGCCGGAAAAGTGACATTAAAAGTTAAAGTCCCTTGAGAAAAGCTAATTAGGGTACAGGTGCTTCCAGTACAATTTATTCCTGCGCTTAAAATTTCCGTTTGGTTAGTGGTATAATTTCTTACATACTTAATGTCCATCAATAACCCTGAACCTAAGTTTCGGAACACTAATTGGATGCTTCCATTTATTTTTTCTAGGGGAGACATAGCTGAAATATTCACTGCGCTGGTTCCATTTCCCATGAAAAGGTTCCTATCAAACCCAAACCCGGCATTGTTGGAAAGATTTAAAGTCATATTCGCTGGGAAGCTTTCCGTTCCATTGTCTAGCCAGCGCAGTTCGCCGTAGGTATTGTTATAGATTATATCGTTACCACCAGTTGTTAGACTTGAAGGATAAATAAAATACTTTTGATTTGTAGCAATGAGAGTGTTGTTAAGGAGAGTGAAAAGAGGAGTTACCCCTAGTTTGATTACATTTCCGCCTGAACTCGATACAACAATATAATTAGAAGTGATATTAATTCGAAAAGCATTTCCGGCAAGATTTATTCCATTTGCTGAAGATCCAGTGGTGGTAATATTGTTCTGATATAATAAGATGTCCGTAGAGCCGATGGTAACCGCATCCGCTGAAGATCCCTCCGTGCTTAGGTTATTATTTAGAATATGATTTCCTGCAGAAGAGCTGAGGAAATCTATGGCATTTGCACTTGATCCAAAAGTATTAATGGTATTATTAGCAATGATACTGTCTATTGATACCCTGAACCGAATTGCGTCACTGCTTGAGCCTAAAGTAAGGATAGTATTATTGGCGATAGTGTTATTTTCTGAATTCACAAAATAAAGAGTAGGATTATTACTAAAATCAGCACTTCCTTCTACCATTACACAATTTTTGATAGTGATGTTATCATAACCACCTGAATTGTTTATCGCCGCTTCATTAGACGAAGTAGTGGAGTAATTAATCATCCTTCCCGCGCAGTCTAGGAAAATATTGGAGGCAGTTATATTAAAGCAGGAGCCATTAGCCACCAAATTAGTAGTTAAGGTTATGCTGGTGCCCATCGTTCCGCAGTTGCTTCCATCACCCGCATCTAGGGTAGTTATACCTTCCTCTAAGGTGATGGGAACATCCTCTGGAATAGCAGAGGGAGTAGTATTCTCTACGGGAACTGAATTATCAACTGGTGCACTAACCAGTTCAGTCCCATTACTTTGGTTCACTTCCAAAACTGGTTCCTTACTTGGCTCCTGGCTGAGTGGTTCTTCTTCCACCTGCAGCGAAATCGCCGCTCCCGTCAACACATTCTTTTCAGAATTAAACCATCGCTCCTCTGTTACCGCTACCGTCCCCAGCAGAATAATGATTATGATGAGAATGAGAACAAGATACGCGGAGCTCTGTTGAGCTTTCTTAGTCCAATCACCTCTTTTTATTCTGCTCATCATCGGTAATACGCTACGACGTAGGGTTCGATAGCCTGCCTATCCCACCCCTGATGTAGTAGCGTTGTTATCACCTCTCCTTTATAAATATCTTTCTTAGTACAGGCCGTAATATAGGCTCTCAAATCATTGAGCATTTTTTCAGTCAGATACTCCCCATAATGTGCTTGGAGCTGCTGAGTAGCATCAATCCTTGCCAGTACCGTTCTGAGATCTTCTTCCGTCCACTTGGTTTGCTCCAGCGCAATCTTGATAATTTCGGGTGTGGGTGTGCGCATGGCCTGCATCTCCCTCACCCATTGCTCTAATCCATCTAAACTAGGTGGGGGAGTAAATAAAAGTTTCTTGGCTTTCTTTTTGCGGATAAGGCTGGTTAGTAATAGTATCATGAAGAGTGCCATGACCCCGCCGACCCAGATGGTTGTAAAGTCATAAGTGGTCAAAAAGAGTCGTGCAAAGATAGATTGTCCTGCCAGCGCTTTTGCCTTGCCTGCTTTTGGCTTTTCACTAGGTTCTTCGGACGGTGTCCCTATCATCAGCGTCTGGCTGGCAGTGGCAGTATGATTTTCAATCTGAGCCCTTACTTCCAGCAGATAATTTCCTTCCTCCAATCCAGGAATAACATCGTTGATAATCTGCGATCGATTGAGCACCAAACTTTCTTGCTTGGACCAAATGGTCCTTTCAGCAGTGCTTATTTTTCGTTCCACCACAGCTGAAACAGGCTCATCTTTGTTCACACCAATGATAAATGAATAATTCCACTGGTAGTTTGGCTCGATGACCGGCAGATCCAGAATGGTCACGCTGGGCAGGAAAGGTGTTTCTTTTCGTACTTCAAAGGTTCTGGAGCTGGATATTTCATACTCCTCAAAGCGTAAGGTAACCGTGAAAGTGTAGGTTCCTTCCGTAAGGTCAGAAGGAAGAGTAAGTTGTGTCATTTCAGTTTTCTCCTCAAAACTCCCAATAAATATAACATCTGACCCACTACTCACAATTTGAGTATCTTGTTCAACTTTAAAGTCAAAAGTCACATCACCGGAAATATCCGCCATTCCCTTCACAAAGTAGGTAAAGTCTAGGTACTCTCCCGGTGGTATGGGAGAATCTAGATACAAAATCTTAAGGTCAAAGATTTTCAGGCAGATGTTTTTGACGCAGTACTTATCCTTCGGACAATCGGCATTGCTCTTACATTCATAGCGCGATCCTCCCCCTCCGCCCCCAGCAGCTACTGCCGCTGCCGCTTCTGCCGCCGCGGCGCTGATGGTATAGGCAAAGGTTTCCGAAACATTATCATCGCCGTCACCACAGGTTATATTAGCCGTATACGTACCTATATCCGCTGCCGCTGGGGTGTGGCTGATTAAGCCAGTAGCCGAGCCGATGTCAAAAAGAGTAGTATTGTCATAGTACGTAATCGTATCGCTGGCATCATCATCTTCACATTCAATCTGATACGATAAGCTCCGTCCCACCTGGACGCTTTGGGCTGTCAGTGAAGTTTTGAAGCGGGGAAGCGTATTCCGCACGGTGAAACAATATCTGGTTGAATTTTCAAAGTTTTTAAACGTATCATTAGCCCAATAATACCAGCAGACCAGGCTATTTTTGGACGAAGTAATATTGGCCTGATGGCTGGCATTGTACTGTGTCCCAGAAACATCAACGGTAACATTCGTCCAAGCGCCGCTGGCATTGGTGCTAAAAATGTAATAGTCCAGCTCCCGATCATCGCTGATGCTGATATTGGCGGTAAAATTCTGATACCGCCTAAAGTTAGGGGAGGTATTGGATGCATTGCTAAAGGTGGGAGCAAAATTAAAGAAAGTAAAATTACCTGAATAGCTGCTGAGGGAAGTAACATTAAAGATTAAGGTATTCCCGGTATAACTTATGTTACTGCAGCCCGTTCCGATGCAATCTCCCCCAGCCATAACTACTTCGGTGCTATTAGCCGTAAAGTTAGTTACTTTCCTGATAATATTAACCGAACTGAGATCCAGCCCATAGAGTGTAATATTCGCCGTCGAGTTAATCCGTGCCAGTGCCGTGCTTTGGGCTGGCGCAGTTGAGAAAGCTGAGGTGTTGATAGCTAAGGTGTTATTGCCAATAAAGATATTTCTTCCTAATCCCAACCCCAGACCATTGGTTACATTTAAGGTCAAATTGCTCAGGAAACTGCCCGTGCCATTATTGATCCAGCGGATTTCTCCGAAAGTATTGCTGTAGGCTAAAGAATTGTTGAAATCAGCAGTAGTATTATCATAAATCTCAAACAGCAGGCTGTCAGAAAGGTTGTTGTTCATGAACAGGTTTTCCTTGGAATTTAATTCCAGCAGAATTCCATAGCTGGCTGAAGCGGTAATATTGTTCCCCAAGATAGTGCTGGAATTAGATCCGGCAGTAAGATAAATGCCATAAGAAGTTCCCCCCCCCGAGGCAGTAAGAAGATTCGTGGAGATATTGTTCCCGGTAGAAGCCGCCAGCTTGATAGCAGAGGCACGAGTTCCAGAGCTGGTGGTGATATTATTAGAAAGTATACTATTATTGCTGGAAGAGGTCTCAACTAAAATACCCTCCGCACTGCTTCCGGACGTGCTGATTTCATTGAAAGTAAGCAGATTTGAGTTTGCTGAAGAGCCCAGCGTAATCCCATTGGTGCTCGTGCCGGTGGTAACTATCTTGTTTGAAGTAATGCTATTGTTGAGAGTCGAAGTTATTAATTGAATGCCGATGCTGCTCCCCCCAGAACTGCTGTCTCCCAGATTGGTGACATTATTGCTATCAACAATGGTGTGGGAGGTCCCTTGTTCCAGACGGATGCCTACATCATTGGTTTCTGAGGTGGGCATAGTTATATTATTGAAAGAGATATTATTATAGGAAGAAGTGACAGCATAAATCCCATATCCTCCTGATCCCGAAACGACAATCGCGTTGGAAAAGATAGTGCCCCGTTCAGAACTGCTGCCAGCATAGATAGCGATGGCGCTGTCTCCGGTTACGGTGAAATTATTCGATTGGACGGTACTAAAGTTGCTCGAAGAGAAGTAAGCGCCATATCCGCTCGATCCGGAAGTAAAGATTTTATTGTCCGTAATATTGGTTCGGAGTGAGTCATTGATATAAATACCGTAACTGCTGGTAGCCCTGGTTCGGATAGTATTATTCCAGATGGTAATATTATCCGTGTTTGAGGAGTAGATGCCATACTTTCGACTGGCACTTCCGGTAACATTCCCCTCCTCTATGTAGCAGTTTTTGATAGTGACATTCTTGTAGCCGGCGCTGTTATTAATGCCGTACCCAACCCTCCCGGCAGTAGAATAATTGATCTTATATCCCGAGCAGTTTAAGATGATGTTGCTGGCATTGATGACAAAGCAGGTGCCGGTGGAATTAACGCTTTGATTGAGATTAAGATTAGTAGTTACATTGGTGCAGACGCTTCCGGTTCCCGGAGTATCACCACCTCCACCACAGGCAGTGGTACATCCCGCATTGCTGTAACAAGTGCCAGTGCCAGTATCCCGGAATCCGCCTGCCCCGCTGCAACAGGATGCGTCTGAAATACAGGCCAAAAGAATAATCTCCTGATTTTCAGCCACATTTAATCCGGTGGGGGAATGGGCAAAGGCGCTTGATTCAAAATAGCGAGTTATCTGCAGGGCAAGAGCTAGGGTTAGGAGCACTCCCAGAAGAAGAAGCTGATATTTCTTTTGGGATGTTTCTACCTTGCTCATGCTTTTTTCTCCTTTCTCATAAATTCAACTTTGACCATACTGCCTATAGAAAATTGATTCCAGAACTTCTGGGGGACGGGAATGCGCCGCTGTATTTTTCCCTGAGCTTGAACCGTATCAACAAAAAACATAGCGGGGTCATTGATCAGTTCAATTTTGACAAAACAATCAAGAGAGAAGTCTCTCCAGAATTTCTTTGGTACGGGGATTTTCCTCTGTTTCGCGCCCTGGGCTTGCACCCGGTCAACATAGTACATCGATAAGCCTAGAAGATAGTTCTAGTTTATAAATTTACTGTATATCTATAATAGATATATAGTATATTTAAAATGTAATATAACAACGTTTATATAGCTGCCCTCTTCTATCGGTTTATATGTGGATCAATACTCTTAATCCGATCCTCTTGGACCTTGGCCCCTTAGAAATTCGCTGGTACGGGTTGGTCTATGTACTGGGTTTTTTATTGGCGTTCTGGTGGTTATCTCAAAAAAGACAAAAAGTTGGTATGGTCAAGGATGAAATCTGGGACTTAGTCTTTTATCTCATGTTAGGGGTGCTCATCGGCTCACGCTTGTTCATGATTTTCTGGAATCCGGAAATTTATTTATTCAAACCCTGGAATTTGCTCTTTATCTGGCAGGGAGGAATGAGTTTCCATGGCGGCTTTGTGGGTATTGTGACCGCTACCTGGCTCTATTGCCGGAAGAGAAAGAAAGATTTCTGGCAGATTGCTGATATATTAAGTGTTCCCGCTATTTTGGTTTTAGCTCTCGGCCGGATAGCGAATTTCATCAACGGGGAATTGGTAGGAAGAGTCTGGAATGGATCCTGGTGTGTCGTATTTCCCCAGTATGATGAGGCCTGCCGGCATCCTAATATGATCTATTCCGCCGGACAACGGTTGTTGGTATTCTTATGGCTCNNTTTCGCGAGGATACCTTATATTTTGGCTTCAGTGTAGGACAGTGGTTCAGTGTAGTGATGGTGCTGGTGGCAGGGTATGTGTTTTGGACGAAGTATCGGGGAGATTGGAGGAAGGTGTTTAAATAAGAGTGAGAATTAGAACGTAGAGTTTAATTTTACTATCCTATCTAGTTTACCTAAAAAACTTTATATATAAGTGATATATAATTAACTATTGGTGAACTATATGAATGAACTGTCAACGATTCAACTACCCAAAAGAACTATTGAGCAGCTGCAAAAGGTAAAAGAATATCCTCGGCAGACCTATACTGAATTGATAGAAAAAATGACCGCGTTATTTGTAAGCATCCAGCAAAGAAATCAATACGACGAATTCCTGCATAAGATTCAACAGCCGAAGATGAAAGAGTTATGGGATAATAAAGATGACGAAGCGTGGGAGTATGCATAAGCTAGGAGAAGTTATTTTGGCGGAAGTACAGTTCACCGATACTTTTGAAGTTAAGACTAGACCCGCAGTAGTCTTATTTGAAGAGTATGATAACATTGTGGTTGCCGGAGTTACCAGTAATAAAGAGATGAAAGGAATACCTCTGTTGAAAAAAGAGGGAGCTATCAAAGATAGTATTATCAAGCTCAATTATATCTTTACCATCTCTGAAAAGATGGTCAAAAAGTCTTTGTTTTCTCTTTCTGCGGAGAAGAAGAAAATGGTAGTTTTTGAATTGATTAAGAAATTACAGGAATAATAGTGTAAAACTACCTCCAGTAATTTTGTATTTTTTGATGGTCTTGGAAGAATTCTGATGGATTTCTTTCGTGAAGATACCTTATATTTTGGATTCAGTTTAGGGCAGTGGTTCAGCCTGGTGATGGTAGTGGTTGCCGGATATATGTTCTGGACGAAGTATCGGGGGGATTGGGGGAAGGTGTGGAAATACGCTTAGTTCCTTTTTTTCCGGCGAGGTGGCGTAGCTAGTCCATTTATGAGTTTAAAGAGCGGAGTTATCCCAAAAATAATACATCCTATAAAAAAGATATTGAGTAAGGCGATACCTAATCTAACCGAAAAGTAGCCTTCCCACCCATAAACTCCTCCTAGGCCGAAGACCACGCCTATACTTCTGATAATCTTGATTAAAAGGAATAAGCAGATGGCTATAATAAAAAAACGTATGGTTGCGCGCAAATTTTTCCTGGTTCGAAGTAGAATAGGAAAAAGCATTACGATGGCAATCATCGACAAAATTGCACTTAGCAGTTCTCCCAGCAGGAGAATAGTATTCTGGTTTGCTATGGACAAAAACATCGTTCACCTTCGGTATCGAATATCTTTTTTACCTTATAAGTCCTTCTCTCTTTAAATCCTTTTCGCTTATTTTCCGGATCTTATGCTCCAGTTTCTGGAAACGAAGATACTGATAATATAATAAAATCAGGAACGTCGTGATAATCACTCCTATAATAATGAGAAGCGGTATCAAATTTATGGTTGCAGGAGCAGGGGCTGCCTGTGGCGGCGCAACAATCACAAACGATTCTGATTTTTCTGCTGTTACCCCATTAAAGCTTGCCTTTACCTTTACTTGGTACGTCCCCGCAGAAGCTCCTTCTGGCAGCCGCAATTCTTTGACATCGTTTATGCGCAAAGTTCCCCCTTTAGTTTCTGATAGTTTAGTAATGGTTTTGTCCTGGGTATCGGTAATTTTATATTCAATCAGGACATCTACAATCTCTTCCAGGTTGGTGGTCTTCAGAATCACAATTTCAGATTCTACTACTATTGATTCGGCGGGGAAAATCTGGCGATACCGTTCCGGAAGATCAACCTTAAGAAGGATCTCGGCATCTTGCGCCGAGACAAAAAAAGAAAGTAAAACTAACATTATCCCTATCAGTACAACAAAAAAGCGTAAATTTAAAGGTCTAGTCATTTTTTCAACAATCCTTTATTCAATCTAGTGATACTTTTATAGTTCTTGGAAAGATATTTTTTTGGTTTATATGCTTTTCTAAAAACTAAAAAAATGGAACAGCGAACTTATTTTTTCTCCTAAGGTCAGATGATACTTCTCCTCAATTAAGTTTGCCACCAGTTTTTTGTACGCCAAACTGGCTTGGGATCTTGGTTTGTATAATACCACTGGCTTTCGCTGGGCAATGGATTTGATAATGGCAGTATCGAATGGGATTGTTTGTAGTACCTGCACGCGCAGTGCTTTCTCAATCTCTTTGGGAGAAAGTTCGTATGATTTTTGTCGTACTTTATTGAGAACAATTCCCTTCACTAGTACTTTCATTTTTTTGGCATATTCCACCGCTTTGGTACACGCAACCAAAGAAGGATAATCCGGATTCGTCACAAAAATCAAAATATCAGCCACTTTCATGCTTATCAGCGTATCGGCGCTAAAACCGGGGGTGGTATCTAAAATGATAAGATCGTACTCATTCGCTACCTGGCTTAACAAGATATCATAATGATAGACCATCTCTTGAATTTCATTCTCAGGAGTAAAGGCTCTCTCTTTTTTAAGAGTTAATGACGCCGGAATAATATCCAGATTATCGGTGTAGTGATACATCGCGNNCATCGCGTCAGATAATGAGAATTCTCCTCCCAAGACATCGTTGATGGTAACTTTGGGATAGAGAATATTAAAATGAAGCCCCAAACTGGGATTGGTAACATTAGTATCGATGAGGAGAATTTTTTTTCCAAAAGTAGTAGCCAAAGCGGCAGCAATATTAGCCGCCGTCACGGTTTTTCCTGCCCCCCCCTTTGGTGAGAAAATAGCCAGTACTTTTCTTTTTTTTCTTGCTGCCATGATCTTATTCCTCAACTCTTATTTTGATCTTTTTCTGATATACTGGGTCAGTTTCGTCAGTTCGGTTGAATCTAGCTTTTTATCTTTAAGCCTGTCTTTTGTGACTTTCAACTGCTCTTTTGGCATACCCAGTGTAGGTGGTTCAACCCGACTTCTTAATCTGTGCTGCAAAGCGATAAGACCAAGAATAATAACTATTACTGCCATCAACGCTGCTCCATAGAAAAGAGGATTAGTAATTTGGCCCCTTGCTTGTTGCCAGAATCCTCCTCCTACCAGGGCCCCTTTCTCACCTTGGATCCGAAAAGGATATCCAGCAACTGCTTCATCGGTTTCAAATGTAACCCGTACCATCATCATATAATATCCGGGACTTAAATCTGGCGGTAAATCAACTTCTTCTAGAAAGGTAATTTCATTTTCGACTACTTTAGTGCTTATCTTGCTAAAGAAAACCTGACCCACCTCATTCTCAATAGAGATTTCCAATTGAACGGTAACCGCTCCAATTTTTCTGATGTTAATAACACTAATTTCTCCGATGAGTGCATCCCCCGGTTGCAATTCTCGGTATCGTGAAGGGATGGTCAATGAAACATCAAAATAATTGCCTGGTCGATGGACGGGCTCAGGAATAGTTTCTTCTCTTTCATCAGGAATCCTTGGCGGTAAAGGTGGTTTTGATAATGAGATATTGGTGCCGCTTTCTCTTGCGCTACCTCCACCTCCTCCCCCACCCGATGATCCCCCGCCTGCTGAACCTCCTGATTCACCTGGTGAGCCACCACTATCTCCGCTTCTTTCAACCGGTGGTTTTGAGCCAATGAGAAATCGGGAAAAGTGTGTGGCTATTCCGTAAAATTGTGCTGGATCCAAGTTGCCATTGATGACAACAGTAGTTAGGTTATTCCAATTTCCGCTGGTGCTATTAAACTGCAAGAGGCTTACATTGGAGGGATTTATAGTGCCAAGAGTGTTTTGGCTCAGATTAAAATAGAGGGTATATGATCCTCCGGCGGTCTCACTGCTATTGACATCTATTTCTAGATATTCAAACCTGCCAGTTCCTGCTACATCGGAAGAAGGGGCAGTCCAGTCTACTGGTAAAGGTGTGCCACGCAAGGTGAGGTTAATCTGCCATTCGGGGGTAAGACCGGTAATAACGGGAATCAAGCTTCTTACGTCTACATCACTAGGAGTAACGTTTCCCGAGGAGGGGACAGTGAGATTTAAGTCTTGATCTATAATCGTAACCGACACGGTGGTGGTCTGAGTAGCCCAACCGTCAATAATTGCTGATCCTATAATACTTATAGTTTGGGGGTAAGCAATCAGAAATAGAATAATTACTACTATCAGAGAAAAAACTGTAAAAATTAACGTTTTTTCTGAGAAATTATTTTTCTCATGCCGCATCAAATCTCCTCACGCTTATTTCTAAAATGAAGTACAACTATTATGATAATGATTATTGCCAGTACTGCTACACCAACTCCAACCAATATTACGGATAAGGAAGAAGATGATGCCGTGTCTGAAATTTCTTCTGAAACTGCACCAGACTCTTCGTTCTTTGATGGTGTAGAAGAGACAATCTCCAGTGGAATTTGACTGGTTATCGCCCCACTCATTTCAATCATCTGTCCCTCTTTAGCTTGCTGTACTTGCGAAAAAGTAATTCGTATCATTGTTTTCAGAGGTGCAGTCTCTTTAGGAATGCTGATACGAAGTTTAACCGGGACGTTATCTGATCCAAAAGGAACAATATATTGATTATTTTCATCAATCAGCGTGGCAAATTCTGTCCCCTCTTTGATGGAAGCTTTAAAGGTAAGATCTTCTCCCCCAATCATATTTTGAAGCACGAGAGTTACTTCTTGTGTTTCACCCGGCCGCATGACTAAAGGGTTGGTATCCCAATAAGGGGTAGTGATTCCAAATCCCAGGACAGCAGGAAGAGCTACAAGTAAAGTCGTTATCAACAGTACATATCTACTTATTTTGTTTTTCATTTTCTCATTCCTCTTTAGGTCACGGTAATAGTCCACGATGCCGTTTGGTTTGATGCTGACGTATCATAAGTTTGTCTGCTAATCTCAGAGGGAACAGTCATCAGACAGAAAAAGAGATTCTCCTGTCCACTGGTATCATTTTGATAGTTCAGAGAATAATTTCCTGCGCTAAGGATAGCATTGGGCAGCGATTCAGCAGTAGCATTCGACATAATAGTGCCATTACATTCCAAGCAGGCCACTCCGCTGCAACTGCTTGAACCATTGACATTGCTGACGCTGAAATTTTTATCGTTGATAAATTCGGAGGTGGTAGTTAATCCTCTCAAGTTGTAGCCCGTGACGGTAATACCAGTGGTGGCAATGTCTTTATTGCCAGTATTGTTCAAGGTCATAGGATCCGCAGTGGATGTTTTGTTGGTAGCTCCCAATTCTAGTGCTCCCCACGTCAACGCAGTTGGTCCAAGGGCAAAGGCAGTGGTAGATGCCAAACTAAAATTGGAAGACCTATTTTCAGCGTATACGGCATTGATATCTTTAATCGAAGCATTGATAATCCAGTTTCCTGCTCCATCAAAATACCAAATAATAACCGAACAAGAATAATTAATATTACCCCCTACCGTACCGATGGCGTGACAAGTGGTATTGTAGCGATCGGCTTCTCCAGGTAGGCTGATTCGAAGTTGTGCGGTACTGTTGTCGAGATCACCTCTCCCATCACTATCATTGGCAAGAAAGGAAAAGTTAACCGTTCTAGACGTTCCTTCTATGATACTTTGCGAAGTTCCATTACTCACAAAAAGAACCACTGGAGCGGCATTGATGGTAATGGCAAGAGTAGTAGTGGTGGCTGCTCCCGAGAGGGAATTTTTAATTTTCAAACCCAGTGGCGAAATGACGACTGCAAGAAGAATTGCTATAACTAACAGAATCATGTAACCATAGAGCACATTATGGTTGGACTTCTTCACCTTCTTTTTCATTGAGAGGGAAGATATAAATTGATATTTATAAGCTTTTCTTTTCCCATGCTCTGTCGGACAACTCTTCCT
>DUFZ01000042.1 GCA_013331635.1 Candidatus Woesearchaeota archaeon | reverse complement strand
AGAGATAATATTCCCCCCCTACAATGCGCTCCAGATACAGGATATCCTTAAAAAAAGAGCAGTTCAAGCTTTTCAAGAGGGCGCAATCCAGGCAGGGGTGATTGAAAAGTGTTCTGCCTATGCTGCCCGAGAGCACGGAGATGTCCGCCGCGCCATTGATCTGTTGAGAGTAGCTGGTGAGGTAGCTGAAAGAAGCGGCTCTACTACTATTAATTTAAGCCATCTGGATGAAGCTGAGCGTAAGGTGGAAGCAGACAAGATAATTGATGCAGTTACCAACCAGCCAAAACAATTTCAATGCGTGTTATATGCAATCTTGCTCATTGCCCCCAAAAATAAGAATTTTTTTACTGGAGAGATCTATGAAGTGTACCAGACTATTTGTAAGCAGACCCGGTTTAATGTCCTCACCCAACGCCGGATTTCTGATATCTTAGCAGAACTGGATATGCTGGGCATAATTAACGCCAAAATCATATCTAAAGGCCGCTATGGCCGGACCCGGGAAGTGGCTCTTTCCTGTGATCAAAACATTATCATTAAGCTTAAAGAGGTGCTGGAGAAGTCGCTCCAACTTTCCTAATTAAAATGGAAGCTAAAGAAAAATTAATCGAGGAACTTTTCACTAAAGGCATCCTCATCAATAAAGAGCTGATTAACCGGGATATCGATGATTCTCTGCTAGAAAAAATCGAAAGCGAAGCAGATTTGGTGGTCTTAAACCCAGATTATATTGATGTTATACAACAACAGTCCTCTTTAGTGGATTGGTACGAGATTGATAAGTACCGCGTTGATCTGGAACAAGATCGTGATGATGAGCTGTACCAAAGCCAGCTCCAGCAATTCAAAAAATCAACCCTTCAGCTTCATGCTCCCTTAGCCCAACACCAGGAACTCTCTAATTTGGAAACAACCTTAGATGAGGTCAATTCAGAAACTAATTTTTCCGTTCATCAAAGCATCCCTCCCCCAAGTGATTCCACCTTGGGGGTGTTATCTCTTTCTATTGTACTCCCTACTCACTTTGAATCTTTCTCTTCGGTAACGGTGGTCATTTCCTACAAAAATGTTCCCCGAAAATATGTGGTAAATGATTTTTCTAATTTTTTCACCTCGCGGTATCGCTTTCTGGAAGGTTTGCTGAGAAACCGAGTTGAAATTCAGAATACTCTTACTATCAACCGGGTTCTCAACAAAAAAGAAAAAGAAGCAGTTTCCATAATTGGCATGGTAGAAGAAATAGCAGAGACCAAAACCGGAAACCTTATTCTTACCGTTGAAGATTTGACCGGAAGAATAAAAATTCTCTTTTCTAAAAACCGAAAAGAGCTGCATCTCTCTGCCAAAGATCTGGTTCTGGATGAAGTAATCGGAATTTCCGGAACTTGCAGCGATAAAATAATTTTTGCTGAAAAGGTAGTGTGGCCGGATGTCCCCAGCAACCATGAGCTTAAGAAAGGAGATAAAGAAGAATATGTTATCTTTTTGTCAGACATTCATGTAGGATCCAGCCTATTTCTTAAAAAGGAATTTGATAAATTTTTACGATGGATCAACGGCAATACCGGGAATGATGCCCAAAAAGACATTGCCCAAAAGATAAAATATATTATCATTGCCGGCGACTTAGTTGATGGGGTGGGCGTGTACCCCTCTCAGGAAGAGGAATTAGAGATTAAAGATATTGCCGGACAATATGCGGAGTTCTGCCGTCTAATACAGCAGATTCCTGCCGACAAGCAGATTATCATCTGTCCCGGAAACCACGATGTGGTCCATCTTGCCGAGCCTCAACCTTCTTTTTATCAAGAATTTTCCCCGGGGCTTTTTAGTCTGCCAAACGCGACCCTCGTAACCAACCCTTCATTAGTGAACATAGGCAAGACGGAAACCTTTCCCGGATTTGATATCTTACTTTATCATGGGTACAGCTTTGATTATTATGTGGCTAATGTTGAATCTATCCGGACGGGCGGCGGCTATCATCGGGCAGACCTCATCATGAAATTTTTATTGAAAAGGCGACATCTAGCTCCCTCTTTTACGTCTACACCTTATTATCCTTCCCATGCGGAGGATCCACTGCTCATCCGGAAAATACCCGACTTTTTTATAACCGGGCACATCCATTATTCCAAGCAAGCTAATTATAAAGGGATTACCATGATCAGCGGCAGCTGCTGGCAGGGGAAAACTTCCTTTCAGGAAAAATTAGGACACGAGCCGGAACCCGCCCGAGTCCCGATAGTCAATTTACAAACAAGGGAAATTAAAGTGCTTCGTTTTGGGTGAAAAACGAACTTTAGTCCCTCTCTTAGCAAAATTAAATGGGTATTTCAATCAGGTAAGGTAGCAATATGGAAAAAACAGCTTCCCCAGAAATTCAAGACTATTTTCAAAAAATAGATGAGGAAGTAGGCCGATGCTACCAGGTTGCCGCTGCAGCACGCCAAAAGGGGCTTGATCCAGAACCAGAAATTGCCATCCCTTTAGTGAAGAACATGGCAGAACGGGTCGTCGGGCTGGTCTCAGTAGTTGCGCCAAATATTCTCAATACCAACATCACCCCCCGTATTTTAGAATTAGAAAGACAATACGGGATGCTGGATTGGAGGGTGGGATTCAAAATAGCAGAAGAAGTTGCCAAAGAAATTTTCTGCACCTTCGAATCCAAAGAACTGGCCATGGAAGTTGGTATACGGGTTGGATTTGCCTATTTAACTTTAGGAATTGTATCTGCTCCTCTCGAAGGATTTATCGGCCTTAAAATTAAAAAAACCAGGGATGGGAAAGAATATTTTGCTTTGCAATATGCCGGACCCATCCGGGCAGCCGGGGGAACGGCAGCATCCACTTCGGTCATTTTATCAGATTATGTCCGGGTCAAGATGGGGTATGCTCGTTATGATCCTACCGAAGCAGAAATTAATCGATATACGATTGAAGTTCATGATTACCACGAACGGGTAACCAACCTTCAATACCATCCCTCTGACGAGGAGTTAAAATTTCTCATTTCCCATTTGCCCGTTGAGGTTGATGGCGATCCCACAGAGAAATTTGAAGTTTCCAATTACAAAGACCTTCCTCGGATTGAGACTAACCTTATTCGGGGAGGAGTTCCTTTAGTGCTGGCGGAAGGGCTAAGCCAGAAAGCACCAAAGCTTTGGAAGCGGTTATCCAAGTGGGGGAAGGAATTTGAATTAGATTGGGGCTGGCTTCCCGATTTTATCAAACTAAAAGAACAAATTCATTCTTCGCACGCCGTCAAAGAACCACTTTCCTCTGAAAAAAAGGAGGCAAAAAAAACCGTTAAGCCCAACAATACATTTATTATGGACTTGGTTGCCGGGCGTCCCATACTTACCCACCCTTTAGGTGTCGGCGGGTTCCGTCTCCGGTATGGGCGCACTCGCGTCACGGGATTCTCTGCAACTGGGTTACATCCTGCTACCTTGATTGTACTTGACAAATATATCGCCATTGGAACTCAGCTGAAAGTTGAGCGTCCAGGGAAAGCAGCAAGCGTTACCGTATGTGATACTCTTGAAGGCCCAATAGTACGGCTTAAAGACGCCAGCGTACTTCAACTTCATACGGAAGAAGAAGCCAAACAATATCTGGCGGAGATAGAAGAAATCCTTTTTTTAGGGGATATCCTCTTTAATTATGGTGATTTTTCTGAGAATGGACATAGCCTGGTGCCCGCGGGCTATTGTCCAGAATGGTGGGCGCAGGAACTTGAAAAAGCGATACATAGCAAAGGGAATTTTGATTCTGTTGCTCAGGAAGCAGGGATAGAAGAAACTCGCCTTCAGGAGCTGGCGACTGTCCCTCTTTTTAAGTTCCCTTCCTGGGAAGAAGCCTTTCTCCTTAGCCAAAAACTATCGGTTCCACTTCATCCAGACTATCTTTTCTATTGGAAACTTCTGACGGCAGAAGCACTTATTTCTCTTCGCAATTGGCTGCGGGAAGGGCGGCTCAAAAGGGATGAGCAAGGCATCAAAAAAATAATTCTCCCCTACCAGCACCAACAGCCCAGCCATATTGCCGCTAAGCGCGCCTTGGAAGAGTTGGGAGTACCTCACCAGGTCATCAACAAAGAGAGCGCCGTGTTGGATAAGAAAGAAGCAATCATTCTTGGCACCTGCTTTAATTTTAAAACGCAGCCAGAAATGGAGACCTTACCTTTCCCTTCCCAGCAGGCCAACCACATCAATGGGCTGGATCTTATCAATGCCGTAAGTCCTTTGCTTCTGCGTGATAAAGCAGGGACTTTTATCGGTGCCCGGATGGGCCGTCCAGAAAAAGCCAAGATGAGAGAAATGACCGGCTCTCCCCAAGCGATGTTTCCAGTTGGTGAAGAAGGAGATCGCCTGCGCAGCTTCCAGTCTGCCCTGGAGGCAGGCAAGGTAGTTTCTACCTTTCCAACTTTTTTTTGCCAGTCCTGCCAGCGCAGCATGATTTATCTAAATTGTGAGGAATGCAACCAGCCTTGCATCAAAAAGTATCATTGCCGTTTTTGCGGAGATACGGACAAAGAAACGTGCCGTCACGGGAAAACCTTCCCCTATAAAACCTTGGAGCTAGACATTTCTTACTATTTTACAAAAGCAAAAGAAAGGTTGGGGGAAAAACTTCATCCCGATCTGATCAAGGGCATCAGAGGAACATCCAATAAGGGCCATATTGTAGAGCATTTAGCAAAGGGGATCCTCCGAGCCAAGCATTCGATCTATGTCAATAAGGATGGAACTACCCGCTACGACTGCACCGAACTGCCCATCACCCACTTCAAGCCTAAAGAGATAAAAACATCCGTAGAAAGACTTAAAAAATTGGGCTATGAAAAAGATTATCTGGGCAACGAACTAGCTCACGATGACCAAATTCTGGAAATAAGGCCCCAAGATATCATTTTACCCGGCTACGATTCTTTGGATGAATCAGCCGCTAAAGTGCTTAGCCGGGTCGCCAATTTTGTTGATGATCTCTTGGTTCGTTTTTATGGGCTTACTCCATTTTACACTATTACCCGGGAAGAAGACTTGGTGGGGCATTTAGTTATCGGATTAGCACCCCACATCTCGGCAGGCTTAGTTGGCAGAATTATCGGGTTTTCTGAGACGCAAGGATTGATTACTCATCCACTGTATCATGCGGGTATGAGGCGTGACTGTTTGACTTTTGATACGTTCATCCCTATGTATGATGGAAAGCAGTGGGATGTAATAAAAATTGGTGATTTTGTAGAATCTCTTAATCCCACCCAAACTTTAGATTCTTTTGGTACTGTAGGCAGAAAAGTTACTAACTATACCACACTTAGTTACAATACCCAAAATAATCAAATAGAAATAACACCCATCTTAGAGGCCACGAAGCACCAGCCATCCTCAACAATAATTATAAACACAGAAAATGGACGAAAGATAGAAGTAACAGAAAACCATATATTCTACACCTTAGTAAATAGTGTTGTTTGTGAAAAAAAAGCTTCAGAATTAAAACCAGAAGATTTCTTAGTGGTGCCCCATAATTTTAGTATGGTTCCCTCTCTAGAAGTAAGTTCCATTTATATTCCCTCTTATTATACCCAACCAGATTTAATGATTTCTGGGCTTAAAAAGATTATTTCAATGAAAATAAACTCAAAGAGGATAGCGTTTTGTCGAAAAAATAATATTAAGATAACCAATTTAAAAAATTATTTACAGCGAGATTGTTGGCCTTATTCCCTTATTCATAACATAACCAACACTATCCCTAAAAATAAGTTAATCTCTATTAAAAGGGACACTGTTAAAATTCATTCTACAGTCAAACTTTCCAAAAATGTTCTTTGGCTTATTGGTTTGTATATTGCCGAAGGCTGTTCCCGGAAAAAAACAGACAAAAAAGGCTATTATCAAATTAGCTTTGCAGCAACCGAGAGGTATATCCAAGAAAAAATAAAAAAAACCTGCCGGGAAGAATTTAATTTAAAACCAAGCCGAGAAACTCCCCAAGCCCTTATTTATTCCAGTAAATTGTTTTATATTTTTTTCACTGAAATTCTACCTTGCGGTTCTAACGCACATCACAAAGAAATCCCCCCCTTGTTGCTCAATTTGGACCTTAATAAATTGAAATATCTTTTACAAGGCTATTTTGATGGTGATGGCAGCACCGATAGACAAGAATTAAGGGTCAGTTGTGATACCGTAAGCACCAAACTAATTCATCAACTTTATTTCGTGCTGGCTAGATATGGCATTTACTTTAAAACGTACACTTCCACTAGACTTCCTGGGAAAAAAGTTAAAGATTTTTACCTAAGAAAAAAAAGAGAAGTTCCTTATTTTACCTCCACCAAGATCACCATTCCTAGTAATTATTGTCCTATTTTTGCGGAAAAAATAGGCTTTTCTCTTCCAAGAAAAAAGAAAGTTTTACATAAAAACCTTCTCACTAAATCTCCCACTGGAACAAAAATAAAACATGATCATAATTACGCCTATTTAAAAATAACTTCTATCCAAAAAAGTGAAGGAAACCAAGTAACCTATTGCTTAAACGTAGCTAAAAATCACAACTTTATCGCCAACAATTTCATAGTTCATAACTGCGACGGCGATGAGGCCTGTGTGATGCTGCTCATGGATGCACTATTGAATTTTTCACGGCAGTACCTTCCAGAAAAGAGGGGCGCAAAAACAATGGACTCACCACTAGTTCTCACCTCAACCTTGGTTCCTTCTGAAGTAGATGATCAAGTACATGGCATTGATGTCGTGTGGAAATATCCTTTAGAACTGTATGAGGCAGCATTAGAAATGAAAAATCCTTGGGAAGTCCGGCATGGCCCAGACCAGAAAAAGATAGAGCAACTTGCTGACCGTTTAGGTACACCCGCGCAGTATGTGGGATTTGGATTTACCCACCACATCAATAATTTTAACAGAGGAGTTCAATGCTCTGCTTATAAGACAATCCCTTCTATGGAAGAAAAATTATTCGGGCAGATGGAAATCGCCAAGAAAGTGCGGGCCGTCGATATGGATGATGTCGCCAAGCTGGTCATCCAAAAACACTTTCTGAAGGACATCAAAGGAAATTTGCGTAAGTTTTCCATGCAGCAATTTCGCTGCGTTAAATGCAATAGCAAATATCGCCGGCCGCCCTTAAACAATAAATGCAGCCATTGCGAGGGCAAGCTGTTATTTACCATCACCGAAGGGTCGGTAGTCAAGTATCTGGGCCCTTCTTTGGCATTAGCTGAAAAATATGAATTTTCCCCTTATCTGAAACAAGTATTAGACATACTGCGAGTGAATGTCGATAATGTTTTTGGAAGGGAGAAAGAGAAACAGGTGGGGTTGGGTGCGTTTATGGGGTAAGCTCTTATTCCATCACCACTTCTGCATGGGGGACTTGCTGTACCCATAAAATTCTTTTTGGATCAATTAAATTTTGCTCAATACCCAGGGCAACGGCATGCTTGCCCGTTACATGGAGATGCTGTGCCTGTCCTAGAATAGATTTCACTTGCTCTTTATTTTTTTCTTCTCCGTGATAGAACTCTTTGGTTAGATCAAGTTGTTTATTCCCTTCAGAAAAAAGATGGCCAATAAGGTCTTTATCAGTAACAATAAGAATTATTCCATGGGGTCCTTGTTTTTGTGCGACTATAAAATTCATTTTAAATATTTTTGACTGGTTTTTTGATCCCACAAGCGGAGCATCGTAAATAGGTAACCTCTTTTTCTATCAATAATTTGGTATCCGGCTTGCCGCATTCAGAGCAATATACAAACTCACTGACATACTTCTTGATTTTTTTATTAATAAGGGTAGCAGCTACTTTAGTGCCAAGGATTGCCCGCTCGCCATCATATTTGCCCGGTGTTGCCAATTCTCTAAGTAAATATTTCAGCAAGTGATTTTCATCCCTTCCGATATCTTTGGCAATTTTCCTGAGGTTGATTAGAATTGTCTTATTGCCTTCCAAGTGGCCTTTAATTTTCTCTAATGTAAATCGCTCGCCACTGCTTCCTTGCTCGGGCAGTTCTTCCATAGCTTTTTCCAATAATTGTTCATACCCTTCCATTTTACTCTTCTTATTTTGGGAGGTATTTTATAAAGGTTTAGCCTTAATTCATTCATTTTCATCCCGAACCAGAGTAAGCTTTAAATATACCTCTTACTATGCTTTTGTTGTGAAAAAGAAGGACACTGGGGGGAGTAGCGCTAAGGGCAATTCCAAGAGAATAGAAACCGGGATTACTGATTTTGATGCCCTTATAGAAGGCGGCTTTAAACCAAAGAGCATAAATCTGCTGGTAGGCGGCCCTGGCGCCGGCAAAACTATTTTTGCCCTACAGTTCCTTATGAAAGGGTTACAGCAAGGGGAATCCTGCATGTATATCACCTTTGAAGAAAAGAAAGAAAAACTTTATGATGAGATGGCTTACTTTGGCTGGGATCTCCAGGGCTATGAGAAGAAAGGAAACTTTTTCTATATAGAGCTCAATCCGGAGCAGGTCAAGTCACTGATAGAAGAAGGCGGCGGCTCTGTTGATCAGCTTATCTCTAAGCATAATATAATCCGTTTGGTCGTCGACTCGGTAACTTCATTTTCGTTGCTCTATCAAGATGAGCTTTCCAGAAAAGAAGCGGGCTTAGCCCTGTTTAAACTGATGAATAAGTGGGGCTGCACGGTTTTGCTCACCTCTCAGTCAGCATCACAAAATAATGGAGTTATATACCACTCTTTAGAGTTTGAAGTGGACGGGCTTATCTTTATCTACCAGTTTAAGATAAAAGGGAGCCGGATTAGGGCCTTGGAGGTCCTGAAGATGCGGGGAACGGCCCATAGCAATAAAACCGTAAAATTGGAAGTTTCTACTAAAGGAATGCTTGTACATCCCACAGAAGTAATAGAGCAGAGCTAAGTTATACTGCTTTTTTTCACCGGGGCTTTAGCCGGCCTGGCGGGGCAACCTTTTGGCTTGTTTTGTGCTCAGAAAAGAATACAGGAAAAATAACACTGTTTCACGCGCAACTTTTCTAAGAAAAATCACTTTAAAAGAAATAAAAATAAAAAATAAGATCTCTCGACTTACTCAACTCTCGTCACAACCGTACCGGTTGCCGTATGAGATATACCTGAACTGCCAGTGTAAGTAATCGTCACGTCCTGTTGATACCTGCTTCCGGCAGCTCCGTTGGCACAGGTGTCGGCAAGAATACCATCAGCACCACCCAAGACAGCAGCGTTATTCCAAGCGTCATCTCCATCTGCTTCGGCACTGGCAGCACATCCGGGCACGGTGACAGTTACTGCAGTAAGGTCATCACCAAGACCATTTCTCAAGATTAACTGGACATCAGCAGTGGTAACTTTAAAATCATCACAGCCAATACCTGGTGCAATAGTACAACTGCTTGGTAAAAATCTGCTAGGATTAAGTACTCCAAAATATGCTAGTGCTCCGATTGCTACCAGCACCACCAGTATGGCCCAGCCATAGGTCATTAAGAACTCCATCGCCGCTTGTCCTTTTTTATTCACCTTTATCACCTCAATTAAAATTATAAGTAGATGTTAGGAAATAGTTATCCTATTTAAATCTTGTCTTTTTCATGCTCTGTCGGACAACTAATCTC
>DUFZ01000070.1 GCA_013331635.1 Candidatus Woesearchaeota archaeon | reverse complement strand
GGGATGGCTCCTACGGAGGGGAACCGCATTACGGTGTAACATCAGAAGAGCGAGTCGATGCTAATCCAAAAGTTAGTTTCGCAACAACCTCCGAACGAAAGAAAGCTTTATAAACCTCATTCCCCATCTCCGAAAAAGAATAAAAATGGTGAAGATGATTTATAGAGTAGTACTATTTTTAGTATTGCTGCTGGCAGTAAGTCCTTTCACCCTGGCCGAGGTCCAAAATGACTGCATCTACTATTTCTATGGGGCTAATTGTGACCATTGTCCTTTAGTAAATGATTTCGTCAAACAGCTGGAATTAAAATACCCCCAACTGGAAGTCCGCCGGTTCGAAGTTCATCACAACCGCGATGATTACAGCAAACTCCTGCAATACTTTGCTGTCTATGACGTACCCCCCGGCCGGCAGGAAATTCCCGCCGTATTCATCGCCAACAGCTACTTTGTCGGAGATAAGCCCATTAAGGATCATCTGGAAGAAAGAATTATCAGTAACGAAGATTTAGCCTGCCCCTCCTTGACCCCCCGCGAAACCGTGGGCATTACCGGAGCCGCTTCGCCCAAATACGTTCTGGACACTCTTACTTTTACCTCTATCACCAGTTCAGCACTTAAAGACAGCTTTAAGCCCACCTCACTCGCACTCCTTTTAATTTTATTAGCCATCCTCTTTGCCCTTCACGACAGCAAAAAAACCCTTAAGGTAGGTCTCCTCTTTGTTACCGTGGTGTATATTGCCTTCACCTTCTATGGCATGGGAATCCTTCCTGCCATTGGTACTGCAACTACTGGAAACTTGTTCTCCAAATTAATCGCCCTCGTCGCCGTGCTCTTCGGCATCCTCAAGATAAAAGGATTCTTCAAAAGCTGGAAAGTATTGTTAAAAGACATTTCCCAGCAAGCCCAAAAAATAAGCAGTGCCGCAGCCCAAAGTATTGTTTCCCCACTGGCAGTCGGAGTCATTGCCCTCATCGCCAGCCTGTTCAGCTTCCATGACCCGGGAGCAATCTTCCAGCTCCTCAAAACCCTGTTCGCTGACAACACCATACGCTGGGTAGTATGGCCATTCATGCTTTACTATATGCTGATTTTTGTCCTGCACCTGCTGACGGTCGTATTGATAATGTACTTTGCCCGGCAGAAAGTCGTCCAGCACGCCCTTGAACAAGGCTTCTCTGACATAACCCGGGATGTATGGAAAAAACATGGACATCGAATAGTAGGATTCATCATCAGTTCCATCATGCTCCTGCTGGGATTGGTTATTTTATTTGCGTAGAACCACCAAAAAGCTTAAATATGTGTTAACACATAATTCTTGTTATGGTCAATATGACACTTTCCATTCCTGAAGAACTGCATAAAGAGCTGGTAGTGCACTCTGAGATTCGTTGGAGTGAGGTTGCCAGGCAGGCGTTTGAGAGAAAAGTACAAGAGCTTCATTGGATGGACAAACTATTAGAAAAAAGCACTTTGACCGAAAAAGACGCCGAAGAAATAGGTCATAAAATTAAACATGAAATGAATAAGAGATTCAGACGATGAGGCTGGTAGTTGATACCAATAGAATTATTGCTGCTTTGATCAAGGATTCTATCTCCAGAAAAATTATTTTCCATTTAAATGCACAGCTTATTGCCATCCCTTTATTAAAAGAAGAAGTTTTGAAACATAAATCGATTATTGTAGAAAAAGCAGCATTATCAGAAACAACCTTTGATCTCATACTCCAGAAGTTATATGAAAATATGGACGGCCTTGATGAAGAAATACCTAAGAAATATCGGGAAGAAGCCGCAAAAATAATGGATAAGATTGACCCAGATGACACCCAATTCATCGCTGCAGCTTTAGCAACCAATAGTGATATTTGGTCGGATGACACTCACTTTACCAAACAAAATAAAGTAAAAGTATGGACAACTAAGGAACTAATAAAATCTTTATGAAAGGTTAAAACTCAGAATCATTCTGAGAAAAATTTTGATGAAAATAGATAGGTTATTCAAACATTTCTTTATCACTTTCCTTTCACAAACCTCAACGACACCGAATTGATGCAATACCTCTTTCCCGTTGGCTTGGGCCCATCGTCAAACAAATGCCCCAGATGCCCCCCGCAGTTCCTGCATCGCACTTCAATGCGCTTCATCCCTAAGCTATCGTCTTCCACAAATTCTACCTTCGTTTTATCAGCATCATAAAAACTCGGCCAGCCACAGCCAGAATCAAATTTAGTATCAGAGGCAAAGAGCTGTTCACCGCACCCCGCACAGCAGTACCTTCCTTTCTCCTGAGTATACAGAAGTTTCCCCGTAAAGGGTAATTCCGTCCCTTTCTCCCGCAAAACATGATACCCTTCTTTAGACAATGTTTTCTTCCATTCCTGTTCCGACTTTTTCATCGAAAGCTATAAAAAAGCATTCTATCTTATAAATTTGCATGACCACCACCCAGGAAATAACGACTGTTTTTGCACAGCTCGAAAAAAACCATCAGCCAACCATGCTTGAAGAACTCGGCAACTACTCACCATTTCAAATGCTGGTCATGACTCTGCTCAGCTCCAGAACCAGGGACTCTACTACCATCCCCTTGGTCAAAAAACTATTCAAAGAATATCCAGCTCCGCAGCACTTCATCAAACTCCCAATTAAAACCCTTGAACAAAAATTACATGGAATCGGCTTTTACCACATTAAAGCCAAGCATGTTAAAGAATTAAGTAAAATTCTCATTGAAAAATTCCACGGCCAAGTTCCAGATACTTTGGAAGAACTTACTTCCCTTCCCGGTGTTGGACGAAAAACCGCCAATTGCATCCTTGCCTACACCTTCCAAAAACCAGCCATTCCTGTTGACATCCACGTCCATCGAATAGCCAACCGCTTAGGATGGATTAAGACTGAAACTCCAGAAGAAAGTGAAGAAGCCCTCCAGAAACTCATCCCTAAAGATCAATGGATAAATGTCAATAGACTGCTCGTTGGCCATGGACAGACCATCTGCTCGCCCATCAATCCCAAATGTACCATCTGCCCGGTACGGAAATATTGTGAGTATGGGAAATCCCATTGAACTTGAGAAAAATAAATTACATCAATAACCGAATGATAGCGATTACAGCAATAATCACCCAAACAATATTAAGAACTCCCGGTTGGTATGCTTTCTTTTTGAAAGAGATATACACAATTCCTACAGCACCCGTACCATTTAATAGTTGATATAAATAAGTAGAGACAGATAAGTAATCGAAACTTACCAGCGCATACGCCAGCACAATTGCACCCGCCCCCCACCAACCGATTATTTCATCGATAATTTTTGGTTTCATCACCATCATCTCTTCCCAACCAAACTCACAAACTGCTTCCCCACCTCCCCCATCAACTGTTTCTGCACCGCAGCAGTTTTCACCAAGGTCTCAACATATTTTCGATGAGGAAGTTGCGTAAAATGAATTTTCTCCTCCAGCGACAAATGCTCTTCCATAATCTCATTCACTACAGCGTATACTTTTGATAACTTAGTTACGTTGTGTTCAAATTCCCTAACCTCCTCAATCGTCTGCGCCATATTAAATACCTCATCCTTGAGTAAACGAGTGGTAATAAGCTTCGCTTTACGTGCATCCCCATTGAGTGTCGTCAACTTCAACTCCACCAGAGAACGCGCATAATGAAACAATTTTTCATTGATATTTTGACCCTGTCTGATTTCCAGCATAAGATTCTGAAACGGCCCCAAATAAGAATTTATCTGCTTTCGTACATCGGACGAAAAAACCTGCACAAAAGGCAAATGACTATTTGAATTCACCCGCAGCAGCTTAACCCAATTCTGCTGAAAATCGCTTATCGCAGTATCCACTCGAGGAAGACCCTCCACCTCTTTTTTCAACTGCCTCAAATCCATAGCTAAGACAATATGACTGGTTTTATAAATATAGCGGCAAACAAAAGTTCCCCTACTTTGTTCATTTATTCTCTCATGACCTCCCCAAATCCCCTTCCCCAAACGTCACCGTAAGCTTTATAAACAAACCAGTGAAATTAATCTTAAAATGTTCTACCAAGTCAAAGTGCGTGATTTCATCCGGGTACCGCCAAGCATGTTCAGCCTCAGCAAGCGGGAATCCGTCCTCGCCAATATCAAAGCCAGCTATGAAAATTACATCTCCAGGGAATTTGGCTTCGTCATCAATATCATCGACGCCGGCGACATTAAAGAGGGAGTCATCGTCCCCGGCGATGGAGCCGCCTATTACGATACTGCCTTCGAATTATTAACTTTCAAGCCAGAATTAAACGAACTCGTCTACGGCAAGATCCGAGATATCACTGATTTCGGCGCGTTTGTCGATATGGGCGGAACCGAGGGCATGGTTCACATCTCCCAAAGCATGGACGACTTTGTTTCCTTCAGCAAGGAAAAAGTACTGCAAGGCCGCAAAACCGGACAAAGCCTTAAAGTAAATGACAAATGCAAAGCCCGCATCATTGCCGTCAGTTATAAAGACATGAATAACCCTAAGATTGGGTTAACCATGCGCCAGGAAGGCCTAGGCAAACTCGACGGGCAGGAACAGCAGAAAACCGAGAGTAATAAAGAGGCTAAAGCTGAAAGTAAGAAAGAAAGCAAAGAAGAAAAGCAAAAATAGATCAAATCAAAATGGCCAAAAAAAAGAAAGTATGCAAGCAATGTAAAATGTTCGTCGAAGAGAACAGTTGCCCCGTGTGCCATATGGAAAGCTTCAGTCCCAGCTGGCAGGGTCGCATTTACGTAGCTGACGCAGCCCGTTCAGAAGTCGCCCAAAAAGTAGGGTTAAAAGTAAAAGGCGAATACGCCATTAAAGTAAAATAGAGGATATACCATGCAATTAACCATCAACTCCAAAAAACCAAATGTACTCCTAGACCGAACCGAAGTGCAGGGAAAAATCCAGTTTGAAGGAGCCACTCCTAGTAATATAATACTCAGTGAAGCACTTTCAAAAGAATGCAAATCAAACGCCCAATTAGTCATCGTAAAACATATCTATACCCAGTTTGGAACTCAAGAAGCCACCTTTGAGGCTATAGTATATCACAATCTTGAATCCAAACATAAAACCGAACTCATGACTAAGCATCTCAAGAAAAAAATAGACGAACAGAAAAAAGCTCAGGAAGCAACAAAAGCAGCGTGAAGATCATGACCGAAACTAAACCAAAAGCAAGCGGCGGAGATAAAAAAGCAGCATCTGGAAAAAAGAAAGGAAAACTTGCCAGTTCAGTGTATACTATTTCCGGCGAAAAAATCACCCGGAAGAACCGTTCCTGCCCAAAATGCGGGCCAAGCATCTTCATGGGAGTACACGCCAATCGAGTCATGTGCGGCAAGTGCCGATACGTTGAATTCATAAAGAAATAAATTTCTTTCACCAGTATAGAATACCAGAGATTATACCATCAATTCCACTCATGGCTTTTCCAAAATATAAACAGCGCTGCGGCCTGTGCAAGAAAAATATGGTGCTGATGTACGGGCGCAACCAATTTCCCGTCTGCGTCAGCTGCCACATGAAACAAATTAACCAGCCCATCGACGACCCGACATTCAAAAAAATGTTTGATATTCCCGCCACTTTCTATGAGGACTCAACTTTCTTGCGCAAAATCAAAGAATCATATATACGCTTCGGCTCCTTAACCCAGAAACAGATTGACGCTTTCAAAAAAACCGTTGAAGACTATAAGAGTGGGAAAAATGTAAAAGAAAATGAAACCTCAGCACCTTAACCTTAATAAACCCCTTTCTCTTTCTTAACCATATGGCCATCGAGAAGCTAAGGCAAGAATACTCCCGCTGCCAGCGATGTTCTTCCCTCTGCCAAAGCCGAACCCAAGTCGTCTTCGGCTCCGGCAACCATCAATCAGAGATTCTCTTCATCGGCGAAGCACCAGGAGCTACTGAAGATAAAGAAGGTATTCCTTTCTGCGGGATGTCCGGGCAGATACTCAGCGAACTATTGCACAGTATCAACCTATCACGTGAAGAAATTTTCATCACCAACACCATTTTGTGCCGCCCCGAAAATAATCGCAATCCTGAAAAAGAAGAGGTAGAAAACTGCCGGGAGCGCCTCGATCAACTCATTGCCATCATACAGCCCAAAGTCATTGTCACCATCGGCAATTTTGCCACCGAACGTATATTGAAAAAGAAAGGGATTACCACCTTACGAGGCAAAGTCTTCCCCTTACTCATCGCAGGAGTAGACATACAGGTCGTTCCCGTCATCCATCCCGCCAATTACCTCTACAACGGCCGAAATCCCCAGCTTCTAGAACAAATGAAACAAGACTTCCAAGTCATTGCTTCCATTATTCAGCAAAAAAAGAAACAAAAGAATTTGGGAGAATTTTAGACAAAAATTTAAAAAGAACCCGCCCCGAAACACCGTATGAGCATCACCCGCCGCCAGATTCTGACCCTTGGTGGGAGTGTCGTGGGCAGTATTGGCCTCTATCATTATCTCAACAACGAAACCATGGAACCAACACCCATCCCAGGTAAAGTCCTGTGTGATCTCCATGCCCATCCTGGTAATCACAATTCTTTAGAAAACATTCTTAAAATGCTCGGTTCCCCCGGCCTGGTTGGCCTCGCCGCCTGGCATAATATCCATAATATATTAACCTATGAAGAAGCCCGAAATCTTGTCAAAAATGATCCCTCCTTTGAAGAAATCACTCCTGGTCAACTAGCAAAATACCAAGAGGGTTACTTTGCTTGCACTCAGGAAATTGAAGTAGGCATTCATCATCTTCTTGCTCTTGGATGGAAAGGCGATTACTTCACTATTTTTAAGAATGCACAAGAAGCCATCGACGCCATCAAAAACAAAGATGGACTAGTCATTCTCAACCATCCCTTTGTCCTCCCAGGAGGTGTAGGTTATCGCACTGCTACCGTTAAAGAACAAGAGCAAGTACAACAATTATACCCTATAGTAAATGAAATTGAAGTACACAACGCCCATGCCATTAACTTGTTTCCCACCTTAATGATGCAAAAAGCAAACCTTATGGCTCTTGAAACTTTACCAGAAAGCATGAAAGGCACCGCCGCATCTGACTGCCATCATATCACCACCCAAACAAAAATCTGTGGAATTTATCTAGATCAGACAACTATCGAAAGTCAAGGCATGAATGGTATTATACAATCCATTGTGAATAGAAATTTTACCCGTCTCGGCAATCCACACTCCGGACCATATATCAGTAGAATGAGTTGGTCAAAAGGCATTACCTTAGATCGTTATTATTGGAAGAAAACCTCCTAAAAATAATCCTTCACCTTGTTATACACTTCTTCATGAACTAACCACACCACCAATAACACCGCATCGATTGCCGCAGCATAATTCCATAAATCCCAATGTGGACAAAAATTCCAAGTAGACACCCACGGCCAGAAGAAATTCTTAGTCTCACCATAGAAACAATCCAAGGGCAGATGAATAAACCACCCTGCTGCAATAACATAAAAAAGCAGTGCACCTTTCTTATCACCCTGGTATCGTCGAACTAATCCAATGAGGACAAACAAAGCCACAAAAAAGAGACTATGGGTAAACAAGCCATGATAATTCACTTCAACACCCGTAAAAAAACTAACCAGCCATCCCAGAGGAATATCCAGATCCGGTGCTAGACCCGCAATTCCCCCTACCACCAAAAGATAGCGTGGAAACCGCTTCTTGCCAAAGACATAATGACGAAAAAAATCAAGAATGATAATAGCAACCAAGACATGAGTAACTGCATAAGCCATAGATCAAGTAAATGATAAGAATTAATAAATGTTTTGAGTCTTATGGGGTTGTTGCGAAAGTCAGTGCTGGTGTGTAATTGCCCATGAAGCTAACCTCGTAGAGTTCAGCAATTCGACCTGAGCGAAGCGAAGTTGAGAAGTGGAACAGGCCTCACACCAGCACGAATGAAGAGTTTCACAACAACCTCAAGTCTTATGACTTATCTCCTCTTCTGAAAAAAAATAAAGANNAAACTAAAAAGTTTACTGCTTCTTTCGTGAATACCAGTAAAACAGTACTCCTAGTACGATTACAATTAATACCGGCACCAGCCACACTTTACTGGACTTCTTACTTTCCGTAGGTTCTATACCAGGTTCAGAGACAGCTGGCTCCTCAGCAGGAGCTTCGGCAACTGGCTCAGAAACCGGAGCTGGTTCAACCGGAGCAACCACGGTTTCAGCAGCAACGCCCGTTCGCTGGCCAATCACAAAGTAGCTGAACCCAGGAGTTTCAGCACTGTAATGGACATATGTGTCATCTTCCTCTCCAAGAGTTGTAGGTAACTGACCCCATTTGCCCTCATTGTAACGAAGCATAGCAACATCATCTTTCTTCAGCTTCTGCCCTTCCAGCCAGGTTTTCTCTACTTTAAACTTAATGGTAGCTGTGCCTTTCAGCACTTTCTCAACATTGTTTTCGGTAATTTTCACGATCTTGTACACTTTGGTGCTGATGGGAGCGATAGTGCTGGGCAACCCAGCTTCCGTGTCAACTTTAATGCTTGCACCATAGGTCGTCTTCTCGACCGCAAAGCTGACTTCAGTAACTCCGAGTGCGCCATTGGCAACCGGAACACTGGCCGTCTCGCCAGCATTGATGGAGGTCCATACTTTGTTGGCAAACTGACCGGTAACTCCAGAGGAAGAACCGCCGCCGGAACCGCCAGTGCCGCTGCCACTACTACTTGTTGCAGCAGTTACCGACCAGCTCCCTGTCGCGGTTTTGACGTTGCCGGCAAAGTCCTGCACCCGGCAGATGCTGGATGTTCCACTCGCCGTCACATCACTGGATTGGACGTTATCGGTATCTCCTTCAAAAATAACGGGGCTGGTCTGAAGACCACTACCACCATCAGATGCAGTACAAGTACAAGTCACAGTCTCACCAGAGGTTGGGCCGGAAGGACTACAGCTTACACTAACAGTAGGGAGTGTCCGGTCAAGGTTAAATGTAGCATACTCTGTCTTATTTAAGTTACCGAGAGTGTCGTTAGCATAAATTCTAATACTGTGTGCCCCTTCTGTCAACCTGCTAAGGTTAAGAGTAACATTCCAGACACTGTTCACAACGACAACAGTAATGTTTTCTTCTGTGCCATTAGTTGAGTTAAAGCTAAATTTAACTGTATGAACGGTGGTGGTACTATCATTAATCGTTGCGTTAAAGCCAAGCAATTCCTCACTCAGACCAATACTCATGTTGTAGTAATCTTTACCGGTAAGATTACCTACAATGACTGTCGTCACGTTCGGCGGAGTTCGGTCAAGCCGGAAACTCAGGTTAGATAAGCTATTGTTCATATTGTTAACAGTATCATTGGCGAACACGAAGAGGGTATAGAATCCATCAGTCAGCGTACTTAAATCTACGGCAGCATGGTAATTACTGAGATTTCTCAGTAAAGTGACATTAAATCCAATCCCACTTGTTCCGTTCCGGAAGTTGTTAGAGAAGCTTACGCGAACCTCCTGCACAGTTAATGCACTATCATTGACAGTCAGGTTAAGGGAGAGAACACTACCAGTTAAGTTGCTGGCATTTAAGACACCAAGACTGTCATTCCATAAAAATTGAGTGACATTCGGAGCAGTGCCATCAAATCCAAAGCGAATGGTCTCGCTCTGATTAAGATTACCAAGTGTATCATTAGACATAACACGGACAGTATAATATCCTTCTCGGATAGTACTAGTAAATAACTGAGCAACATAAGTACTTGCATTGGTAGCATCATTGAGAGCACGAGCACCCGTAACATTAAATGTAGTTCCATTCCCATTATCCAATGAGAAGACGACCGACGTTACATATGTAGTACTATCATTGACAGTGGCATTTAATTCAATCTTCCGAGCGGTGGTGAAGTTAAAGCCATCGCCAGAGTAATTCGTAAGAACATTAGTTACGTTCGGAGCAGTTCGATCAATGGTGAAACTCAGATTGGCAACGCTCATATTCACGTTATCAAGCGAATCATTGGCGTACACCCTAACAGTATAAAATCCATCAGTCATGGTGGACAGAATCAGAGCAGTATGGAATCCGCTGAAATTTTTGTCTAAGGTAACATTGAAGCCGATGCCAGTGGTCCCATTGCGGAAATTATTTTGCAGCTCGATAGACGCATATTTAGCAAAAGTAACACTGTCATTGATGCTGGCATTAAAGAAGATAACTCCACCCGTGACGTTACTGCCATTGGAGATATTACTCATCCCAAAAATTGTGATATTCGGAGCAGTTCGATCAATCGCGATATCAAAGCCGCGGCTGTAATTGACAACGCCATTAATAGACTGCCCATCGCTCATATTTTCAACGTGGACACTTAGGTTGTAAATTCCATCAGGAAGGAGATTGGTATTAAATGTATAATTAAAAGAGGAAGCATTGACACCACTGGGACCAATAAAAGTATCATCGCCAGTAGCGTTATGGACTGTGACATTGAGCATCGTACTCCCATTGGATTTAGTAAGTATCCATCCGAAAGTGACGTTGACATAATTTCCGTGAGAACCGTTACGCAAGAGAGTGAGGTTAATATTGATGATACCGCTTAAGTTAAGTAGAGAAGAACTGACGGGATTAAAAGTATCATAGGTAAGGCTAGTGCCATTGGTAAGTTTGCCATTAGTAGAAGAAACCACAAAACCGCCACCCTGAGAAGAGCTACCGCTGGAAAGATTAAAAACATCAATAGAAACAAAATTTGGAAATCCAGCGTTAACTGTTAAAAGTAAGGATACAAACAATATAATAGTAACCAACAGAAAAGTTTTTGTTCTCATATGTAACTACCCTCTTTTTTTTATTCTTGACTCCGAACTGAGTTCTAGAAAAGTAATTGCATTTATAAATGTTTAGTACTATTAAAAAATAGTACATTATCACAAATAAGAATAAGGCTAAAATAGAAGGGGGTAAGTTTAAAAAATAAATGAGAAAAATTCAGTACCATAGTAAAAATTACATTTAACATAATTGCATTTAACAATATAATTAACCTTAAAATGGCAAGAACAACAACTTTATAAATAATATCATCCTTCTTTAGAATATGAATCTGTTCACCCTCCCTCATTTTCCCATTAAAAATAAAACCATCTTTCTCCGAGTTGATTTTAATGTTCCCCTCCAAGAAAGAAAAATAACTGATACCACCAAAATAAAAGCAACATTACCTACAATTAAATGCCTCCTGCAACAAAAATGTAAGATTGTCCTTGCCACTCATCTTGGTCAACCCCGGGGTAAAGTAGTCCCAGAATTACAGGTCGAACCACTGGTACAAGAACTCAAAAGACTCTTGCCCAAACAAAAAATCATTCCATTAGAAGACTGTATTGGCAGCGAGATTCGAAATCAAATAGTAAATGGAAAACCGCAGCAAATTTTCTTCCTCGAAAACTTAAGGTTCTATCCCCAGGAAGAAAATAATAATCCTATTTTTGCCCATGCCCTAGGCTCACTCGCCGATATCTACATCAATGATGCTTTCGGAGTAGCACATCGAAAACACGCTTCAATCGATGCTATTACCCATTTTCTTCCCTCTGGTGCTGGATTTCTGTTAGAAAAGGAGATCAAATATCTTAGTCAAGCTCTGCATCCCAAAAGGCCTGCTATTTGGATCATGGGCGGCGCAAAACTACATAAAATTGGGCTCATTAAGCAAGCACTCAAAAAAGCCGATTATATTCTCATAGGTGGTGCGCTCGCTTTTGCCTTCCTCAAGGCCCAGAATATTCCAGTAGGTCTTTCTAAAATAGACGCAGATTCCATCCATCAAGCCCGAACTATTCTTCACACCTCTGCATCCAAGAAAATAATTCTCCCCCTTGATTTTGTCGTAGCAGAAAAATTCTCTTCCACTGCCAAGACTGCTATTGTTCCCTATGATACTATTCAGCCAAATCAGCTAGCTTTAGATCTAGGACCACAGACCATTAAACTCTACCAACACTACCTGCGCAAAGCCCACACCATTGTCTGGAACGGCCCCTTAGGATACTTTGAATGGGCAAAATTCGCTACCGCCACCAAAGAAATCGGTCGTTTCATCGGAAAACTCACTGCTACTACTATTGTAGGTGGTGGTGAAACCGCTGATGCCATCATTAAATTTCATCTTCAGCACGAACTCACTCATCTTTCCACTGGCGGGGGCGCTGCCATGGAATTTCTCTCCGGGCAAGAGCTCCCTGGCATCATTGCCTTAGAGAAGAATTATACCAAATTTAAGAAGAAGATGCAGATATTAAATTAGGAAGGACAACTGTAACTTTTTTTTGCAACGCTCCCTGTAATGCTTTCTCTACCAACTCCTGTTCTTGTTGAAGTTTAGTAGTATTTACATGTAATGCCTCTTGTACTCCAAAGAGCTCTTCTTGTAATAATTCTGCCTGCTGGGTAAAATGAGCAACTCGGTACTGCGCTTCTTCTATTCTTCCATCTTTGAGATGATTATCGCTTCGCATTGCAGCAAATTCCAAGGTCAATTTCTCTAATTCCTGTTCTTTCTCTCCTCGTTTGAGATGTGCTAATTGCAAACGATCTTGCTTATAGGATTTATCCTTTGACAACTTCTCAACCAGAGCTGCTGTATCTTTAAGTTGAAGTGCTCGTTGGGTCATTGAATCAAAAGCTCGAAACCCGCTCCGGGTCACTTTCTGTTCAAAGGTATCCCGAAGGTCATTGAGTTCCAATACCATTTGGAGCAAAGGATTGAGAGTGGCATCCTTAGTTTTCTCCACATCGGTAAGCAAAAAACTATAATGGCTGCCAAGGGAAGAATCCATAATTTTCTGAATAAACCTCTCCATTTTAGGCTCAATAACTACATGAAAATGAATTGCTTCCGCCAACGAACTTTTTTCAACCAAGCGCAATAAGTCCATCATTTTACGAGCATCATTAAAAAGTGTCAATACTTCACTTTTCTGTTCCATTGGTATCAACGGTTCCCATTCCTGTAACTGTGAACGAAACCCGGCGCATTTCTCCCCCAGCTGTTTCTTATACAACTCTAACTCCTCAACCAGAGTATCACGTACTATAATCTCTTGTGCATGTGCTCCTATCCAATCAACTAACTGAGCCAGTGGAACTTCTTCAATCTGAGAAACATGATTACTACGTTGAAAGCGCTGAACCAATTTGCTGAAAAAATTCATACTCTCTGCTCTCTTTATTTGTTTTTAATGATTTCGATACAGCTGCTCTGTCGGACAACTAATCTC
>DUFZ01000061.1 GCA_013331635.1 Candidatus Woesearchaeota archaeon | reverse complement strand
GGGCGCTCGCAACGTTTGACATAGTTTTATATCTTTTAAAAGATATTTTAGACTGGAAATACTTTTATACTTGATTAGGTTTTAACTTTAAATGGAATCTCTTGAATATCAAGTTCCCGCTTCTTTACTTACCTTCTTTCGCCAGCAGGCGGCGCAGAAAATCCAGTCAGAAGGCTGGGGCAAGCAGGGGCGCAACGTGGATACCAAAATCGATAATTTTGTTCACTGCTGGACGACGGAGGAGGCGTTTAAGCAGATCTTGATTCAGCATAAAGTCTGGTTCCGCCATCGGGGATTGTACTTTGGCGATGCGCAGGGGGCGGGTGCTGACTTTACGGTTAAAGTAGAGAGTAAGGAGGTTACTTTAGGACTGCGAAGTGTTGCACCTGACTCGTTAACCAAATGGAAAACAGTGGCGTATCCCAATGACCGCTTTGAAGAGGAACAAGATAAGATCGCTGATTATCATATTGTGTGCAATCATGATAATGGCAAGACTCGTTTCTTTGGGATAATCTCTAAAGAAAAGTTATTGCAGGATTTGGAACAATCTCGTATTTTGTATAGCTCAAAAAATCAGGAAAAATTTCGGGTGGTTCCTTTAGAGCGGTTTGCATTTGAGGAATTGCTTCAGCTGATGGCAAAAATGGAAAGAATATGATTGGCCATAGAAAACAATATAAGCCATCGCTTTAAGCTTCAGCCAATGAAATATCTCATCCATCTGCCGCTTCCGCCTCAGTTTACTGCAGTTGCTGAGGAGTATCTCCGGGGGATTCGAGAGTCTATTGATGATCGTCCGGCTCTGGGCTTTCATTCCAGCCTGATGAGAATTATGGTAAATCCTGGGCAGGAATATAATTTTAGGGCTGCTCTTGCCGGCATTAGGCAGCCGTCATTTTCCTGTGTGTTAGAAGATAGGCTGAAACTCTTTGATGGCGGTTCCTTGGTTGTAAAAATCAAGCCAGCGCCCTTGCTGATGCAGCTCCATACCAAGATTATTGATGCATCGCGGCCGTTCATCGATTGGAAAGAAACCCCTCCTCTGGGGAAAAAATACGCCCGGGATGCGGAACGGCAGGCGGTTTATCATATCTACGGTGCGCCTTATTATGCTTCGCTCTTTGAACCCCATATCTCTCTCTGCTCCTTAAAGGAGAATGCCTTTGCGGGAATGCCACGGCAGACGTCATTAGCAGGCTATACCTGGATTGCTGACAGATTTTTGTTGTCCAAGAAAGGTGGAACCTGGGAAAAAGTGCAGGAATTTAAGTTTCAATCATAGAACATATCGACTTCTTTAAACCCATGCTTTCCTTTCATGGGCACGAACATAAATGGCCCAAGAAATTCAAGTTCCAAATGCCCTTTTGTTTTTGTTCCCTTGACCAAAGTTTGGCTTTTTAAATCGCCAATGGGGGCAATGACAATGCCGTCTTCCTTGAGCTGCTCAATCAAGGGGGGTGGTATAGCAGGGCAGGCGGCGGTAATTATTATTTTGTCATAGGGGGCTTCTTGAGGATACCCTTCGCTGCCATCGGCTTCCAGGACTATCACTTGGTTGAGGCCGCATTTGGAAGCGTTTTGGCGAGCAGCTGCAACCAGTTCCGGGATAACTTCAGTGGTAATCACTTTTCCGGCTTCTCCCACCAATCTTCCCAACAGGCAGGCTTGGTATCCAACACCTGATCCAACTTCAAATATTTTTTCATTGGGCTTTACCTGCAAAGCTTGCAGCATGAGCATAACTGTGGTTGGCTGAGAAATAGATTGTTTACGTATGGTGGGAAGGGGCTGGTCATAATAGGCAAATTCCTGCAAGGAAGGCTTTACGAAGTCTTCCCGAGGTATATCACTAAAAGCCTGCACCAACTGTTCATCAAAGTGTATAGTACGCCAGAATTCTACCAATTCTGCTTTGGTGTTCATGGTGCTACCTATATGTTTAGAGTTAATATAGTTTTCTTCCTTATTCTTTGACAAATTTTAGACGAAATTAATTTAAAGCAATCACTTCTCAAGACTTTCATGGAAAAAGTTGTTAGGCAATTACTCGATTTGGAATATTTTAAGAGCGTACTTCCCGTACAGTATACCCCAGGATTGTCTGCTCTCTTGCTGCTTACCGGAGAGAATGCCAGCGGCAAGAGTTTCTTTGTCCGATTGATGGCAGCATATGTCCATTTTCGTCTGGAAACGGAGCCGATTCTGGTGGATATGAGCTTGCGAACGGAGAGCGATATCAAACGTGCTTTGGTATTTGGTGATGAGGAGAGGGATAGTACCGGAAACATTTCTTTGAAAAGTGTGATCAATGGCATAAAAACGAGCAAGGGTCGGCAGAATGCTCATTATCTGATGTACGATGAGCCGGAAATTGGCCTTTCTGATGGATATCAGATGGCTTTAGGGAATTATGTTGCCAAATTCATGGATGAGTTGCCCGCAAAAATAAAAGGGCTGGTTATCGCCACTCATTCTAAGTATGTGGCAAGACCGTTAGTGCCGTATAATCCAAACCATATTCGTTTTGGCGATACCTTAACATTAGAGCAGTGGTTGGAAGAAGAGCCTAGAGAAAAGAGTGAAGCGGAACTGCTGGCGCTGCAACAGGATACGCTTACTTCCTCTAATGCGCTTTTAGATATTCTGAGGAAAGCTGAAGAGAAGAAAACAAAAAAACGAAAGCGTGCAACATGACTCTTCCTCTTTTTTCCAGCAAAGCTTTCTTTGCGCCGATGGCAGGAGTTTCGGATCCGGCTCTTCGTTTGCTGTGCAAGGAACTGGGGGCAGGATTGGTGGTTACTGAGTTTACCAATATTCATGCGGTGGTGTATAAAGGAGCGCAGTTGAAGAGCATCAAAGAGTTCATCGAGTACTCTGAAGAAGAACGTCCGGTGGCAATACAGCTCTTTGGATCAGATTTGCAGGCTTTGGAAAAAGCGGTCAAAATAGTTTCTCCCCATTTTGATATCATTGATTACAATATGGGCTGTCCAGCTCCACATATTACGGAGCAGATGGCCTGTTCGGCCTTGCTGCAAGAGCCAGAATTGACCAGGAAGATTTTTAGGACGATGGTGAAAGCTACTGATAAGCCAGTTACGGTCAAAATCAGGGCGGGAGTTTCTGCGCCGGATAAATGGAGAGAGATTGCCCTCATTGCAGAGGAGGAGGGTTTGCAGATGATTACCTTTCATCCTCGAACGGTCAAGCAGCATTATTCTGGAACAGCGAATTGGTCGCTAATCAAGGAATTGAAGCAGCTGGTAAAAATTCCGGTAGTTGGCAATGGAGATATTCGCACTCCGGAAGATGCCAAGCGAATGCTTGATGAGACGGGCTGTGATTATGTGATGATCGGACGGGCAGCCTGCCAGGATCCATTTTTGTTTACGCAGGTTAATGACTATTTGGAGAAAGGAACCTATCGAGAAATCAGTGCAGCGGAGCGAATTCAATTTTTCTTTCGGTATCTGGACTATGCACGCAATTATCCCACGATTCCTTTTGCCAGCATTCGATTGCAGGCGATGCATTTTACCAAAGGGGAAGTTGGGGGGAAGGTGATACGAGCAAAGATTGGAAAAGTGCAGACGATTGATGAGTTACATGAATTGCTGGGAAAATCGATGATACCATAAGAGAAGGTAAAAAGCAGTCCCCTTTTCTTCTCAATTTTCTCTTTTTCGTAATCCCGCTTCAAATTCTGCTAACTGCTCTTCCAGTGATTGGTTATGGAATACTACGGTCTTATCTTCCCAGCGGAGAATTCGGGTAGGTTGACCAATAAGGTACTTGCTTAGTTGATGGAATCTTTTTGATCCCACTGTCAATTCTCTGCGTTTTGGTAAGGCTTGAAGAGATTCCTGAGCATTAAAATGACGTAAAAGAGGTATACTTTCAATTATCCCAAAGCTGTCTTCGTACTGTGTTTCTATATGGGGTCCATCAAATTTTCCGCTGTGTCCATAGGATTTCACCACCAGCAAGTATCCCCTTGACTTCCGCAGTGATGGCTGGGCGTAGACAGGGGCGGCGGAAGTACGATCGAATTCTACCACTTCCAACTCTATTCTTGTTCCGGGAGTTTGTTCTAAGAGGGCAGTTAACGCTGGATGCATGCTTTTTAATTGCTGAGGATCATGAATCATTTTTGGGAGACGTGTTTCTTCCAGTAATTCATCCCGTAATCGTGGGGAATAAGGCGTATTCCAAAGCGGTTCTGTTTGGATTTTATTGCTATAGCGAGTTTCCATGGTGGTGCCTCCGGTTTCTTTATGAGTTGCTATTTTTATGCTTGGGCTTCGTTCTTATAAATATTGTTAAACTAGAATAGCTATCTTCTGTTTAATTTCTTCTGCTGCGTTCTTTTCTATCTCGTTGTGTATTTCAAAGGCGTACTCTATCTTATTCAAAGTATGCTCATACAAGGGGTCGTAATAAAATTCAAGCAGGATTTTAGCGGCATCAATATAGTGTTTTTGATGGAGTAATTGCAGCACTTCCTGCTGGCGCTGTTTGCTGATGACTTTCCATAATTTCTGGGTTACTTGTTTAATGTTCTCAATGTCTTCCGGCTTATTGAAATACCGTGAAACTGCATACTCCGCTCTTTGCTGCAGGGAGCGCTGCACGCGAATCGGTATTCCTTTTTTCATGGCAGTATAGAATAATTCTGGCAGTTGCACGTCACCAATTTTGCGGCTCTCTCCCTCGACCAGAATATATTTTTCGTGGTTCAACCTTTCTAATTCTTTGAGCAATAGATTTTCAAACTGTTTCTGGGAGCGGGGATGCAAGCCAATGGCACCATATAAGCTGCCGCGATGCTGGGCAAGGTTTTCCAAATCGATGGAATTTGGAAAGTGCTTCAATAATCCGCTTTTTCCCGTGCAGGTGAGGCCCCAAAGGACTATCAGCTTTGGCTTCAATTGATAGCTGTGCAATTTTTCCCGTACATACTGGCGATAGGCCTTATAGCCTCCTTCGATCTGCTTGACTTGGTATCCTAATGATTCGAGTAACGCAGTAACCGTACGGGAGCGCATGCCGCCGCGCCAGCAATAGATAAGCAATTGTTTTTTTTTGTACTGGTTGATCTGAGCCATAAAATGCGGTAATTTCTGCGAGAACAATTCCACTCCTTTCTCGATGGCTTTTTCTTTGGATACTTGCTTGTACATGGTGCCAATGATGGCTCGCTCTTCATTGGAGAAGATGGGGATATTGACGGCGCTTGGTAAATGATCTTCGGCATATTCTTTTGGGGTTCTGGTGTCGATGAAGATGGAATTTTTTTCCAAGAGGGCTTGGGTAATGGTAATTATATTGATCATAGTGCTTTAAAATGGGGCTTTGTTTAAAAAAGATTAGTCCGGAATATGCAGTGCCCTTGAAAACTATATCTTCCAGAAACAAAAATATTATAAATGATTCCTGTCCTCTACTTTTTATGGCTATTGAAGTGAGGCTTTCTGCCCGAGAGGAAACCAAATTAGTGTTCAAGCGGGGCGTTGAAGAACTTAGTGTTTTGGTTGTTGATAGCTTTTTGAATCTTAAGAAAGGGCAGGAAATAGACTGTAGGCCTCAAGCCGGTACTCCTTATTGTTTCAATGGGACTAAAATAGTACCAGGTTACTATAAAATTATCCGGGCTGATGATCCAGCGGTAACCATAAGCGCTAAAGGTGTGCTTACCCATCATGAATATTGGTTAACCCAAATCTAATCAGTATGATTCTACTTCTGTGGCAATAGGGAGATTACACCAATAATATTTTAGTATCATAAGTCATATAAATAGGACTTAAGGCTAACTGGATTATGACCAAGCATATTGCCTGGGTTACAGACATTAAAAGTTATATCGAGCCTTTTATCTATAACTTATCGAGCGTGAGATAGAAACACACCATCATCGATGGGCTTCTCCGGCCTTAGAGGATTTTGTTTCCGGCAGGAAGTATTCTTTGATTATCACTGACTTGGACATTGCGCCAGGGCCGGATTATACCGACCCGGTGATGAAAAAGATAATGGAGAATAGGCCGGCTGGCGAAAATCCCGACTATTGGAGAATTGCGCTGCGAGTGGTCCAAAGGACTAAGGAAAAAGATTCAGTCAATAAAGACACCCCTATACTGGTGGCATCGGCGTATCATCCTAGTAAAAGTAGGTTAATTCCTCAGGTAGAGCGCCGGTGCCATGAAGCGGGTGTACGAAAATATATTGATCTGTCAGATCGCAATTTTAATTTTGATCAGTTCTATGACTCTATTGTTGAGTTGACAGGAAAATGGTAATTTTAGTGGATGAAGGAGGTACATTTACCCATTCTCATCAACTAATTCAGCATCGGCGGAAGTTACTCCCAACAATATATTCTTCTGGTCTTTCTTCTCGCGAAAAGTTCGGGGGACATAGACTTTTTCCCGGGTGAGTGGATTTTCGGCGGTATAATACATGGCGGTTGCGGCTGTTCCAGGGGTGGGGGTAAAGACTTGGGTTAAATTGACGTAGATATCTTTCTCCCGGCAATATTTTTTGAGGATTTCCATATCTTTGAGAGTGGTTCCGGGATGGGCGGCGATGAAGTAGNNAGTTCCAGGGATGTTCCCGGATATTTCTGCTGGAGTTTTTCAATCTCTTCCAGCAGTGGATACAGGTCATCACTCAGGACTCGCTTAGGACAGCCCACGCACTGCTGGTTGCAATATTTCTTTTTATTATAGACCGTGATGTCTTTCTCAATCACTGGTGAGTATATCTGCTGAGCTTCATCGTATAAGCTGCAATATGAGCCGTACATATTTAACGTAGGCAGGGTTAAATCGTTGATTTTACGAACTCCTGACTGGTATAATTGTTCGATTTCTCTGATGATGCTTTCTTTGCTTCGTTTGGCTACTTCCTTGCCTTGCACGAGGGGGATGACACAGAAAGTGCAGCTGCCCCAGCATCCCCGTCCGATGATGATGGAGGCTTCTAATTTTTCTATCATTAGCTGGTTGAAGTTTCGATTCTTTGATTGAGGGTGCAATTGCCGGGTGTAGGGGAGTTCATAGATGAGGTCCATTTCTTCTTCCTGCAGCGTATGGGCGGGGCGATTGTGCTGGATGAGTCCAAGCCCGCAGGGTTCGATGAAAGCATCATCAGGAAGCAGGTAATGAATTCTGGTTAATAAATTGAATTTTAAAGGATCTTGCAGGCAGTCTTCGTAGCTGGGGAGGTTTCGGATGGTTTTTGGTAGGTGTTCTTTTTTGATTCGAAAGGCAGCGCCATCGATGGAAGGTAAATCCAATTGGTCTTTGATTGTTTCAAATGATTTGATTTCAGATAATTTTTTCATTCGTTCTAGTACGGTTAGAATCGATCGCTCGGCATTGCCAAACAATAACAAATCAGCTTTGGTGTCGTTGAGAATTCCTCGCCGTAGTTTATTTTCTTTATAATCAAAATGAGTGAATCGCCGGATGGTTGCTTCTACACCCCCTAAAATGGTGATGGAATTTTGGAATAATTTCTTGACATTCTGGGTGTAGACCATGAGCGCTCTTTCGGGTACGAGGATGTTTTCTCGCTGGTGCAGCATAGGGGTGTAGTTTGCGAGCATGGAATCGAGAAGTCCGGAAGTGATACAGAAAAAATAATTTGGCCTTCCGCAGGCTTGGTACTCTTCATCGCTTTCGGGCTGGGGGATGATGGTAACTTTATAGCCTTTCGTATCGAGGAGCCGGGAGAGGATGGCAATGCCGCTTAAAGGATGGTCATAATAAGGGTCGCCGGTTATGAAGATGACGTCGAAACTGTCAAAATCTGAGTAGTATCTTTTTCCTTCTTTGAGGGTGGTGGGTAAAAAGGTGGGCATGGATTTCTAAAAAGCTACTTATTTTATAAATATATTCTTGAGTATATAGTTAACGCACTAAATATTCGACCATTTTAATGCGTTAACTATATATGAAAGCACTAAGTATTTTATTCGATTAATTAGTGCCTTCAGTATATATCAGATAAACACCTTAATGAGATACATCCTTAAGAGGGGGTCATTTTTGCTTAGAAAGCTGAGAAATTACTTTCCGATATAACTGGGGTGCTGCTTCACTTTTTTTCAGCAAAGCTTAAATAGAAGTAATACGTATTAGTACGTATTGAGGCGTATATGATGCTAACTGAAAATGATTTAATCATTACTAAGCACGCCCAAGAAAAGATGCACATCGAGGGAATTTCAGTATCACAGATTATAGAAGCTTTGGAAAGAGGGTCAAAATACAGGCAGACTGATGGTCTGCTCGCAGTTCATAGTTATTATTCAGTTGCCTATAAAATTATTGGAGCAAAGTATCTTATTAAAACAGTATTTACCAACGGGTGAAAATATGAAATGTTACAAATGTGAAAAAGCAGAATTTAATGAGAAAAAAGTAGAATTCATTCAATTGGGGATATCTCTGGGTAAATTTGATGCTTTTGTGTGTCCAGTCTGTGAAGAAACAGTGTTTGAAGGTTCAGTGAGCAAAAAGATTGAAATCAAAGCCAAAGAAGCTGGAATATGGGGATTAGCTCGAAAAACCCGTCTCGGCACTTCTGGTTCTTCTTTGGATGTTAAAGTCCCCAAAGTAATTGTGGATTTCTTAAATCTTAAGAAAGGGCAGGAAGCAATTATAGAACCTACGGCCAAGAATAAGATTCAAATAACGGTGGTGTAATTTTTCATGGAGAAAAGGATATTTCCTTAGAATGCAGTTCTTATCGATATTTATACCCCTCTGCTAGGGGCAAATGTCTTATCTCAAATTTAGAACAGGATTCCGGATATTTCCGGAACAGCCGGTTGAATCTATTATTTATTATTATACCCCATCTTAGAAAAAATGTGCCCTGGCCGGGATTCNNCGAAAGTGCCGGATGATAGTCCGGGCTACACCACCAGGGCATCTGGCTGAAAAAGAGGGGGATGCTTTAAAAATGTTTCCAAAGCAAAAACCTTATAAGAGGAAAGAGAAATTATGCGGTTATGACTTCAGATAAAGTTATTTTAGGCCTTACCGAGGAAGTGGCTCTCCTGGGCAAGAATGGTGAAGAGAAGAGGGTAAGGGCGAGAATTGATACGGGGGCGACGTTTTCTTCCATCGATTCCCGTCTGGCGGCAGATCTGGAGCTGGAGTCGAGCACCAAATCTAAGGTTATCAAGTCAGCATCAGGAACTAAAAAACGTCCGGTAGTGTATGCACGGA
>DUFZ01000040.1 GCA_013331635.1 Candidatus Woesearchaeota archaeon | reverse complement strand
GCGTAGTCCGTAGAGGTTCAATTATCGCTTTTTATTAAATATGATCTTGAAATCTCTTCGGATGGCTCTACTAATCCCAGATATTTTCCTTTTTTTAGTTTACTTAAAAAATTTAATTTTTTCATAGTATTCTTCCCCACCCTTTATGATTATGTGGTTTTTCATTATTTCTTTGATAAGCAAATCATTCGTGTTAAATTTGCCAATTTTTACGCTTATTAAATCATATATCTTCTCGATTTCTTCTTTTGTTTTAAAACTTGTTGTCTCTACGTAAACATCAATATCACTATCTACACTCGGTATTCCTTTAGCATAGCTTCCAAATAAGAGTATTAAACTACATTTACTTTTCTCAATGATATCATTCAATATTGGCTCTAATTTTGGATGTTTTCCCAGTAATTTTACCAGTTTATAATTTTCAGCATTTAAAATAAATGATTTGGAGGACAGATTTTTTTTGATAAAATAAAGATGGTTTTTCCCTTCAATTTTATAATCTACCACATTTATGTTTCTTAGCTCATTTAGTACTGACTGTACTCTAGTTAGGGACGTTTTTAGCTCTTTGGCCAGCTCCCGGCCATACAACTCTCTTTTTAATAAGATGAGCAAAACTTCATAATTATAATTGATTTTTATTTGAGTCATATAAACTTAAATTAAATCAATAGTATTTAAATCTTTTGTTCATATCTGGGCTAAAGTTGATAGAGCCACCTCGCCTAAGTTTTTTGGCAGAAATAGATACCAGATAACCGATCCTTCCCTCAATTCTCCACCCATTTCGCATACAAACTCATGGCCTCTGCTTCTGATTTTGCTTTGATGAGCGCTCGGCCATCTTCAAATAGAAAAAGGTCTTTGAATTGTAGTGTTTTACCATCATCAATAACCGTATCAATTTTCTCCCAGCGTTGTTTCAGAATTTTAAGGTCAACTTTTTTTCCTGTTACTTGATATCGTCCCAAGGAACAGAATTTGACCATCCGTATTGGTTCTTTTTTTCCTAGAAATTCATATTTCCCTTGGCAGGCAGGACAATTTTTGTTCTTTTTGACCACAATATTTTTGTAGTGCTGTTTCCAGATATCATAATAGATTAAGTTAGGCTCAATAGTCTGTCCCAATAAAAACTGCAGAGCCAAGGTGACTTGCATCGATGCAATGGCAGTTGTTATAGTATTTAGCACCCCTACGGTATCACAGGTTTCGGCACCAGTTTCTTGCAAAAAACAGCGCAAGCAAGGGCCTTCCGGTACAATAGGCATAACATATCCTGCTGTTCTGATAGCTGCCGCATATATCCACACTATTTTTTCCTTTTTACAAAAATCATTAATCAAGAGTCTGGTTTGAATATTATCGGTGCAATCAAGAACCACCTCCGCCGATTGCAGCAGTGCAATATTTCCACTATGTAAACTAACTGGCTGGGCAATAATATCTGTTCGTGAATTTATGAGCTGCAATTTTTCTTGAGCAACGATTGCCTTGCTTCGTCCAATATCTTTTTCCGTGAACAACATCTGCCTTTGCAGGTTGCTTTCTTCAACAACATCCCTATCAATGAGGGTTAGGTTTTCAACACCAGCCCGAACCAGTAATTCAGTAGCTACCGTGCCCAGTGCCCCCACTCCGACTACGACTACTTTGCTAGCATGTAGTTGTTTCTGTCCTTCACTCCCAATTTCACTCAATAAAATTTGCCGAGAGTACCTTTCCATCATCTTATTTTTCAATAAGCACCTCTTTTATTTTGCAGGCATTGCATATCTCCTGGTTAGCCGGTTCGCCGCAGGAAGTGCATATCTTAATCGATTCTTGTTTTTCTCGTTGCTCTTTTTCCCGCAGCAGGGGCAGAATCGCCAAAAAAGAGTTAATAATCCCCTGTTTCGTGCCCGAATATTTTTCTTCCATCCCATTTAACATATCCTGGATCTGAGAGCGGTATCCCTCTTGAGAATAAGGGCATTCCGTAAATTCGATGGCAAACCCTTTCAACAGCGCATATAATCTGGTTTCTTTTTCCGTGCAAAAATACAAAGGCTTAACTCGAGTCACAAATAGCTCATGCTCCTGCACGCCAGTAATTGGCCCAATATGTGCTGCCATGCTGATATTAGCTTTGAACATGTTCATCATGATGGCTTGGGCTTCATCATCAAGATTGTGTCCGGTAATCACCTTGGTCGCACCTAAAGCTCTAGCATGCTTATTGAGTAAATATCGGCGCCACACTCCGCAGACATTACATGGTTTTTTATGAGTATCTTTATTCACTTTGGGATACGCTTCATCCAAAGTTGCTCCAAATTCCTCAGTGGTGCGTACAATTGTTAGTTTGATCTTATACTGCTCACAAAATATTTCTAAATCTTGGAGTGTTTTAGCCCGATAATTATGAATCCCTTCATCAATGGCTAAAGCAAAAAAGGAAGTATTCACAAAATTATTTTTTTCCAGATACTTTTTGGTGAGATACAGAACCGTTAAAGAATCCTTGCCCCCCGATGCAGCAACGCCGAGAGTATCACTTCTTCCGATCATCTGATATTTGTTCATAGTTTTGAACACTTTCTCTTCAAAGTAGTTTATGAAATGGCGCTTGCAGGCCTTGCCATGCTGCAGCGTTAGTACTGCTTTTTGATCACATTGGCTGCAGTTCATCTCATCCTCCGGAAATGACGCTCAGAATATCTACCCTATCCTGATCTTCTAAAAGCTCTTCTTCGGTAAGGACCTCATTTTTTCTCACCACTAAAACTGTTTCAGAATTAATCTGCAAATGCCGAAGCAGGTCAAGAACACTCTTTCCTGTAAAATCAATTGTTTCCCTAGAGTTCTCTCTTTCTTTAAATATACCTATTTTCATTATTTCCTCCCCTAGGCCTGCTAACCAGGCTTAGGATTGTACTCTTATTTTATGATGATTTCTTTATAAATATTTCCTTGCTGGTGGTAAATTATTTAAAGTGCTGCTAATTCATCGGTGTATGGAACAATTTGTGCAGATGCAACGAAGTGAGGAAGCTGAAAAATTAAGTCAAGAACTTGGCTATGAGAAGATTCTTTTTCAAGATTCCAATTGGGTGCTTCTTAGTGGAAAAAACAAACGTGATATTCTTCAAAGGATTAACGAATGCAAACAAAAAAAGAAATATGCAGTATACCTTGCCGTTGATGAAGAAACGCTTCGTTTCGTCCTTGAAAAAACAGCAGTTGATATGATTATAGGAATGGAGCAAATTTGTCCTAAAGATAGTGTTCATCACCTTCGAGGCGGTTTAGATGAAGTGCTCTGCAAGATTGCCCAAGAAAATGAGAAAGCGTTCGCCTTTTCATTTTGCGATATTCTTCATAGCAGTAATCGACCACAACTACTAGGGCGGATGAAATTTAATCTAAAGCTGGCCAGGAAGTATGGATTAAAGATAGTTTTTGGCAGTTTTGCGAAAGAACTACTAGAATTCCGATCTTCGCAGGATTTAGAAGCTTGGAGTAGAATATTAAGCCGATAGTGGCACGCTTAGTAGAAAAAGTCGTCGCCTAGGCCAAGAGGTGAGTTTAGCTACGCCAGTCGGACAGGAACAGACCCGATTTTTATCAGTTTTTCATCAGAAAATCGGCTAAACTCACGGCCAAGACGACTTTTTCTACAGAGCCATAGTGGCAACAACCTTTATAAGTGTCAGAATTTTCTATTTTAGGTATGAAAAAAAAGAGGGTTGATAGTGCTATAGGGCACTCTCGAAAAGCACAGCTGACGATTTTTATGATTGTAGGTCTCATTTTATTTTTTACCTTCCTTTTTGTGATCATGTTGTTTAGCAGCGTACAAAAGAATCAATTAGAAGGTGAACGAGAGAAAGTATACACTCGAGCGCTCGAGAAAGAAGCCTTGCGTTTATATGTGCAAGATTGTATGGAAGACACCTTAGTTACCGGGTTACAGTTCCTGGGGAAGCAGGGCAGAATTTGGGCCGATCAAGGGGGAGTGCAAGAATTTGCCGAAAGTGTGAATGGGGTTCAAGTAGGTGAAGATAGAATCGCCTATGGTATTGTTCGTGATACTTATGAGGATTATAATGAGCCCGAGGAGAAATATCCTTGTCCAGCGGGAGAGGGAGAACAAGAATCTCCTTTTTGTAAGTACACCAGTGCCGATACTTCCATTGTCTTTGGCCGAAAAAAATTATGGCTCAGTTCCATGGAAAAAGATTTACAGGAATACTTAAAGAGCAAAACAGTGAGTTGTATTGGGGAATATCTTAAAAAAGAAATCTCCTCGGCTGCCAAGTTACAGTCAGGCGAAATAGACCTGCGCGTAGCTATGACCAATGAGGGAGTTAATGTCAACGTCCATTATCCCTTACGTTTTTCAATGGGGAATGAAGAATTTTTTCATTTATCTGAATTTGATTTTTTCTACACCACACAATTCAAAGAGGTATTAGATGTTGCCATATTGCGACCGCTGGATGAAGATTGGATTAAAGTTGATTTTATATGGGATGAGGAAACCTTAACAAACCCAGAAAGGACTCCCTCTGGTTTGGTGGAGAAGTATAATCAATTAGGAATTCAATACAATTCAATAAAATTGGATAACGGCGATACCCTCTTTGAATTCCGTCCCACTTGGACCGAAGAAAAATTACGGGACATAGTTATTCGTGTTGCTCGGCAGAATCGGCCGCCGGCCTTGGACTATATTTCCAGGTGTCCTGGGAAGGACTATGATTACTTAGTTTTACCAGGCGAGTCAAACCAAATAAATATCCCATTCACTGCGACCGATCCAGATGAGGATCCAGTAAACTTATTATCTCCTTCTGGAACAGATATGCCAGTAAATCCTTCACCAACTTTTTCATCAGTAATAACCAATTTAAATATTCCAGAATCAAATCATTTGTCTATTATTGTTCAAGACAGTCGTGGGTTGCAAGATTCACAGGATGTAAGATTCAAAGTTGATTCTCCTACTTCTATTCCCTCTTCTTCAAACTTACCTCTCGTTAGCCATTGCTGTATTCAAGATGCCAATAGTCAGCAAGGCTGGCGTGTAGCACGAGAGGGAGAAGCATATTGCGTACTAGACAACCCCCCTATTTTCGGTTGCTTTGGAAAAGTTTCGCAAGTTACTACGCCGCCTTTTGGATTTGCGGGCTATGTGTTAGAAGATATGGTTGGAAATTGTGGCGGGGAATATGCCGATACCTGTACCCCTTCCAATCTGGCAATTTTGCGCGGAGGAACTTTACATTGCGGATTTAATGATGATAGAACTGAATGTCCCGACAGCGAGAATCCAACCAGTTTACCGGGTTGTAGTGGTATTGACTGTCGATGTGAAAATAGTGATGCTTTCGGACTTCAACCAAGGAGTGGCTGGTGCCACGGAACAATGGGGTGTGCAGATTTTTGTACCACTGCCATTGTTGCTGATGAAGGCTCACCAGTTGTTTCTCATGATTATAATTATCCCATTACAGTACGAGCCAATTCGTTGATAGCCACTAGTGATAATGTACTTGCTCTCCATTGTGGATGTACAGCGGGGGATATAAACAAATTTTGTGATAAAACCTTTGATGGTATCTTTGAAGGGAAGTGCAATGCGGATGGAGATTGTAAACCACCCCTCGCTGCAGTCCAACAAAGACCGCTCTCCTCCTAATTTTTTCCCCATATCCCGCCCTCTTTCAAAGAAGAACCTTTATAAATCACAAATGTTTACATTCTCTTATTCATGTACTCGCCAAAAAGAGGTTGGTTTTTAGTATTTGTAGCTTTATTTTTCGCAGTGCTAGCTTTTCAGATTTATGCGGAAGAAGGCTGTTATACCTACCCCGATGGAGATGAGTCTCTGTATTGCCAAACCGGCATAACCCGTGAAGAAGCCCAAGCCGATTGCAGCCGTACTGCTGGTTGCGATATGAACCAGCATTTTCTTCCTGGACGTTCTTGTGCCGATTTTTCACAATGTAAGCAAGTTAAATGCACTGTGGATTGCCAGCGTCATGCTTTGGGCAAGTGCGAGCAGTTGGGATTAACGCGAGGCGATGGAGCAGAAGTACTCAAAGGGAAAGAAGTACTCTCAACCCCTGAGGACGATTCTGTGTGGTGTGCTCCTCGCTGTTGTAAAGCCAGCACCTATTGTTCTCGCGGTTTAGTGAAGAAATGGGATTGCCAACTTGGCGCCTTTCGTTCCGGAGTCCTGGATTTTAACAGCATTAGTGAAGATTTCGCCGTTGATACCGCTGGATGCATCAATGTTTTTTGCGGCGCCCAATTACAGCCAGGGAGTTTGGCTGGTTTGGTGCAAGATAGCCAAGGACATAGTATTGCCGGTGCCCAAGTCGCTTTAGATGGTCAGCCAGCACAAACTACTACTGCCGATGGCCATTACACCTTTCCCAATCTTCCGGCCAGGTCGTATATTGCCCATGTCTCTAAAGTTGGCTTTGCATCGTTGAACCAAGAAGTTCGTATTGGATCAGGGCAAGCTTTGGAACACAATTTCATTTTACTTCCCGGCGGGGTTGGTCTTTCTGGCACAATATTAAATCAGCAAACTAACCAAGGAATTCCAGGGGCAACGGTAAGCTGGCGAGGCTCTGGTCAAGGTGTTGTTGTTGCTGATAATACCGGTCATTATGAAATAACTGGTCTAGCTCCTGGCGCGTACAATTTTACCGCAAGTAAAGCGGGATTTACTTCTCAGGATTTTCCAGATACCTTAAATGAGTTTAAAACTCACGATTTTACGTTAATTCCTAGTGCTCGGCAGGTAATTGAAGGGAGAACGACTATCGAAGGAGTAGCTCAATTTGGAGTTACTATCTTAGTCAATGGTGCTCGTCGAGGATTTTCTCGTGCTCCTGAGGGCAATTATATTGTCGATCTTAATCCTGGAAGGTATAAGGTAGCAGCTAGTTTTAGTGATTTTGGCGCAGAGCAAGCCGACGTAGTGGTAGAAGTGGGAAAAACCACTACCGTAAACTTAGATTTAGTGCGAGTAGTGCCGGTTTGCGGTCCAGCTAATTTTAAGCCCGTAGCAGTATTTTCTGGCTCTCCTGTTCCTGGCGAACAAAAAATAAAATTACAGTGGCAAAAGCCCTGTCCGGAAGTTGTTAGTTACGAAATCAAACGAATTCATAATGGACAGCCAGAAGGACAGCCTCTTGCTGCCTCAGCGTTAGATTTTTCTGCGGTTGACAATAAGGTTCAATGGGGACAGAGTTATGAGTATGAAATGAAAGTCTTGTACCAAGGTGAAGGGGGAGAATCCCCTGTTGTCAAAAGTGTTCCCATTCTCGTTGGTGATGCTGCCTGCGAAGGACAGTACGATACGGCAACGCAAAGGTGGAATACCTTTTGTCGTTTAGATAATGATGCTACCTTAGGTGTGGATGAACGCAAGGTGGTGTGGAGTTGTGACAATAATAATCAGCTCATCTCTATAAACTGTCTGAGTGTCAATGATTTCTGCGCCCGGGCCGGAGAAAAATCTGCCAGCTGTAAGGACGGAGGCGTGTGTGGAGTGCGGGCACAAATTGCCGATCCTTTTGGATTGTATTATACTAGGTCGACCTGCTATGGTTCCAACGATCCTCTCACCAGTACTTCAAATTTTTGTTACTTTGACTACACTGAGTCAAGCGTCGATGCCTGTCAAAGCTGCACCAACGTGCAAAGTTGTTTTGGCTACCAGAGCAAGGATGCTTGCGAAATTAATAATTGCGTGACCTCTCCTTGCACTTGGGTAGATGGAGCAGATCATAGCATTATTAATTATGACTTATTTCACCCACTTTTACCGAGCATGATAACTCCCGAAACTGGGCATGGATACTGTGTTCCTCAGAAATCTATTGATGATACCCAATGTAATTCCTGCAGTCCTAGTGCTACTTTGTTTGAGAATTATTTCTGCACTGCTGAAGTATGCACTGGTTTGGGAAGATGTTTTTCCAGTTCCGCCTTAGACACCTGCAACTCCTGCGGGGAAACCCCCTCACCCAGTGCTAATTGTTATACCTATCAGACCGATTTGGAATGCATCGCCCAGAAAGAAGGCTTTGCCATTGACAGCGGACGACTTCGATTGTCAGAAGATCGCTGCGGCTGGGGGCGGTGCGCCTGGAAATCATCTTCAGGAGCAGTGGGGGATAGCGGCACCTGTTTCAAAGACGGCAATGCTGATGCTGTTGATGATTGCGAGAATCTTCCCGTCGATCGAGTACAACAGTGCCGGCAGGATTATGAAGCACCCCAAACCGCTCTTGTTGGCGGAGCTTCAAAAATTTCTTTAGCATCTCCCGCCATTACCTTTCATGCTCAGGACAGCAACTCTTTCCTAGGGAATGTACAATACTGCCTGCTTCCAGTAGACAGCAGTTCAACCTACTGCGATCCAGCAATTTTTGAGCAGAATAAAGTTGCCTATCTCCCCTCTCAGCGATCAGCCGACTTGACCATAAACTTAATTTCATCAGTACAACAAGAGTCCGTTCCTGCCAGCGGGCAAGCGTATCGTCTTCAATATTATTCGCAAGATGAGTACTTCAACCAAGAAGAGTTACGGGAAGCGATCATTATCATCGATAACGTCGCACCATTGTTTGAAATTACTGAGAGCATCACCACCCTTGCTGATCGTTCTGCTTTGCAGGTCTTCCTGCAAGGAGAAAATGAACCCATGTCCTGCCAGTTTGATCTTCAACCCTTGCTGCCAAGATCAGCGCTTCAGTCAAAAACAGCCGGAAAAGATATCCTCAATAAAGAAGCTACCTTTGATGATATTGATAGTGTTTTTGCCAACCTCACTGTAACTTGCATCGATACTAATGGTAACACCAATTCAAAAAGTAAGTGGTACACTTTTGACCAGGAACAGCGCATCGATATTCTTGAACCAGAAGCGGGAGCTTCTGTCGCCAGCACCCGGATTGCCTTTAGAGTCCATACTGATGTCGGCGCTACCTGTGAGCTACGTACTGTTGGCCAAGATGAGAAGGTTGCTGATTTTCTGCCCAGCGAAGATTGGAAAGAACATCAAACCGAAGCTCTCTCTGGTTTTGCCGAAGACACTTATTTGAACACCTATAAAGTAGTCTGCTTGGAACTATTAAATCAAACTGAAGAGATGACCGATTATTTTTCATTTTCAGTTGATTTTACTGCTCCCGACACCCAGGTCATTCTTCAGGAAGGCATACGGGAAGAACGCCCCATCCTCTACGGCTGGGAATCCTTCTTTGTACGCGAAGCTTTAGTTGACTTTGATTGCCGTTCCAGCGGCTTTGCCTGCGCCAGCACTTTATTTTGCCTTGGTGATGGCTGCGGAGATAAACAAAATCCAAACTATCAACCCTATACCGGAACGGTCTCGGTACAAAACACCACTTCCATTTGCTACTATTCCACTGACGCCGGTGGCAACAGTGCCGTTCCCTGGTGCGGCAAGGTTACCGTTGATGGGTATGGAATTACTATGACCAGTCCAATTCCCTACACCTATCAGAATCAAGTCTGGGGAATGAGCAGTCAACCCACCTTTGCCTGGGAATTTTTCAGTAAAGTTCCAACGGTACGCTGTGCCTTTGATTTCCTACCTGGTTTTGAATACTCAGACGTCCCTCAGATTCAACGCTTGGAAAGTATCAATAGTCATTATGCCGTTCCAGCATTTCCCAGTGAAGGTATTTCTGCCTACCCGACGGAAGGCGGCGTGAAATCGTTGTATGTCCTGTGTGAAAATGCCGCTGGTGAAGTTGGACCAGAACATTTGTTTTATCTTGAGTATGATCCTAGTAATCCCCTTATAGTTCGTGCTTTCGCTAATCCTACAGAAGTATTGCAAGGAACCAGGACAGCGTTGACCGTCGATACTGATGACAAGGCCCTCTGTCGTTATAGTGATAATTCCGAGGGACAGGGCCGGTCAGAATATGGTGCCATGGAATTTTCCTTCCCTGGACTGGAAACCAAGAATTTAGAGACCAGTCATCAAGATATTTTTAGTATCAATTTCATGGGAGCCACAAAAAATTATCAACTGTTAACTCAATGTGCCAATGGAGCAGGAAGCCTTTCTGATATTCGCAATATCTCTTTTATGGTAGATTATTCTATCTTAGGAAATATTATCTCCTTAGCTCCCAGTGGTTTTATCCGCGATACCAGTGTAATTTTAGAAGTCAAAACTAACAAAAACGCTCAATGTTCCTATCGTCAAAACGTGACGTATGAACCTTTAGAAAGTGTTGGTGGAGTGGTCCATCAAAAGCAGTTGAACGGATTAACAGAGGGTGTACATCTCATTCCGGTTCGCTGTACAATCGGTGATCATCGCGTTGAAAATCAAATTAAATTTACCATTGATCGGACAGCTCCGGCTATTACCAGCATACAGGATGGGAATAGAACCTGCGGTCTAAATCAATTTGATGTCCTCGTTTATAGCAATGAAGCTAATCTTACAAATTATTATTATGAATTATTTGAACGGGGAGCAGCCAGAAATAGAGTACCGGTTCCCAGCAATACCAGTTCTAATAGTAGTGCCGGCAGTACTGCTAGTACTTCCAGCACAGGTATTTTATTTAGTGGTTTAGTCCCCGCCACCGAGCCATTTACTATCCAAGGCATCAATTTGACGTTAGGTATGTTATACACTGTTCGGGTGAGAGCAACTGACGCTGCTGGCAATCAAGGTCAATTTGCGGAAAGTGACGGAGTGTTAGCAGTTTCTCGAAATGACAGCAGTTGTCGTAATGATCTTCAGGCACCTCGTGTAATTCCAGTTGTAAATCGCAGTTGTACTTCGTTGCACGTCCAGCTTGATTGCCAGGATTCAACCGGCTGCCGCAACTTTAAATATGGTCTTAAAGACCTTTCTGGTAGTTGTGTTGCCAACCAGGCTTATTCCGGACAGGGAATTGAATTCACCAAAAGCGGAACCCTTTGTTACACCGTAGAAGATATGATGGGCCACAATACTAGTAAATCTGAACTTATTACTTTTGCGGATACTGATGGGGATGGCATTGAAAATAGCTGTGATCAATGTGCTGCAACGCAAGCGGGCGCCATTGCCGGTGAATCTGGATGCGCCAGCGATCAAAATCGAGAGGGGGAACAGCGAACAGATACTGATAAAGATGGGCTGCCGGATTACTTTGAAAAATTATATGAACAATGCGGTTTAAATTACCTTAGTCCTGATCAAAATAATGATGGGATATTAGATCGCGATGAAGATTATGATACTGATACCTATTCAGCATACGAAGAATATTTAGCAGGCAGTGATCCTTGTTCTGCCACCGATATTCCAATGAAGAAGAATGAAAGTATCAAACCGCCAGTGAATCAAGGTGAACCAACCGCACCTTCTTCTGAAAAAAGCAACGTTTTGGCTTGGATATTTTTGATTGTTGGTATACTCTCAGTTTTTGGTGGGGTAATTTACCTTATTTACTATTATAAGTATTCTGCGCCTTCTGCTAGCGGCAGATCATTACGTGGAGAACCACAACCCGCTCGCTCTTTTGGGACTGCAACTGGGGGTGTTTTGGATGCCTGGTCAAGACGATTGTTGGAATCGCGAAAGAATCGCACCCAACAGTCTAAAACTTCAGCACGGCAAAATGTATTTTCTACCTTTAGTAAGAATTCCAATGTTATTCCTCATTTAGGAAATCTATTGTCTAAAAAAGAAGCTAAACCAGCTGATGTCCATCAAATTGCCCAGCGTTATACTCAACATAAAGATGAAATTTTACCGGGATTACGCCAGGAAGAGAAAACGATTTTCTCTAAATTAGAGTCTATCGCTAAACAGGCCAAAGGCAAGAAAGTAGAAGATATAGTAAGCCCATCCCAAGCAAAAAATCTTTTTGCCAAATTAAAAGAAATTTCTCAGAAAAGGAAAAAATGATAAAAAGCAAACAAGGCATGGGGGTCAGCCAGGTTTTTATTTTCATTATCGCCGCGCTCACTTTCGCCCTAATCATGATCTTTGGGTATAAGATCATCAGCGAGTTTCTTCAACGGGGTGAACAGGTAGAGTTTGTTCAGTTCAAAAATGAGTTGGAGGGCTCCATTAAAAAGATCTATACCGAGTATGGCTCAACCCGGCTGAAAGAATTTAACTCCCCGGCAAAATATACCCAGATCTGTTTTGTGGATATGAGCAAAGAATATGATCCCCGGCTATGCCCATTAGATCCGGTAGCCTGTACGGTATGGGAAAACACTGCCGCCGGCGGCGGTTATGATCAAGTCGATGAAAATGTTTTTCTCACCCCCCCTGCTCCGGTCAAGATAAAAGTGTACCAAATCCACCTTAATTTACCAACAGACCAGAATTTCCTCTGCCTTCCCATTGTCAACGGCAGGTTTTCTATGGTCCTGGAAGGGAAAGGTGACCACACCCAAATTTCCGACAGAGAGTAAGATGGACATGACACCGAAACAAGGGCAGGTAGAAGTAACCTTTAATTGGGTATATGTTCTGATAGCCGGCGCGGTCATTTTACTTTTTTTTATAGGTTTAGTCGTTCGCCAGAAAGCGGTGTCCGAGGAACAGCTTTCTATTGAAGTCGTGAGGATTATGGAATCCATCTTTACTGGCGCCGGAGTTTCTGAAAAAACTAAAAATTTTATTGATATTAGCGGATTGGCCGAATACACTCTTTATTTCGGCTGCAGTAATGAGGTTGGTGAGTATGGTATTTTGGGAACCAGCGCCCGAGCAGAGAATGCCATTGACCCTTTCTTTGCTCCCAAGGAAATAAAAGCAAGCCAATTAATAGTTTGGAGCCTTCCTTATCGCTTGCCCTTTAAGGTAATTGATTTCCTGTTTATCACTTCCAGCAATACCCAGTATATTGTTCTGGGCGAAGTCCCTTTTGCCACTGAATTTGTAAATTCAACCCAAGGATTCAATGTTCAACACCTTGTCTCCAGGCAGGAATATGAACAGATTGATCCCGGGCACAATTTTCAAGTTCGTATTATCGATACCGTCGGAACCACTCTTACTGCGGGAAGCGGCGTTCCGTTACTGTTACAAAGCTTAGGGAACGAGCGGGTTACCGGGGTTTCTTTTGGCCAGGGAGCAGTTACCTATTACTCTAAAAATAATGAAAATAAGTGGGAACAGCAAGGCGCTGCCGTTCCGATGGTTTCGCTTGATGAAGAGCGTGATGCCGCCAAATATGCTGCCATTTTTGTCGCTGATGCTGATATGTACCGATGCAACCTGAAAAAAGCCTTTCGCCGGCTGGAACTTATCAATGAAGTGTACGGGGGAAAAGAGAATGAACCTGGCGGAAAAATTCAACAACTATTAAATTATTATGGCGGGCATCCTGAATCCTTATGCAAGAACCCTTTAGTGGAGCGCCAGGACAATCTTGTTACTGCACTTGCCAGCCATCAGCGAAATGCAGCCGCTTGCCGTTTGGATGCATCGACCTGCACTAACCTGATTGCTTCAGCCCGGGCACTGCGCACTGCCAATAAAGCCTTGGCAGAATTAGGAGATTGTATCACCCTCTATTAATGAAAAAAGACAGAATGGAGACACCACCTTTGCGTAAACGGGGACAATTACATATCACTGAGACTATTGCCGTGCTCTTTATTTTTTTCGTGCTGGTATTTTTTGGGCTGTTGTTTTATTCCAAATATCAGAAAATAAGCTTAGCTGAAAAGCAAGAAGAATTATTAGGAGAACGAGCCATGGAAACAACCTTAAAAACTTTATTCCTTCCCGAGTTGGGGTGCAGTAAAGGCGAAGCCGAGCAGGAAGATAATTGTATTGATCTCATGAAGCTGGAGGCTGCCCAGAAAACTTTTTCCGAACACATCAATGACTATTATTTTGGTATCTTTTCCTACGCGAATATAACCGTACAGGAACTATACCCTGATTCGGCCCGTAGCTGGACCCTATATGATAAATTAAAGACTAAGACTCTTGAAGACGGAACGGTGGTTAAAGATTGGGAGCGTAAAGAGCCAACCTATTTTGTCGTAACCTTGCGTGACGAGAGTCAGGGTCGTGTACAGTACCGCTTTGGGTATATTGTGGTTGAGGTGTATTCATGATTTTCATGCATAAGAATAATAACAAAGGACAGATGGAGATGATTGGTCTGGTGATTATTGTCATTCTCATTACTTTAGGTATGTTATTCTTTACCCTGTTAGCAGTCAAAGAAAGTCCTGAGAAAAAAATATTCACCCGAAAAGGGCTGGCTTACAGCACCATGAGTGCAGTGATGAAAACTACCGTAATTCCTGAAGAGAATTGTGTAGCCGGAAGCGCCGTTTCCTTAGAATTAGGCAAAGATATACTGGAAGATTGCGCTCTGAATGCCGGTTCTTATCGCCGAGATGATCCTTCTAACTGTGGTTTTGGCTGCCAGTATCATTGCCGAGGATTACATAGCTGTGCCTTTTTTAACCAGAAAATTGAAGAATTATTACAGGCCAGTCTGGGCCGTTGGAATAAGAGGTATAGTTTCACCTCCCAGCTTCTGATCCCTGGTTCTGACCGTTCTTTATCCTTAGCTGAGATTAAAGGGCGGGGAGGCTGTTCTTCCAGCCAGGATAAAGATAGTTCCGGCCTGTTTCCCATTCAGGCGGGAGATGCTGGTCTGGTAGAGAATGTGCTGTTTTTATGCGACTAAAAGGGGAAATTTATAGCAACATTTATATAGGGATTTTCCCCCCCTTGAAGAATCTAATCATATAAAAATGAGGTGGAGAAAAATGGTGACTAAAAAGGGGCAGGGTCTTTCTTTAAATGTAATTATTATTGCGGCCTTAGCATTAATTGTGCTGGTAGTCTTAGTAATGGTTTTTACGGGCCGCATCGGGCTTTTCCAGCAAGGATTGAGCAAGGAAGGGAAGACTGAATTGATATCTTTTAGAGTTGGTTATGGTGATTGTCAGCCAACGGCGACAGCTGAAGCTAGTTTTGATACGGAATTTTCTGCGGCGACATCACTGGATGCAAAAGATCAGGTCAAGATACGATTTAGTTCCGAAGTTAGTCGCTGTAAAGCAATAGTTGAAAAGGGTAACTGTGAATCAGCTGGCTGTAAGTGGCCTTAAATAAGGTCTACCTCATGAAAAAAGCCGATGCAAATATGTGGTGGATTATTATCGGAGCTGTCATTGCGTTAGTCGTCCTTATTGTGATGATGGTTATATTTACCGGTAAAACCCAGCCCTTGCAACAAGGGTTGTCTAATTGTGAGGGAAAAGGGGGCGCATGTGCAGTGACTGGTGAGGCATGTCCTCAATATACTCTAAAATCAACTGCCTTTGATTGTCCAACTGGAAGAGTGTGCTGTGTAGGTTCACCCAAATCATGTACACGTGACTCACAGCTTAGTGTTTGTGGCGAGGGGAAAACATGCACCGACTACGGTGGAACTTCTTATTGTACATGAGCTCTCTCAATAAAAAAGCGGTGGACTGGCTAAGTCCGACCATGCTGGTGGTTATAATTTTGGCTATTCTCTTGGGCTTGTCGCTTTTCTTGTACATCTGGAAATTAAAAAAAGGGATACTCCCATGAACAAAAAAGGGATGGAGATGTGGCAGTTGATTTTCATTCTCCTGGCAGTATTGCTATTTCTGTTTATGCTCATCTGGTTTGGGATTCTCAACAAAGACTTGGCAGGTTTATTTGATAAATTGGGAGGGATGCTCTGATGGCCAAGGAAGTCTCTTGGACTTTGGGGATGTATATGCTTGCAATTATTGTAGGAGTTTTACTGATTGTCTGGCTCTTTGCTCCCTCAGGATCTTTTCCACAATTGCGGGGGATTGTAAGTGGTATTAAAGATTCAGTTTCTGTTGGTGCTCCCGAACTGACGGCAGAAAAACCTGCCGTGTCAGAAGTTCATCAGAAAGAACTTTCCGCACTTCAAAGTACGATACGTTCCATGATAGAAAGCCCTGCAGAAAATTGTTTTGAGTCTTATGATGGTTTTACCAAATTAGGCGAGGAGGGAATGAAATTAGAGATTAAGTACGATTCTCGAGAAGATAAAACCTATTTTGATGTCTGGGGTGGTATAGGAGGAAAGCAAAAAGTCACTGATAGTAGTTTTACTGTTGATCATGTACGTTCTTGTGTTATCGCTGGAGATGAAACGATTACCAGTAATTTTGACCAACGGTTTCTGAGTGAAACCGATAAAACCGTTCCAGTAGAATATAAAATAGCAGATTTAGTTATTGCCGAAGATGACGGCGGCATTTTTAGATTTACGAGAAATCGTATAGATTATGGTTCCAGTTTTCAGGATTTTGAAGGACATCAATGGCTGTTTAAGCCCGATAGTGGACATATCTGTTTTTTTCCGACGGTTAGGAGTGCTACCATTTGGAGTTGTGAGGGTGGTGAAGCTGGGGGTCTGGCTGCTTTTTGCTTTGACTCTGATGAAACCAACGGAATTCCTTCTAAAGTTCGTAGCGGCAACTTAGTTCGATGTTAAAACATGATGAATAAAAAATCAATGGAAGCAGCACAGTTGGTTGCAATCATGATAGTGCTGGTTTCATTTGTCCTGATTGCCGGAACTGTCACTCGTTTCCTCGCAAAAGCTAATGATAAAGAAGCGGAAGCATTGTGTCATGATAGTATTGCGCTGCGGGCAAGGACCCAAGTGAATATTGAAAGTCGTGCCTTAGATGCAAAAATTAAAACGGTGCCAGTACTCTGCAAGACTATCGACAAAAAAATTACCGGCAATCGAGAAGAGATCAAACAACAGATTGCTGATAAGATTGCACGATGCTGGTGGATGTTTGGGGAAGGAAAGCACGAGGAAATTTTAGGCAATCGAGTTGATTTAGCTCCCGCCTTGCTAGGAACAGACAACCAACCAAATAAGTGTTTCAATTGTTATACCTTGCTTATCGATCAAGATACCATTGAAGGAGGGAACACGATTGACTCTCAAGAACTTCTGCGATACATGTCCACCCATACTATCCCAAATACCAAAGATGTAACATATCTTGATTATATTCAAAGTTATGGTGGTGCAGGAATGTTAGGAAGCATAATTCCTCAGGGAATTGAGCCGAGGCACGGATATACAGTTTCTATTTTACCTAAAAATAAAGATAAAGAATCTATAAATTGGGTTAAAGCAGCTGGCATCACCACTATGGTTGCGGTCGTTATTGGTACCGCCGCCTGTGCTACTCTCACCGGTGGACTTTGTGCGGTGATTATTGCAGTAGCACCTGCAGCAGCGAGTGTAGGGGGTGGACTGACTGCGAGTGGTTTAGGATATGAAGTGCTCCATGGTGATTATCGCCCTGGTCCTAACTTACCAGATGGAAGTACTAATTCCGGTTTACCTATAGAAGAAATATTTGAAGAACGAGTTTTCAGTTCAATTTATGTCAGTGATCTCAATATAGGTGAACAGTTTTGCGGTTCAGGCGACCTCGCCGGACAATAGGTGATACACATGAAAAATACTAAAGCGTCATCAGAATTATGGTGGATTATTATGACCGCAGTCATTGTGCTGGTCGTTGTTATCCTCGTCCTGCTGTGGTTTCAAGGAAGCGGAGAGAAAGCCTTTGGCGGAATTAATACTCAACTCGATGATGCTGACAATGATAAAGTGACCAACCTGTTTGACCAATGTCCGAACACTCCGGCGATTATTAAAGGTGATGATAGCACTGAAGTCGATGCTGCCGGTTGCAGTCAAGCTCAACGTGACTTACAAAAGAAAGAATCTACAACCTAAATGGTCAATAAACAAGGCATCATGGTAGAATTTTTAGTCACAGTATTACTTGCTATTATCATCTTTGTCCCCGCCTGCTTATTTGTGTCTGAATTCTTTCGGGTGAGTGATCAGGCTAAGGATAATTTTATAGAGTTTACCAAAACAGTCGAAACAATGAAAGATGGTCAAAAAACCACTTCTTTGCTCATCATGGATGAAGGAACTGCGTTGATTTATTTTGAGCCTGGATTTTCAGAAGTAGTGGTTGATGTTGATGCCGAACTGCCTAAGATTGATTACACCTTGCATCTTCAAAAACCAGGGCAATGCCCGCCTGAAGCCGGCTGCTTTTGTTTGTTTCAGGGGCCGTTGTATGAGAGTAGCCCGACGAAGACTGCCTTTACAATAACCGACCCGTCGCCTATTTGCAGAAAAATTGATACACCTTTAACTCTATCTAACTGCGGTCTAGGAGAACCTCATTTTGTCAATTCCTATAGTTGTCATAAAGGCTTTGTGATTGAACGTAATTTAGCCAAAGACAGCTCCTTGCTGATTCGTTCTTATTATGAATCGCCTCGCCGTCTTGCTCTTCAAGTTTCCAAAGAACAAGGAGTCATCCACCTGGAAGGTTAAACCATGAATAAAAAAGCGGTGAGTATTGTCTTGATGATTTTTGAAGTATTGGCAGTCATCTCCATCATTGCCATTACGATTACTTTTGCCAAGAAAGCCGGGGAATCAGAAACGGCTGTAAAAAATGTAATTGCCAGCGATATAAGTTTGATGGTTAATACTTTATTGTCCGTCCCCGGGGATGCAGTGGTTCAATACCCTTTAATAGAAGGCGCAACTAAGTATGTTATTCTGCTCCAACAGGATCATGTCAGCGTTTGGCTTCAAACCGAAAATCAGGATAAACAATCTATCCAGACTTTTTTTCTCCCCTCCCCCTATCACGCGGAAGGCGCCATTGAAGCAAAAGAGTTTTGGTGCCTGGAGAAAAAAGCAAAATCCATTATCCTGCGTGAGTGTCTTCCAGAAGAAAGAGTGAGCGTATCACCATGACTGCTAAGATAGTATGTTGGAATAAGAAAGGCGAATCCGTGTTTGATACGGCTAGAAAAACCATTTCCTGGCCCATCTTTGGAGTTATTATCACTATGGCCGTGCTGGCCTTTGTTCTCATTATAAGCAGTTATACTCAAAAAGTTGTTGAAATTCCCCTAGAATTACAAGCAGAAATTATTGCTTCGCGCTTCATTGGAGCGCCCGAGTGCTTTGCCTACCAAGATTCACAAACAAATCGGGTGTATCCCGGAGTTATCGATGCCCAAAAATTAACCCAAGAGCGGCTCGATAGCTGTTATCGTACTGCCTCCGAGAAAGGATTTAAAGAGTACAATTTTGAGTTAGTAGTAGGCGACCAGCACTTACTCACCAACAATTATTTTAATAAAGTTGATATTGATATTTCCCAAGGCATCTTAGTCAAGCAGGGAGCAGAAATGAAACCAACCCAATTAATTATCCATGTTCAGAGGAGGATTTAGAACGATGCTACGCTCCCAAAAAGGTATGCTCGATGATTTGTTCGATTTTATTTTTACCGTGGTAATGGCTTTTTTTCTTCTCTTCTTTCTGTCAGGTGCATTAAATAGCAGTGTGAGCAAGAGTAAGGATCTGGCAGTGGAAAATGCCAATACTTTTACCGCATCAAATCAATTATTGCAGTATCTTCGAACTCCTGTCAGAACTACTGGCGCAACCATCAGTGATTTAATCGTGGCCGGAGAAACACAAGAAGATATACAACAGCAAGTTACTAAAGCTACTTTAGATTTTTCACAAGCTATTCACTCTGATTTATTCTTGGGGGTTATCATCACCTATCCAGATAGCAAAGTAGTTGCGCTTCCTTTTGATATTAATGTAGCATCGCGATATGCGACGATTAATCTTCCTTCCTTAACCGGAAAAGAGATAGAAATTGCCGTGTATGGGAAGAGGAAGCGCAGCGAGCAGGAGTTTGCTCAAGCAGCAAGTTTAGGGGAGGGCGCCGGATGAACCATAAGGGGGCAGTATTTCATTGGGTTATTTTCGGATTACTCTTAGCACTAGGCACTTTCTTTTTCTTTTTTCAGATAGGCATCCAGGTTCCGGTCAAAGGGAACTGGCAGCTTCATTTCCTGAATGAGGTATATTTCAAAGCAGAAGAAGATTTGCTGCGCACCGAGCAAATATTAAGGTGGGCTGGCTGGGAAGCGCTCAGTGATGTTTTTCAGTCCAGCAGCATGACTCAGGCTACTACCTGCAGCCCAGTGGTCCCCTATCCTTTATGGAATAAAGGAGAACAATGGTGTTTGCCTCCAGCAAAAGAGGTTTTTATACAAAAAGTTACCAAATTAATTCATCAGGATATGCCCCAGTATGAATTCTCAGAGCTGAACTTGCGTGGAAAAACCTTAGTTGTCAAAGCAAAACCAGCCGTTCTGGTATCAAAAGATCCTTATTTCGCCCGTTATTCTTACGATACCAGCGCTTCGGTTGATATTGGCTATGATTTCGTCGAGTATGGTCAAATTACCAGCGAAGCACAACAACTGGTCCAACAATGCAGTTCAGCACGAGACTTTGAATCCTGTGTCCAGCAATTCCTCCTTACAAAATCTCATTGGAAATCAGGCGCTTGTTCAGGCGAAGAAAGTTTACTTTCAGCACAACCACGGGCACAATCTTTCTGTGTGGAGAGTCTTAGTAGTGTATTTGGATCATCAGGCCAGCTGGTTCCGCTACGCTACCAATTTTCGTTGGATTTTACCTCCGCCCAACCTTTTGCGGTTCAAAAAGTGGCGGTACATAAACTTGAACTAACCAACTATGAAATAACCTTCCCTTTTGAGCCGTCAGTAGAAGAGTTTACTCTCTATTTCACCAATTATAATGGCTTGGTGGGGTACCAAGGCAGTGCCAGCGATATTATTATTTTATCTGGGGCGGGAAATTTCTTGGATAAAGTTTCCTGGAAGCAGGAAGCAGTACTTCCTTGCGCCTCTCAGAAAGAAGCAGGAAAGGCCTACCATTGCGATACTCAAATGAGTTATATCCTCACCAGCCCCTTGCTGGTTGATGGAGAAGATTATTTTTTTGCGGTAACTTCCATCCATAATGGCAAAGAGTCTTTTATCGAACAGTTTGTGCCGGGATGAAACTGGTTAGATTCACCTGTATTCTTTATCATCTAAATTCTTATAAATGAATTTTTTCCATTCCCAGTTATGTATAAAGTTCCCCTCCCGGAGATCAAAGAGAAAATTCTCGCCAGCGAGAAAATCACTCCTATTGAGCTCGAAGCACGCATCAAGGAAAAGATTACTGAGCTCTCCGGCTTGATTAGCGAAGAAGGGGCGGCACATATCATCTCCAATGAGCTGGGCATTCTGCTGGTAGAAAAGCAAAAAGAGAGAATGAAGATTAAAGAGATTTATGCCGGCATGCGCAATGTAGCTACTTTTGGCAAGGTGGTGCGCATCTTTGAGACCAGGGAATTTACCAAAGGCGAGGGGGAAAAAGGCAAAGTTGGCTCAGCTCTTATTGGCGATGAGTCAGCCACGATACGGGTCGTGTTCTGGAATGACCAGACCAAGCAGCTGGCGGGCCTTAAGGAAGATGATATTATATTGGTGAAAGATGCCTCCGTCAAAGAAAACCGCGGCGGCAAGGAGCTACATGTGGGAGATCGCAGTGAAGTTGTTATCAATCCAGAGAATCTTACTGTAGGGATAGTCCGCCAGGGGGGAAACTTTCAGCGCAAGACCATCGAACAGCTCCAGGATGGTGAGGAAGGAACGGAAATAATGGGCACCGTTATTCAGGTGTTTGATCCCCGCTTTTTCCTGGTATGCCCGCAGTGTGCGAAAAAAGCTAATGAGATGAATGGTGCGTTTGAATGCTCCCAGCATGGGAAAGTTGTGCCGAGCGTATCCTATGTCATGAATTTAATTATGGATGACAGCACCGGAACTATCCGCAGTGTGTTCTGGAAGAATCAAACCACTCGGCTGCTGGAAAAAGCCGAAGAAGAAATTGCCAGCTTTAAAGATAATTTATCCTCTTTTGAAGAGATAAAGACCGACCTGTTAGGAGAGCAGTTAAAGCTCATGGGCCGGGTGAAGCGAAATGAGATGTTTGACCGCCTCGAATTTACAGTTCAGATGGTGGAAAAAGCCAAGCCTGAAGAAGAGATTGCCCGGTTAGAAAAAGTTAAATAACGCCTGATTTTCTAAAGAGGGAATGTTATTCAAAACCCACATTTTATTAGGAATGGCTTTTTTTTTGATAACTAAAAATTATTTCTCTGGGGGGAATCAGGCTATTTTCTTTCTTCTGGTGCTATTTGCCAGCATTTTCCCCGATATCGATGAGCCTCATAGTAAAGTTAATCAATGGAGCGGCCCTCTGGGGGAGATAGTCACTTTCTTGTGCGAGCATCGCACCTTATTTCATGCGGTTATTTTACACGTTGCGATTTATGTTGTAATTGGGTACTTTGTTTCACTCTATTATGCGAAAGCTTGGCTCCTTGGCTATGTTGCTCATATCATCGGTGATGGCATCACACCTATGGGAGTGCAATTATGCTATCCCTTTTCTGATGTACGAATACGTGGGCCAGTTAGAGTTGGCGGGATTATAGAATGGATTCTGTTTGCGGTCTTGTTTGTGCTGGTGCTGCGAGTGTTGGTGTGAGGGGGTGGGTTGTGAATGCTATTGGACTTAACGAGTGTTATGTTCAATAATTTTTAGTGGCTCGTGTTCCTTAGAATGAGCGAAGCGACACATCAAGAACAATCGTCAAGGGGGACATTTCGTTTAGTCTTTTTTTTGGAGTTCCGTTATTGTGGATAAACTTGTGGATACCTAATGCTCATTGTTTTAACAAACATTTATAAATCAATACTACTTATTAGTGATTATGTCCCAAGTTACAATAGGGGTTCCAATATATAATGAAGAAAAAACATTAGAATATTCGTTAGATTCTATTGTTTTAAGTGCTTCAAAATTAGACTTGCCTTATGATATTGTTCTCTGCTTTAATGGAACTACTGATGGTGGTCGCTCAATTGCAGAAAATTATCACTTTCCTTTAAAAATAATTGAATCAAGCAAAGGCAAGCCATGGGCTATTCAAAGTATTAATAATCATTCGGATGCCGATTTTTTTATATTTACTGATGCTGATACAGTTGTACATCCTGATTGTTTCTCAAAATTAATTAATGCGTATTCTCCGAAGGTTATGGCTGTTACTGGCAGGCCGTTACCTTACCCCAATAATTCATTGGTATATAATATTATTAATGCCAGAATGTTAAATCAAGATGCAGAAGTGTCTAAAAACCCATTAGCAAAAATGAAACAAAAGCCGTTTTTACACGGCAGGATTTATTCTGTTCGTAAAATGGTTATGGATGAACTTACTTTAAAATTCTCTGAAAACTTAGGAGATGATACTTTTTTGAGCCATCACTTATTTTTATATTATGGTCGCGAATCTATTGTTTGTGTAAAAGATGCTAATGTTTCTTATCATCCTGTAACTTCTATCGGTTCTTGGTGGAAAAAATGGTCTAGAATATGGAAAGATTTAGATAATTTGTATCAAAATAATCCTGAATTTAATGCAGTTAAAAAAGATATGGAAACTAAGATAGATTGGAGTGCAGTTCCATTAGATCACCGGTCACGTTTTGTATGTGAAAGAATACTTCATCACATAGGTCACGCCTATTTTGAAGTTATAAAAAACTATAGAGAAATTGGTTGGACTCGTCTTGATGATACGAAGGTGATAAAATGATTGTAAAAGAATATACAGCAGGCATTTCTTTGACTGAAGCGTGTAACATGGCTTGTCAGCATTGTTATATTGGGCGTAAATCTTTCTGGAAAAAAAACAATTATCAAATTAAATCCATTTCTTTAGATAAGTTTAAACAATTGTTGCCTCAACTTGTCGAAGCAAATGTTACTAGGGTAAATTTTGGGGGGGGAGAGTCTCCATTACATCCAAATTTTATTGAGATAGCTAAAAAGCTATATGATGCTGGCATTAAGACATCTCTTGTAACTAACGGGTCTACTATTAAAATAATTAAACCATTTTTGCACTTATTTAATGATATTGGGGTGTCTATTGATTTTCCGGATGAGCGTCACTCCGATAATCGTAGACAATCCAAAGCATTTTTCTGGGCAACTACTGCTTTAAATGAGATTGTTGATTCCGGAAAGACAAAAACTGAGATGGTTACCTGTATTATGAATACCAATTATAATATTTTACCAGAATTATATACTTTGGCACAAAGTTTAGGTGTTGATATGTGGCGTTTAAATCGGTTTCATCCTACAAAAAACGATATTTCCCGTTTTTCTGTGAATATAACTGGTCTAGATGAAGTAATAGATATTAGTTATTTAGCTTGTTCTAGAGAACAAATGCGTGAAGCTTTTGAATTCTTGGCTAGCGTTTCTCCTCCGCCAAATTCGCAGAATTATACTATTCCTGACCCTGTTTTTAGGATTTTAGTTGGTGGTAAAAGAGTTATTTCTGGAGTACCTTACGGTCAAATATCTTTTAAAATTAAATCTGATGGGGGAGTTGTCCAAAATTTGTTTACGGATAATGCTGCGGGCAATGTTTTTGATAGACCATTAAGAGAAATTTTAGAAAGTAATGAATATAATAAATCTCCCTCAGACCTTTCAGGAAAATGTATTACTTGTACCAACGCAGAGCATTGTAAAGGTGGAGACATAACTGATACTATTTTATGGAATGAATTAAATGACCCTTATTGTTTCTTAGATACTTCAAAGATGGTTGACATCAAATTGGTTCCTTTGTCTCACACAAATTTTGTTCATGAATCTTATCTAGGAACAATATATGTACCTATTGCTTGGAGGTTGAAATCATGAATCGCAACATTAGAGTTTCGGTACTTTTGTTTAGAGATAATGAATTATTAATCGTAAATATGAAACGTAAAGAATCCAATTGTTATGTGTTGCCAGGGGGTGGACTTGAAAATGGAGAGTCTATTTTTGAAGCTGGAATCCGTGAAGTAAAAGAGGAAACCAATTTGGATATTTCTATAGTTAAGATAGTGTACATTAAAGAATTGTATACTAATGAAGATGAAGCAATAGACATTATACTGCTAGGAAAGATTAATGGTGGTGAATTGAGGAAAGGTTTTGATCCAGAACATGGTGATAATCAGGTCTTAAATGGGGTTTTATGGATTAAAATGGATAATTTAAATCAGATTAATTTTCATCCAAAACAATTGATGAACAGATTAAATTTAGATATGAATAATAATTTCCAGGATGGAACTATCTATTTAGGAAGATATAAATATCCTGAGGGCAACAAATCATGAAACTTATTAGTTTTGAAGGATCAGACTATTCTGGAAAAACCACGATTTCTAAATTAATAGCTGAAAAGACGTCTAAAGAGAACCAAAATGTAGTTTATAATTCCGGTAAATTATACTTGGATGATGAGGATGAATTTATGCGTGAGATTTCTAAGCATTGTAATGAACTGCAGAGAGAGGCAATATATACTATTATGTTCTTCTTAGATAAAAAATACATCCGAGATAGTGATCAAAGAATCATATTACAGGATAGATACTGGATGAGCGTTGTAGCATATGGGCGTTTCTTAAATGGAGAAAAGTCTCTCCATGATGGTATTGATTTATCAGAATGGATGATTAAACCAGATGCTGTTATTTATTTACAATGTTCACTTGAAGAAAAAGTCCATAGAAGTAAAGTTAGGAATAGAAGATCTGTACTTGATAAACTGTTCTTAACTCAACCAGAGTTAGTTAATAAATTAGAATTGGAAATTATCTCCTCACTTAAAAAATTTGAAAAAGTTCTATCTATTGATACAACAAATATCCCCATTTCTATCGTTGCTGATCGGGTAGAAGAGTATTTAAAGAATGAGAGGTTATTATGAAAACTATCGATGATGTATTTGCCAAGGAATGGAAATTATTTTATCCTAGAGCAATTCAATTAGAAACATCTTCTTTATGTAATAGTCATTGTACGTATTGTCCATATGATTCAGTTTCAAAGATATTTCCTAAAAGTAGAATTTCGGAAGATTTATTTATAAATATTATAAATCAAGTAAAACACTTTCAACCACAGTTATTTGCCCCCTACATGAACAATGAACCATTTGCGGATAAGCATTTTTTAAAACGTTTAAAGATAATTCGTGACGCTTTACCCAACACGTTTATTGATATTGCTACAAATGGATCGTTATTAACTGAGGAATTATCCCAAGAATTACTTTCTCCAGAATACGCCGTTGATGAAATCAAAATTAATTTTCCCACCATTATCAAAGAGGAATATGAAAAGCTTACTAGTTTAAATTATGATTTAACTTTAGATAGAGTTATAAAATTTATTAATATTGCTCAGAAAGTTGATTTTAAAGGTCGCTATCGCATTGTAATGGTAGATTCAAAACATCTAGAGATTGACGTAGAGTTTTGGAGGAGTAAAGGTATTCCTTCTAATAAATATGCAAAAGTAAGTCGTGGTGGAATAATTGATACTGGATTAATTGCAAAAAATCTTGTGAATGGATGCAAATATAACCGTCAGAATGAATGGATGCATATATTGAGTAATGGTTTAGTTGTATTATGCTGTATGGACTGGCACCGTCAACAGGTTCTTGGTGATTTAAACAATCAAAGTATTGATCAGGTTTGGAACAGTAATTCTTATCAAGCGATTCGCAAACGAATTAGCAATAGTGAAGATAAATCTTTTATTTGTAATAATTGTGAATGGGGAATAACTTATGAGAAATGAACTATTTGTTAAAGATTATTTTAGGAGAGATAATACCATTACTAGCGTGTGGAATCATAACAAATGAAATTATTCACATTAAACCGGCTCAGGTGAC
>DUFZ01000004.1 GCA_013331635.1 Candidatus Woesearchaeota archaeon | reverse complement strand
ATGTAGAGAAGGGGGAAACTATTTGCCGGGACTGCGGGTTAGTCATTGAAGAGCGGATGGTCGATTTCTCCCCAGAGTGGCGGGATTTTGAAGATGACGGCAGAGAAGGAAGCAAACGAAGAACCGGCGCGCCGTCCAGCCAGACGCAATTTGATCAGGGCTTAGGAACCGAAGTGGGAACCACGGCTGATTTTTATAAATTAGGCTCAGATAAGGATAGGGATAAATTCTTTCGCCTGCGAAAATGGAATATTCGTATTAGCACGGCTATCGAACGGAATTTGAAAGTGGCCTTAGCGGAACTCAAGCGGGTGAGTTCGTATTTGAAATTACCTAAGTCAGTGGAAGAGGAAGCGGCCCGGGTGTATCGATTAGCAGTGCAAAAAGGGTTAGTGCGCGGCCGAAGCATGGAATCGGTAGTAGCTGGGGCGTTGTATGCAGCTTGCCGGCGCCATGAAGTTCCCAGAACCTTGGATGAGATGGGAGAAGCTTCGGGCATTGAGAAAAAGGAAATCGGGCGAACTTATCGTTTTGTGACCCGGGAATTGGAAATTAGCATCAAGCCCAGCAATCCGGCTGATTATATACCCCGTTTTGCATCAGCTTTGAAATTAACGGCGGAAACGCAGTCAAAGGCGGTGGAGATTTTGGAAATGGCTCGGGNNGAAGTTACTATTCGAAATCGCTATAAAGAATTGATTAAGAAATTAAAGCTGGCGAAGATTGTGGAAAAGAGCAAGAAGAAGTGAAAGAGTTCTGGTTTTTTGGTTTTTACAGTTGATTTCGTTAGTTGGTTCGGATTGCTGAAACATGAATTACCTCTATCAATTGGGATCGGAATCGTGGGTTGCCCTGCCGGAAGGTGCTGGGAGTTCATTATCTCTTGATGCCTTAGTTCAGGATTTGAGACGAAGGACTGGTGCAGTTCAAACTTGGTTTTTTGATCTGGATGATAATCATGCTCCTTCTCCGGCAAAATTTTTAGTGCGCCGGGCGGCAGGAACGCATCACTTATCACCGGCGTATCTTCAGTGGTGTCTCAAAACGGCGATTTCTTGGGTGCAAAAAGGAAAAAAAGCTGAATCAGGCTGTTGGGAAGCATACAAGGAACGATTTCTTGGTACCCCGCAGGCGGAACAAGAACTTCCACTTCTGCTTTCTCTGAAACGGGCTGGCGAGACTCTTTATCCGGGCGTTAGGGAGTTTTGTTCTTTGGTTGCTGGCGCGGAGCGCTATTATGTGACGAAAAATATTCCCTTGGTTGCGGAATTATATGCAACGATGCAGAGATTTGATGGCTATTTTGCTGATGCAGCCAGGAAGGAAAGGGCAGTAGAACAATATTTAGTGGGACATCCCTGGATTGAACGATATGGTGTGGACGGCGATTCAGAAGACGATGGAGCGATGGTGGATATCCTTCGCTGGTATAAGAAAGAGGTTCTTTCGTTCTATAGCCAGGATGAGCCGGATGATACTACGTTTGATTCCCGTTTTTCGGTGGCAGTGAGCAAGAATAGGAAGAGCTTGGTTTTTTTGTTGAAAAAGTAATCTTCATTTCAAAAGGAATATCTAGATTGAGTTTCTTAATAAGTCAAATTACTGTATCATCCTCTTCAATTCTTCGGCATCTAAGTGTTTCATTTTAACTCCGATCTGTTCCACTATCTTGGAGGCAAATAAGGAGCCTAATTTTCCGGCATCTTCAATCTTCCAGCCTTGAGAATGCCCGTACAAGAATCCAGCGGCATAGGTATCACCAGCGCCAGTGGTGTCAAGAGCTTGGGCAGAAAAGGCATCAACTTTGATAATTTTTTGTTGATGCTGGATGAGCGATCCTTGTGCTCCTACCTTGATAACAGCGGTCTTTACCCACTTTCCTAATTCCTGCGCTGCGTCTGAAACGCCCATATCGGTGAATTCTTTGGCTTCCTGTTCATTCACAAAAAGAATATCAACGTATTTTTGGACCATGGTTTGCAGAAAATTTTTGTTGCGGCGAATTACGCCGGGATCAGCTAAATCCATGGAAATTAAAGTGTGGTGTTTTTTGGCTAGTTCCAGAGTATGAACCATAGTCGATAGAGTTGGTCCTTCTAATTGATACCCCTCTAAATGGAGAATTTTACTGTTTTTGACATCATCTTCCAAAACATCCTCTTTGGTGAGATGCACTGCGGCTCCCAGATGCACGGAAAAAGTGCGCTGCGCATCAGGGGTAATGAAAGTGATGGCATGTCCGGTGATCATATCATCACGGGTGGTTATTCGGGATATTACGCCGTGATCTTCTACTTGTTTGACGTAGGATATGCCGTGGGTATCTTGCCCTACTTTTCCATATAAAATTGCTTTTCCTCCCAGAAAGGCAATTCCCCGCAAGGTGTTGGCGGAGGAGCCTCCTGGCACAGTCTGAATAGGCAACTGCCTGGTAATGAGATGGGTGAGTATCCCATTTGCTTTTTCTTGGTCAATGAGGTGAAATTCACCCTTGTTGAGGTTCAAGGAGGTAAGCATACCATCATCTACCTCAATCAAAAAATCCATCAGAGTGTTTCCAAAGCCGATGACATCGTAGGATTTGTTCATTGTCTTTTGATTATCCTCCTTCGAATTCGATAAGATGAAAGGGATTATATTTTTTTATTTTGTCTGCTCCATTTAATTCGGGGAGATTAATCACAAACGCACACCCCATTACCTTTCCTTGCAGTTTTTCGACTAATTTGCAGGCAGCTTCAATCGTGCCCCCCGTGGCAATTAAGTCATCGATGATTAGAACGTTATCGCCTTTCATAATGGCATCCTTATGGATCTCAATCTTATCGGTGCCATATTCTAATTGATATTCCTGAGCTAAAGTTGCTGCTGGCAATTTTCCTTTCTTGCGGATTAAGACCAAGGGCAATTTCATTTCATGCGCTAAGGCAGCGCCAAAAATAAAGCCCCGAGATTCGATGCCGGCAATCTTGGTGATATTTTTATTTTGGTATTCTTGCTTTAATCTCTCGATGCAATACCTAAATGCATCGGGATTTTCAATCAAGGTAGTTATGTCCCTGAACATGATGCCAGGCTTAGGCCAGTCGGGAACGGTGCGAATGGTAGATTTAAGGTCGAAGTTGTCCATGGGAATATTTTTTTGCTTTCTTAATCTTACCTCTTTTAGATAACTCTCTTTCTAGTTCATCAATAGTTGGCAAACTTGTCTTCAATTTCTCGGGAATAGAACGAACAATTTTGTACTCCGAAACGCCAATTGGCTTGCTCATATCCTTTAAAGCATATTCTGCTACGACTTTGTCTTTAGTTTTACATAAGATTATTCCAATTGATGGATTATCCTCTTTATGCTTGAGTATACTGTCCACAGCAGAAAGATAAAAGTTCAATTTTCCAGCATACTCTGGCTTAAAATCGCCTGCTTTAAGTTCGATAATGACATAGCATCTTAAGCTTAAATGGTAAAAGAGTAAGTCGATATAATAATCCCGTCCAGAAACTTCAAGAGCATACTGGCTTCCCATAAACGAAAATCCTGCACCTAACTCCAATAAAAACTGAGTAATATGCTTCGTTAATTCTTTTTCTATTTCTCTCTCCTGCGCTTCATCGCCTAAAGAAAGAAAATCAAAGATGTAGGGGTCTTTTAGCGTTTGCCTAGCTAAATCTGACTGTGGTGCAGGCAGTGTAGTCCTAAAATTATGGATCACTTTGCCCTGTCGCCGATATAAATTTAACTCGATTTGATGGACAAGTACATTTCTTGACCACCCGTTTTTTATTGCTTGTTGAGCATACCACAGCCGTTCTGGAAAAGAACCAACCTTCTCTATGAGAGTAATATTGTTATACCAAGTCAATTGTGCAAGAACCTCTTGCACTATTTCCCTCTCCAGATATTCTTCAGCAAATTTACGCATATATTTCAGATTTCTTGGAGAAAATCCTTTCATTTCTGGAAAACTTCTCGTTAAATCGCTAGAAATTCGGTCTATAACCTTAGAACCCCACCCCTCCCTAATTTGTCGTTCCAAAATGTTCTTTCCAATATCCCAATATAGAAATATTAGTTCTTTATTTACTGAAACAACTGCTTTAACTTGGGCTTCTTGAATTCTCTTCTTTAAATGAGATAATAGATCGCTATAATCGTTTTCTTCTGGTTTTTCCTCTAATAAATTTGCCATCTTTTCACCTCACTTGAACCCTAACTGCTCCGAACACAAATCCAGGAGATTCGATGCCAGGCTTAGGCCAGTTGGGAACGGTGCGAATGGTAGATTTAAGGTCGAAGTTGTCCATGGGATTATGAGGAAAGATTTAGGTATTTAAAACTTTGCGATGTCTGTAATACTTCAGCTTTATGAAGTGAAGCGTTACCGTCTTCTCGCCTCTCGCAGTGTTTTATGGAGGGCAGACATCTCCGTAAGAGACAACCCTCTGTCTGCTCGCTGTAAATATCGCAGAGGCTCGACTTTATGACGGTAACGCTTCAGATTGCTGAAGTATTACCGATGTCTAATCTCTCTGAATCTCTATGTTGGATTGCTTAGAAAAATGGATGCTTTTTTTAATACGGCTCTGGCATTTTCATAGGTCAATTTTTTTACAGCATTATCATAGTCCAGCCAAAGGTGGTCTTCTACTTCATCAAAGATATACTCGACTTTTGAGGAAACAGCTTCACCTACAAAGAAAACTACGGTCTTTTGAACTTTATTGATATGGTCAATATAGGAAATGCTTTCTTTAAATCCGCTGATAAAATGTACTTTAAGCCCCACTTCTTCCCGAATTTCTCTTTGGGCAGTTTTTTCTTCAGTTTCTCCTTTCTCAACATGCCCTTTTGGAAAATCCCAATGCCCGCCTATTTTGTTTTTAATGATGAGATATTTTATCTGGTTTCCTTCTTTTATGAAGATGACTCCGCCGCAGCATTTTTCTGATCTCATCTTCATCCCATCACACTAGTCTTGATATCTTCCCGGCATTGGCAGGGTTCAGTGGTGATGTGGGGAATGGCTCTTAAAAATAAGGCAATGACTTTTTCTACATTGCTATTGAATACTTTCAGCACTTCTTCCCAGGTTACCCGTTGGGTTGAACTTCGCCAGCAGTCGTAATCGGTGCTCATGGCAATGGCGGCGTAACAAAGGCCGGCTTCACGAGCGAGCACGGCTTCGGGTACGGTAGACATGTTAATGACATCGGCATTCCAACTTTGAAAGAGCTTTGATTCTGCCCGCGTTGAAAAACGGGGGCCTTCGATAGTGATGACCGTTCCCTGGGGATGATGGGGAAGCTGCAGTTCTCTCGCGCTCTGAATGAGAACCTGGCGAAGTTTAGGGCAGAAGGGATCAGCCATAGGAATATGGCATACTTTATCTTGCTCATAGAAAGTTTGCTTGCGTTTAGTGGTGCGGTCAAGGAATTGATCCAGAAAGACGAAATCACCGGGCTTGATATGCTCTTGGAGCGATCCGCAGGCGGTGGAAGCGAGAATATGGGTACACCCCAGTTCTTTCAGCGCCCAGATGTTGGCCTGATTGTTGACGTTGCTGGGCATGATGGAATGATTGCGTCCATGCCGGGCGAGAANNCCCTGTATTTTCCCAACTTTTATGGGAGAGGATGGTTTTCCGTAAGGGGTATCCATCATGATTTCCTGGGCATCCTGCAGAATGCTGGGATTGTCAAGCCCTGAACCGCCGATGATGCCTATTTTGGTCATGTTCTTTTTTAGACTCGCCTCCTTAATATCGATAATGATCCGCTTTGTATGGCCCTCCTTTTTGAATTCCCAGATAGGATGCCTGGGCATCCGTGAGGGTGTCTATTTCTACCCCTATCTTGTGCAGATGCAGCCGGGCGACTTCTTCATCGAGTTCCTTGGGAAGAATGTACACTCCCAGCGGATAGGATTTAGTCCATAGCTCTACCTGGGCCAGCACCTGATTGCTGAAGGAATTGCTCATGACAAAGGAAGGATGTCCGGTGGCGCATCCTAAATTGACTAAGCGCCCTTCGGCTAAAATAAAAATTTCTTTTCCGTTGGGAAAGAGGTATTTATCATATTGGGGCTTAATAACTTCCTTGCGGGCGTTATGATTGAGCCATTCCATGTCAATCTCACAGTCAAAATGACCGATATTGCAGACAATGGACTGGTCTTTCATAGAAAGGAAATGTCTATTGACGATGATATCACGACAGCCGGTGGTAGTCACAAATATGTTTCCTTCTTTGGCAGCGTCATCCATCTTTTTGACTTCATATCCTTCCATGGCGGCCTGCAGGGCATTAATGGGGTCAATTTCGGTAATGATAACCCGGCATCCATATCCCCGCAAGGATTGCGCACATCCTTTTCCGACGTCCCCATATCCAGCAATGACGGCTACTTTTCCGGCGAGCATCACATCGGTTGCCCGTTTAATTCCATCAACGAGGGATTCACGGCACCCGTATAAATTATCAAATTTGGATTTGGTCACGGAANNGTCGTAGTTTCTTCCGAAGCGCCTTTTACCTCTTTGGCAACCTTAGTCCAAAAATGAGGATTTTGCTGATGGGTTTCCTGGAGGGAGAGCATCAACTCGCGAAAATCCTCTCCTTTTTGGCTATGGTCCTGTTGTAATATCTGGGGATTTTTTTCAATCTCTACCCCTTGGTGGATCATCATGGTGGCGTCCCCGCCATCATCAACAATCAAGTCTGGCCCGGTTCCATCAGGAAAAGTGAGCGCTTGTTTGGTGCACCACCAGTATTCTTTCAAAGATTCACCTTTCCAGGCAAAGAC
>DUFZ01000015.1 GCA_013331635.1 Candidatus Woesearchaeota archaeon | reverse complement strand
CTAACTATTTATGCAACACAGCAAGATAACTTTCAAAAAAATGATACCACATCTTCTCGAATTTGAGAATGAGATAGTGTATGTGGTGAAGAAAGGATAGACTTACTCATAGTCATTTAATTTTTGATTTTTCCTTTAATCGAAGATGGATAGCATAGGCTTCAGGAAATTCTTGCTGTAATATTCTCTCTGCCCGGGGCATGAAAGCTCCTTGTGCTAAATAGGGATAAAATTCATCCCACTTCATTTCCGAACTCATGCGGCTAAATCCTCCATCTTCTGGAGTGCTGGCAACAATATAGAGCGACTCCACTCCATATCTTTGAGCTACATCAATTTCGTCAGCATCAAACAACCCGGCAGTTTGTGTAGCCTGTTGGATAGTGTACTCTCGATGGATAAGATCCTGATAGGCTGCTTTTAATACCACTAATTCTTCTGATTGAAGTTCATGCATCTCTCGATGGTACCGTTCATGGGGCAGCGCTTTAAGAAAAAAGCGTTTTTGTAATAGAGATTGCTTAAACACAATTTGCTTTGAGGTTGAAAAAAGTGTAGCAAATTGAGCTATATTTTCTTTTGAATATCCCCTCCTAGCCAGTTGCTGGGTGAATTCATTAAGTTTACCTGGCTCTAAACGATTATGACTAATGTAACCACCCATAGTCCCTCCGCTTCCCTGCGGATCGACAATATGGGCATAGCTATCGAACGCCTCGTCAGGAACCGTAAATTCACCTGATTGAAGAAATCGTGCATAATTATGGGGGTCTTCTTGAGGCATTCTTGTTCTCTGGGCATATTTTAGCAGAAGGTCTGAATCCTTCATTATTGGAAAATTCATGGTACTGCAACCAAGCAGCCCCTCTAATCCCAATAGTGCTACTCCAGCGAGGAAATTTCGTCTGTGCATACACTTCTGAGAACGAGTTTCTTTATAAATCTTTCTTATAATTTACTACTATTTAGATACATCTAAAATGTGTCGTTAAGGTAATTGCTTTCTTATTTTCACTTCACAAACTCCACATTCTCTAAATCTTTAAACTGCTGGTCGCCGGTCAGAAACTTAATGCCAACCAGTTTAGCAATAGTGTATCCAATAGAATCAATGTAAGATATATTTCTTTTTCTATGAAAAGCTTTGAATTCAGTTGCTTTTTTCAATACGCTGTCTGTGATTTCAGTGGTGTAATAGGAGTATTCATCAAATCTCAGATCAGCTTCTTCTTTTCCAATGGAGAGCAACAATCCATAATGCAGTTCCATAAGATTAAGTTTGGTAGTAACCATGGAAACTTCATTTTTATACTTTTGGTAGTTCGGGTTTCCTTTTAGTATCTCAAAGAAAGCATAGGTGTCAAAGAAAAAAGTGTCTATGGCTCCCACCCCTTACGTACCATATTTTTAAACTCCTGCCCGGACATTTTTAGTTTTCCTTTAAGAGCACCATAGGAGCTACTTAAGTCAGCTTCTTTGACCAGAAAGACAGTAACTTTATCATTTTCTTTGAGGTGTTGAAAATCCACCAGTTCCTTAGGTAGCACCACTCCTAACGAATTACCCCATTTCTTAATAATTGTTTCTGCGACCATAAGTTAGACAAAAGTATAACTACTATAAATAGTTTTCTATTCAAAATTAAAGATAAAAAAATCCTAATAACTCAGCAGCACTTCCATCTCTCGTCCAAAGATATCTTTCATACTCTCAAAGACAGCTTCTTTGATAAAGGTGCGTGCAGGAAATTTCGCCGCCGCCAATTCTTTCTCCAGTTCCTCCAAACTGCTTTTCTCCCTGGTGCCTAAACTTCCATCAGGATTTAATTTTGCTTTTTCAATCAACTGCTCTTTGGCATCTACATCGGGGATAACAAAAGCAATTTTATCCAGCAAAATAACTTCCCCAAACTTGCTGCCATGCTTTACCCGAATTTTAGCTCGCTCGAGTTCCCGCCCTCTTTTGCGTTGCATATACTCAACCAGGAACTTAATCAATCCCGAGCTTCCCTTATGGGCATTCTCAATATCAGCCTTACTGAGTTTCTTCTGATCATGCTTGCGCTTGGCCTCGATGATCTCATTCAAATCCCGCAAGTACCGTGCCGGAACTTTGCCGGTGGTAATTAATTCTCCTTCAAACAGCTTGATGATTTCCTCATCTTGGACTTTCTCAATGCCCTCTAATTTGAGTACATCCCGAATGATAGTCATAATCTCATCATACAGCAGCAAAATATTTCTCTCATCGTGCCTGCCTTCGATTTCTTTAAACAATTCATTAATTCGTTTCAGGTATTTTTCCGCATTTTCAATTAGTTCATCGAGTTCCTTGCCGGTCAATTCTTTCTTATCGCCGTGCTCGATTTTCTTGCGGATGTCCACATTATTACGAAGAATCTTGATATACTCCGGCTCTAAAATTTTTTCTTTCTTCACAAAAATCTCTTCCATCACATCCGGTGTTTCCCGAGGCGTGGGAGGTGGGATGCCATAGAGCATCAATGCTGCTTGGCTGGGGGTTAAGATGGCATAGTAAGTATCTTCCATTCCCATATCTTTCAGGCGCAATTTCACCCGGCTGATGCTCTGCTCACCAGTGCTCATGAACAATTCAATCGCTTCCCGGCTCGGTTTAATCCGACCCATGCGCAGCAACTGCTTCCAGGGCATGAAAATACCCCGGTCGTAGAATGGAACTCCATCCCGCAGCAGGGTAAAGATAATGGGATTGGCCTCTTTCAGTGATTCCCAAAAATCAGTTAAGATATACACTTGAATATTGAGTTTATTCTTAATGCCAGTCATCTCCCCCGCTTCAATGCCCATACCAATAATGATTGCCCGCAATTTATCCTTCAGTTCCGCCCGGCTCATTTTCTTGACATCGGTATCATCAATCACGATCCACACATCAATATCAGAGGTTGCCGTCGCTCTCCCTTGCGTGAGTGATCCAGCTAAAACGTAGCTCAAAATATATTTCTCAAACTTCTTGAGGACCATGGTCTTGTGAATTTCGGCAATCTTAATAGCTGCCAGCATCCCCGTATCGTGAATAGGAGCACCCAAAGAAATTAATTTATTCAGTTCGTATTTGGCATCATAGCAATTTTGCCAGATATCCGTTAACAGCACGCTTTGGGGAACCAGATTCTTATCGATATCTTCAGCAATTTTGGCGATGATGGTGGAGAACTTCTGATGCAGTTCATCCTTAGACATCTTTTTACTGTCGGTATCATCAACCACCACCAGGACCTGAATTTTTTGGTCATCTTTGGGCTTTTCTTCCACTTTTTCGCCTTCTTTAGGCGGAGCTGGTTTTTCCGGGGGAAGTAAGGTGATACCCACGATATAATCACCAAATTTGGCAATGATTTTTTCTTTAAATGAATCTAATTTTTCTTTCAAGGCTTTCAATTTCTTTTCTAATTCTGGGGGTAATTTAGGAAGATTAGCAGCAGCTTCCATCTCTTGGGGAGCGGTAGTAACTGCTTTAAGCTCTTTAGGATGAGCAACTGATTTGCTAGGTTTATCTTTCTTGGCCATGGTAAAATCCTCCGATGTAACATCTGGGACATACGTATAAGTCCTATACAGTATATATATACTACCCTTATAATGCTTTCTGCGTAGGGTGTGACATTTTGGTCATATGCCTCTCAAGTTCCCTCTAAAAATAAGTATAACTACTATAAAGTTACAAAATAAACAAAAGATTTATATAGTAGGGGCATTTTGAGATAGTACAATGAGCGTTACTGACTATATCCAGAAAAAAGAAGAAGGAGACCAGAAAAACGATACCTTAATCCATAAAGTAATGGAAGCTTATGTTTCTTTAGGCAAGACCATTACCGGTGACGATGGTTTAGTTGAAACGGAAAAACTGAAAGACAAAGAAGTCCGTAAGGCTGCCACTTCAGCCATTTACCGAGTGTTTCAGGAATTCACTTTAGAACACTTTGCATCTACAACCACTGTTCAAGACCGCATTGAAGATTTAGTATTTGGCTTATTTGGAATGAAGCCGCAAACAATTTCGCGCTACTTTGAAGATAATGAAGAAAGGTCTAGTTTTGAAACTTTCTTTGCTTATGCCCAGCGCCAGACCGCTTTAGGCTACTTCCTGAATCAGAATTCAACCGAAGGGCCCAAAGTGAAACTCGATGAGGAAGATGCCAAAGAAGCAGTTACCCACACCAAAACTGAAGGAAAGGTGGATCCCAATAAATTAACCGTAGATCACATGGCTGAACTCCTGAACAAATTTATTGAGGATGGCATGATCGTTGATTCCTTTTTGAAAGGCAAACCGTATGCCATTAAGTAGACCATGGAAACCATCTATGGGATTGTATCGGATATCCATGCCAGTGATCCTCTTAAAGTAAAAGCAACTCTAAAAACCTTACAACAGCTAGGGGCGCAGAAATTAATCCTCAACGGCGATCTCACCGGAGAGCGCAATGGAATTCTTCCTCTTCAATATTATCTTCAATTCCTTCTCAAAGCTGCTGCCGACACCAAACTTGAAACCTATGTGCAGTTTGGCAGCCATGAAGAATTTCTGCCATCTTCCGAAGTTTTAAATCATACTTCCAGACTCTATGGCAATATTATTGATGTTTCACAGCAGCGAAGAATAGAAGCTGCCAACCATCATTTGGTATTTCTTCCTGGTTCCGATGTAAATGCAGGAGGAGAGTACACCTTTGGTTCGCAGATGGCTTCTGGCAACTATATTCGTGGAAAGCTCGGTCTCATTCCCTATGAAAATAAAGACCAAGTCGTTGAACTGGCCCAAAAACAAGAGATTCGAGGGTTAGTCCATTATGAAAATATTTCTGATTTGGAGCGGTGCGTTACCCAGCCAGCCAAAACTATTGTTATCTGCCATGTTCCTCCTAAGTTTAAAGAGAATGGAAGTGCCGTAGATATGGCCTGTTTTGCTGAAAGCAAAGAGGGTGGAGTAATGGCTTATGTAGATGTTAAGAAAAAGTTTGAACAACGGTTAGGGAAACTCACTTCTGGTGAATTAGAACGAGTAGCTTCCTTGCATGGCTATACTTTTAAACGTGAAAATCGCGGCAATGAAGAGTTAGCCAGCTTGTATCGGCAACTTTCTATCACTAAAGCCATCAGTGGCCATTTTCATGAATCAGTACATCAAGCGCATGATCATTTTGGACGACCCATTCTTGAAAATACTCCTGTTTCAGAACTTTTCTGGAACGCCAGTTATATGGATGGAGCTAAAGTAGGCTTATTGTTGGTGAAAGATGCTTTGGTTTCCTATCGGAATATTGATCTCAGCCAGTACCAGTAATCTTACCACTGGGCTTCCGAAAAGCTTAATAACCTCATTCTTTTTATTTTAGGTATGAGCAAAAAAGAGGACGAACAAAAACAGCAGGAAGAACAGGATAAAAATTATATTGCTAAGCACAAAAAACTCTATACCCATGCCACTCAACTGGCCGATACTGCTTCTCATACCCACACCGAAGCCTATACTGCCGCGGTGAATAAACATTTGATGGAAGATGGAAGAGTTAATTTTGAAAAATTGGATGATGCTGCCGTCCAGAAACAATTTGTCAAGACTATGTCTGATATGTATGTAACAAAAGCTAAGCAGCATTTTAAAACTTCTAAAGATTTGAATGAAGTAGAAAGTGATTTATTGATGCAGGCCTATGTAGGAACCACTCAGGGNNGGCAATTGAAAGAACTGGTAACCAAATATGGAAAACGCTTTACCCACGCTCAGTTTGATAATCTCAAGCAGCAAATTCAACGGCAACTGAGTGAACGGATGTATACCTCTGCCGGCGGACACTTAGATCAAGCTAATGTTGGGGGAATTATAAAACACGTTGGTCTCGAAGATAAAGTAGATTCTGGAAAAGTTACTGTTGATGAAGCACGGGAGCTTCTGGAAACCTTCCATCGAGAGGGAAATGTTTCTGACAGTGCCCTCAGAGAGCATATCTCGCAGTATAAATTAAAGAAGAGAGCCGCCTGACCATTTCGTCCCACTCTTTTCCATAATTAATTTAAATCCTAACACCTTTTGGTAAGCCATGAAATCTAAATTGTCTCACTTTGAGCGCTATGATATGGGCATGGCAGTCATTCACGATGGCGTTACTGATGTCCATAACAGCGACAATGCCTATGCCCATGTGAATGAAGCAACCCGCTTCGATCAACTCATGCGCAGTTATCTCTCTTCAGAGCAAGGGCAGCATTTTCTCACTTACATCGAATCCCGCAATCGAAAATTAGTGGAGTTAACCGGTTATGGCACCGCTGATTTAGGTCCTAGTACCGTTGCTGCCACTATCCACAATGGCCTTGAAGGTATCATCGTCAGCAACTATCAAGGAAAAACCTTTCAAGAACGTGTTGAGCAAATGGCCATCCAATATAAAATCCCAGCAGACGCAATGCAAGAATACGTTTTGACCCATGAACTCGCCCATGCTGCCGGATACAAAAGCGAAGCAGAAACCGAAGGCTTCATCAAAGACTTCTTCACCTCCAGGGCCTTCCAAACGCAAGGAGAAACCAGAGAAAAGTACACCTCTTTAGCTAAAATAGCAGCAAAGCGTGAATATGAAGCTGACCAACTGGAAGAGTAGAATTATTGACAAAATTCTTTCACTTTCATCTGATGTTTGGCAAAAGTAATCTCATCAAGATATCCATACACTCCTTGAAGATTATCTTTAAATGAAGAACTCATCACTTTTGCTTTGAGTCGCTGTAGTCTTTCTTGCGTATCGCAGCGCTTTTCTATCTCCTGCTGTATCCAAGGTACATTCCTCGCTCTAGGCAGTAGCATAAAAACATCTCTAATATCTGTTACCCGTGAACTAATGCTTTTCATAACGATGAGCGCATCTGCACTGAGAATGAGCACTTTTCTCTTTTGGGTCATGGTTTTTCCTTGCAGGAGTTGTTCCTGCGCATTCTCAAATATCCACGAAGCACTAAACTTAGCTCCCGTTTGCCTATCAGATACTTCTTCAAACATAATATCCATGCTTACCTTGAACAAAGGCGCGAGCTCTTTTTCTAGGCGGATGAACTTGCCATGGTACGAAAAATGTTCTGTAGCAGTACTTTGCGTATAGTTCATTCTCTCTAAATCTTGCACTATTTTGTGGGCATCAGCCTGATGAGAGACAACGATATCACAATCGATGGAAAATCGTGGCAAGGTGTAGGCATTGACGGCGTAGCCTCCAATAATCACCAGCTTCTTGGTATCCAGTTTTCCAATAGCCTTAAATATTTCTCTTTCTCGATTCTGCAGCAGTTCCATATTTCTTCCTCATATAAGTATAGGCATACTCATACATTTCATTTTGATGAGCTTTTTTCATCACTCCTACCAAAGGCTCCACCATCATTCCTTCATGTACAACCGCTTTGATATGCTCAACTGGAATCAAGATCACGAATTCACCAATGGTTGATCCCGTTTTGATGTACCAAGGAACACTGTGAGCGCTTAAAAAATCTTTCCAATAGCGAAGGTCTTTTTTCATAACTTCTATGAAATAAGGCGATCGCTCCACTCCTCGCAACATGTAGCAGTAATCCGACCAGATTTCAATGGCCGATAACCCAGTAAAAGCGTACTGTTTTTCGGCTTTTGGCATAATGGCGGGCACTTTAAATTCCAATAAACCTTTGATCACCTTGCTGGGATTGACACAGATATATGAATCCCTCGATGTTTTTGCAATCCATCCCGCTCGAACTAATACCGCAAAAATTTTCTTCTTCATACTATTTCCGGTAATCCAATCGAGCACGGCCTGGGTAAAAGAGCGCTTAGTTCCGTACTTTGTATACAATAAAGCGTACGCTCGCAAGGCATACCCTGGTATTTCCAAAGTCATAGTTACCAAATAGGTAACTACTATAAAAAACTTGTGATTTTGATTCCATCTTAGACTACTTTCCTTCTTTCGGCAGCTCTTTCTTTGCATAATCTTGCAGCGTTCGCCATCCATCTCCCCGCAGTTTCTTACCCTCATCTTGTTCCCTGATGTACGGCGGATGCAGTAAAAATAATTTCTTATTCCCGTCGTAACCATACTCCAGCAGCATCTTGGCTAGAAATTGAATATCCTGCAGATTTAGTGCGACCCCATCAGTCGCCTTTGCCTCCGGCTGGTAATCCAACCCGATAAAGCCATCTTTCGTATCCCCAACATTAATCCACCGAACACAATTTCCATACAATTTATCCTCTTCACGTTCAGGACGAACCACTCCCTCAAATTGATTTTCCATCGCTTCCCCATGATGAGCATTGCTTCCCAAAATAAGCAGTGTTCGTCCTGATTCTCTCTCCGTCACCCCTTTCACAAAGGGCAGGGCAATGTACGTATCGAAGGCCCGCTCATTCTGTGGACAGCGCAGCAACACCCGTCCTCCTTCCAAATTATATCCCAGCAAATCATCATCGATTCTCAGCAATCTCTCCAGTGATTCACTGGTACGATCTTTTGACACTTTACTTTTCGTTGTCTTTCCCACCTGTGCAATAAGATTTCCAGGCTGGCGTGCTTTGGGGCGTGGCACCGAGGTAGCCACTGGTGTGGCATAACTTGCCGGTGATCGATAACCTCCACCCAAAGGACGCTCAGAGCCCCCTCCGGAATCAAACGGCGATGACATTTTCCAGACCATAGTTTCACCTCTTTGGTTCAAGCCGAAACAGATGCATCGTAAGTGAATAATCTCCAAAAGTGGGAGAAACATGATACGGCTCATAAGCGCATTTCCAGCCGTAACGTTCGCAGTACTCTCGCACCGTATCAATGTCTTTCATAACCTTCAAAGGAAATTCAAACACTCCTCCTCGAGAGGTAATGCCTGCTTTCTTCACGATGAGTTCCAGCGTTTCACCCAAATTTTGTTCTGGCATTTTCTGCCTTCGCCGCCACGCTTCCCATTCCGCAAGTTGCTGTGGTGTTTGCATGTTCTCACCTCCTACAACTCATACCACGTCCCTTCTTTGGCCAATTCCACCTGGACCTTTCGCCCCGTCTCCGTTTCGATAGCGCTCGCTTCCTGCTGCGCCCTTTGCTCCAGCGCATCATGATAGCTATCCCCCATCTTGGGCTCATGATGGGTCAATACCAATTTTTTCACCCCGGCAGCAGCAGCCATTTGCAAATCAGTGCGATAATCACTATGCCCCCAGCCCGCCATAAATGGATTTATCTTTACCTCTGATTCCCGAGGCTCATACTGGGCATCTGCTATCACCAGATCCGCTCCCTCCCAGAAACGTATGACTTTATCATCAAATCCATTTTGATCCGGCTCAAAGTCGGTGGAAAAGACCAACACCTTTGTGCTGCCATCACTTTTTCTCTCGCTAAAGCGATAGCTAATGCTATTCCCTGGATGATTCAAGGCTAACGTATCCACTTTCAAGGTTGACGTTTCATAGATTGTCGAACCGGCTATGAAATCATAATAACCCTCAATACCTTTCAATAATTCCAACGGTGCGGGAAAATTACGAAATTCCTGTTGCTTTCCCAATACTGTGCGAACTCCATCTCCCTCCACTCGCAATAAACCCGGCAAATTTCCTGGCTGATCCGAATGTTCCGCGATCGCGCTTTCCAGCGATTCTTTTGTCCCCGGATGAATACTTTTAACTTTTGCTTCTCCATACACCGAAATTTTATTGCCAGGGATATATGCCGGAACAAAAAAGGGCAGACCCTGAATGTGATCCCAATGGGTGTGGCTGATGTACAAATTAAGTTTCTTGCCTTCCTTCCCGTTGAACCCTCCCTGAGTTGCCAGATAGACACCTAAATCCCGTATTCCCGTTCCTGCATCCAGAATATGCTCCGTTCCATCGTCTGCGTGAACATACACACAGGTAGTGTTTCCACCGTATTTGGTCGTTTCCATTACTCGTTCAAAAAGTGTCTTTCCCGTTGGTGTGGGAATGCTTCCACGTGCCCCTGCAATGCCGATTCTCATGGTGTGTCCCTCCTTTGTGCCCAGTAACATCAATCCTGCGTGGCTCTACCAACTGCAAAGATATAGAAATATATAAAACAAAATAGCCTAAAATTAGTAAAAAAACGTAATATTTATATAAATAATAAGAATTATACTTATAAAATGAGAGTACTTGCACCAAAAAGTCCTGAATTGATGCTGGAAACTAAAGACTGGCGCATCCTGCAAGAGCTTCTGAGCAATATTCGCCAGCCGCTCTCTAAAGTCGCTAAGCACATCCTGCTCTCTCGGCAGTCGGTAGAATACCGTCTTGCTCAATTACAGCAAAGTAATCTCATCACCGGTTCGAGGACCGTTATCGACGTGCGCAAGCTCGGCTATCAATCCTATCATGTTTTTTTGGAAATGCACGCCCCTTTGCAGGAAAAAGAACTGCTTGAGCGCGCCTTGAATGCCCCTTTTGTCAATGCTCTGATTATTTACAGTGGAAAATATAATATAGAATTATCTCTTCAGTGCAGAAGCGAAGAAGAATTCCTCAGCTCCTACCAACAACTCACCTCTCATCTTGACGTGCGCAATGAAGTAATCCTTACCCTGCTTGCAACCTTGCGCAGTGAAGTTCTTCCCTTTGGTTATTTTCCAAATCTAAAAGGATTCAAGCTAAGTTATGGCCTTGATAAAATATCAAAGCCAAGCCTTCCCCTCTCCTTAGACTCTACTGATGTTTCCATTCTTCATCTTCTGGCTGACGATGCTCAGATCAGCAAATCCTCTCTCGCCCAAAAATTAAAAATATCCAAAGATACCGTATCCTACCGTCTTCAAAAATTAGAACGGCACGGCTATATTCTCCAATACCGCCCCGCTTTAAATTATGCTGTATTAGGATTGTCTATCAATTCCATTTTATTTAAAGTAAATTCCCTCCCCTCTCAGATAGGGCAGTTTGAAGGCTTCCTCCAAAGCCATGGAAAAGTGCTCTGGGTAACTAAGACCTTTGGCTACTACAACTATCTTGCCTATGTCATCACCAGAGACTTGGAAGAATTTCATGAGGTCATCAACGAAGTCAAAGAAAAATTTGAAAACCTCATCAAGACTTACGAAATTCTCTTTGCCTATAAAGAATTAAAATACAGCTTCATGGCCAAGTCGGTTAAGTTGAGATGACCATTATATTCGAATATTTCGTTCATTCAGTATAGAGATACCTTAACCAGACCCCCTCTCTTCAAACAGATAATATTATCACTCAATAGTAAAAATTAAACAAAAAGTTTATAAATTGAGATAACTCCCCAGTTGACATGGTCATCACTCGCAGATCCCTCCTCAAAATACTCACCGCCGGAGTAGCTGGAGCTGTCGTTCTCGATGCTCTACCAAGTCCACTTGTAAAAGGATTAGAACATCTAGTTGGCCTCGACTTTGGGCTTGCAGAAGCAAAAGGAAAACAAGAGAAAAATCCATATCTTCTCATTGAAGATGCCTACAAAGACACCTTGGGGCAGAAAGCAACGGCAAACTTAGAAGATCAAATTCAGCATTTCGTTGGCTATCTTCGCAGTCATGGTCTCATTCCAAGCAGAGAACAAACCAGTTTCTACGTGTATGACTTAGAGAAAAGGTATATTGTTGCTGATATCAACATTGACCAGCAGCGCATGTCCGCTAGCTTAATCAAGCCGTTTGTGATGGCCGCAGCATATGACAAGTTTCAGCGCACTAAAGTAAAACAAAAGACAGTCATTAAAGTCAAAGCCGACCTTCGGGCAATGATTCAACACAGCAATAATGTTGCTACCAATCGCGTGATTGATTTTGTGGGTGGCACTCGTGCTGTGCAGGCTTATCTCAATCGAACTCGACTATTTTCAGAAACAAAAGTCGTGGAAAAAATTCCCTCTGGCGGGAGAACCTATAGCAACAAAACCTCTGCCCATGATCTCAATATACTGCTCAATCAATTGTATCAACATAAACTTGTCTCCCCCGATGCCAGCCGTGAAATGCTCGCAACTTTAGATGGTTATCACACCAGCAGAATCGATGATAGCGTGATAGCCATGGAAGGGGTGAAAGATGTTGCAGGCAAAACTGGTTTTGTTGCTGGCCTAAACGGTGAGACCACTATTATTGAATATCAAAATAAAGCCGGACAGAAACGACCATTTATTTTCACTGCCCTCTTTGAAGATGGTACGCATCCTCACGGCAACTGGGGAAAAATTCGCAGTGAAATGATTCGCAAGGTTGCCCAACTCACCGTCTTGCATTATCAGAGCGGCATGGTTGACCAGTATCGAGCTAAGAAAAAAAAACATACCCGGATTGAAGATTGGATTAATGAGTTTGCTGGGCCGCGACACGCATATGTTGAGAATTCAAAGCAACGCGCCCATGCTTACATAAACTGTATGCAGCAAGCTGCACTCACCCATAACGTTCCCTATGAAGTTCTCTATTCTCTCCTATTGGTGGAAAGCGGCTTTCAGGCCAGGGTACAATCACCTACCGGTCCCAAAGGCATTGCCCAATTTACTGCTGTAACCGCGCAGGAAGTAGGACTAAGCATCGTAGGAAATGATGAACGACTTGACCCGCAGAAAGCCATTGATGCCGCCGCCCTCTTGTTGCGAAATCATTGGAATTACTTTCAAGGAAAATTTACCGATAATCATTTTATTGCTCGTGATAACGCCATTGCCGCCTATCAGGCAGGACGTACTGCTATAAAAGGATGGCTAGACTCAGAAAAAGAAGTTTCCTATTGGCATCTTGATAAGAACTCTGCTGAGAATAAAGACTATGTCCCGAAAGTTCTAGCTGCGAGGAAAGTGGTGTTTGGTATTCTATAATTTTTTATTCTAAACCTAAAAAAAGAACAATAAAAAAATCCTACTCACTCCCAATATCATCCAATTCTTCAAAACTGATATCTTCGTTATCCAAGTTGTCTAAATCCTGCAACTCATCGATATTTTCACTCGCTTCCATTTCCTCTACACTGGCAGGACCAGCAGCTTCCATTGCTGGAAGGGGATTTTCTGATGCAATTGGTTTACAACTAATAATAAACACTGCGCTGATAATAAGAGCAAGACAAAAAAATCTCGTTATTTTATTCATAGTAAGTCACCTTTAAAGCTTAAAAATAAAAAAGAATAAAAAACTTTCTCCTCATTCAGCAGTAGTCTCAGTGGAAGCGCTGGTGTCGGAACCGGCCTCCGGTGCTGGAGTTTCTGCCTCCGTGCTGGTTTCAGCTTCAACTGATGTTCCTTTGAGTTCTCTGAACTTCGTCATGAACTCACGCAGTATTTCCTTGGCTTTGGCCAATTCCTCTCGCACCTCTTGCTGTGCCTCTTTCCATTCCTCTAATTTACTGCTGTCAGTTTTTGCCTGCAGCCACTTTTCCCTGGCACTTGCTTCTTTTTCTTTCAGGGTTTCCAGCTGTTGCAGGAAGTTATCATAGAGTGCTTTCAATTCCGTAGTATCCACTCCTTTTGCCGTCAGTTCATCGATTCGCATCTTCATGGCATTGCCGTACTCCGCATGTTTTTCCACTACATTTTCTAATTGGTGGTGTATCAACCCGCTGATGATCCTTCGTTGTTCTTTCTGAACGTCCTGCCAGGTATGTTTCAGGTCTTGAATAGCCTTGCGCAATTCCTCATTGGTGGCATTTTCTGCCAAGGCTTGCACCTGTTCTTTCTGAATGGTTAAGCTGGCTTCCAATTCCACAAGAGATGCCAAAGCTTGTGCTTTGTCATCATCGCTCAATACCATCGACGCTTCCACCCGATTCGTAAGCCGTTCTAAGGAATCATCAATTAACTCCACGGTTTTGAGCAAATGCTGTTTTACACCCCGTTTAAGATCATCTTTTTTCTTATGACATTCCTGGGAATCATCCTTACAATTTCGGGATGATTTCTTCAAGTCCGCTACTGTTTTTTCATGCTCCTGCCAGTCCTTCTTGTCTTCCTTATGCTTCATCTTGACTTCTATATATTGTTCCCGAAGATTTTGCAGTTTTCCGCGCAATTCGATGACTTTATCGCGCTGGCCTTCCCGCTGGCCTTGAGCCTCTTCCCGCACTTTCATCTTGAATTCGTCTCGTGTTTCAGCCGCTTTCTCTTTAAAGTCATTCACTAATTCTTGGCGTTTTTCCCGAAGCTTTTCACGGGCATCCTTCATTGAGCCAGAATTACTTTCGCTGGTACGTGCATCTGCCGTAGTCTCAGAATCACTTGTTTCTGTATCAATTTCAACTCCCGCCTGAACCTCTGTTTCTCCTTCTTCTGCAGCTGCCAATGGCACTATACTTATAATAAATATCATCAGCGCAGCCAGCGCCACTATTTTTTGTATTACTTTTCTCATGGTGTAGACCTCCAATCTTTTTTTCATAACGTTCATCATTTGCTGACTGGTTGGAAGATGAAATACTTTATAAACATGCTTTCCAGCATACTTAAAAATAAGCTTAATTTAGTCACTTGATGCTTTAAGAAGCTTTATTATGGCTTATTTTATTGTTTAAAGCAAATTTTTAGGTTATATTACCTCTCAAAAATGTTTAGACTCTTTTTGCCGACTAAGCGCCGCATCCGGCTGCGGTTGCCGAACCACCTTGGGTGTTAAAACCAAAGCCAGGTCCAGGATTACCAAGGGTAGTCATATCGATATTGCATCCCCTCGGCTTATTGGTGAAAGTTCCACAAATGGTATCAAGCAGGCTTTGCGCATCTCGTCCGCTCTGAACTTGTTGCCCGTTTATAACTAATGTTGGCGATCCGGCTATACCATACTTCTTATTATCTGCATCCTGCACTTTAAAGGGAGGAAAGCTACCCACCCACTCACTCTTTTTCTGGTCATCAAATAGTTCCGTTACTTTGTATTGTGTATCGGTTTCGTTGATACAACTGGAGAGGTCTTTTCCAGCAAGACCAGCGGTGTTGAGAGCCTCTTGCGAGTCGCCATTTTCAAGGAATTTACCCAGGTAGGTCAGATATTTATCTTTATGTTCCTTTTGAATACAATATTGCCGTAATTGTTCCTCTAATTCTTTCTTTCCATGCATGGCATAATTTACGAACTTTATTTCAAAATAAATTTTATCGCCTAATTCCTTTACAACCGGAATGATGCCCTTCTCAATCTGTGTGCCATAAGGGCAGTGAGACATGACGAACAACTCTACCTTTGGTCTGCTGGATTTAAAAATATCAGATGATGCCGGCGAAGCGCTTGTTGTTTGCGGAGCGGTTGTTAAGTCAATTGCTTGAGGAAATAATAATTTGCCGTCCTTGGTCACGTAAGAATCCATCTCTCGGCCGTTAATACTTAATTTTAGATTATAGAGCCCGTTTGATTCTTTAATATCTTTGGCGATAGCCGTGGCTTGTCCTTGCAGGATATTCTTATTGAGATATTCGATGGTTTGATCCGCTACGGCATCTCCAGTTATACTGTCAGTGTTTAAGGCAGAAAAATCTCCCGCCAAAAATGAACCAAGGAGAAAAATGCTTAGCACCGCCGAAATAATTTTCCAGATGGTGTTGTTGTTTATTTTTTTATTTTCTTTAACATCTGGTTGTTCTGCGTTGTGTTTGTAATCCGCCTTAATATGACCCTCAGATTTAGGAATTTCCATATTTATATCCCCCTTTTATTCTATACTAGCGATCATCTCTTCCAGTTGTACCCGATGGTCAAGGCTTACTCTTATATAGCTATTGGGACAATTATAGAACTACTGTTTTTCAAATGCTTCCACAAAACTATCCACCACCTTATCAACAAAACTTTCTCTGTAAGTTACCAGGACTTTGATTATTTCCTCTTTATTCTTTAATTGATAATATTTCTTTCTTTCTTTTTCCGCCAGGACTAAAATATTTCTGTCAATTAATTGGCCCAGATACCAGGTTACCGAAGATGGGGAGATATGTAAATAATCGATGATACCTTTGTGAGTGATATCCTTTTCTTTCAACAGCTTCACTATTATTTTTCTAAAATTTTTTTGCCTTAATATGCCCAGTATATTTCGCTCATAATCATTCAATCCCTGGGGATAAAATCTTTTGTTGCCTTTTGATTTCTCGATCTTTATTAGGCTTATTTTTTCCAGATAATTCAAATGATAGTCCAAATTGCCCGTTCCTAGCTTAATTTTTCTTTGCAGCCCCCTAAAATGCAGTCCCGGAAATCTATGTATAGCCCGGTATATTTTTTTCCTAAGGTCTAATAGTAATGCTTCTTCTTCTTTCTTAAAATAATCCTTAATCATTTAAATATTCCCAAAGCAAACAGGGTCAGGATTACCAGGTCAAGAAAATGAGTAAACATCATTAAGGGATCCGTTCCGCTGGCAATTATGTTAATGGCCAGTATTGTTTCTTTGATGGAAAATACTAAAAATGCTCCGCATATAAACATAAACTTGTTTCTTTTTGTCCTTAAGTAAGTCAGCAACGACACTATAAATAATACCCCAGCTAAAACCGCAATTATTATATGCATAATATTATGACTCAAGACATTTAGGGCCATTTTATCCACCTCCAGAGCATATGACCATTATGATGAGTTCTATATAAATATTTGTTGCCTATATGGCACAATCTGTTATGTGAGTGATGGCTTGGTCAAGAGGTGAACCGAGAACTACTGTTGTTAATGAGAATTTATTGGTGCTTTCCTTCTCACAAAACTAACCTTCTTTGGATGACACCAATCACAAGGAAAGCACGAGGTGAACGACCTGCCATCACTCACTTTTTGGATTGTGCCGCCTATATGCCTCTAAAAATATCCTGTTTAGATTTCCCATTTCCTAGAGAGATATATCCTTCTTACACTCATAGCTGATTTTCCCTTCGGCTCTGTCCTAAAAGCCCGCCATGAGCATAAGGTCGAGTCTCTTTGAGAGCATCATCAAGCGCGAAAAG